>DASZAD010000056.1:0-2749 GCA_035945415.1 Streptosporangiaceae bacterium
CACATGTGCTTGATCGCCTGGAAACTGCCGATCGCCCGGCCGAATTGATGCCGGACCTTCGCGTACGCCACCGCCATGTCCAGGCAGCGCTGCGCCCCGCCGACCTGCTCCGCGGCCAGCGCGAGCACGCCACCGCGAATCGCCTGCGCCACGATCTGTGAGCCCGCCCCGGGCTGGCCTACCAGCCGGCCCGGAGTCCCGCTGAACGTGAGCACGGCTTGCTTGCGGGTCAGGTCGAGGGTCTGCATCGCGTGACGGGACAGGCCCGGCGCACCGCCGTCGACCGCGAGCAGAACGGGCCCCTCATCGGACGACGCGGCGACGAGGATCAGATCCGCGACCATCCCGTCGAGCACGAACGACTTGCGCCCGTCCAGCAGGTACTCCTCACCGGACCGGCGGGCGGTGACCCTGAACTCCGCCGGCGCCCACGAGCCGTCGTCTTCCGGCACCGCGAGCGTGGCGATGCTCTCGCCGGACGCCATCGCGGGCAGCAGGTCCGCTTGCGCGACCGGGTCGCCGCTGGCCAGCAGGGCCCAGGTGGCGAGCACGGCGCTGGCCAGATACGGCGCGCACAGCAGCACCGCACCCATCTCCTCGCACGCGACAAGCTGCTCTACCGGCCCGCAGCCCGCGCCGCCGTACTTTTCCGGGATGATGAGCCCGGCGAGCCCGAGCTGCCCGAGCTGCGCCCAGACCGCCTGGTCGTACCCGGGCTCGGTCGCCATCAGCCGCCGCACCTCGCTGACCGGCGATTTCTCCGCCAGGAACCGCCGTACCATGGCCCGCAGATCCTGCTGCTCATCGGTAAAGACAAAAGTTGTCACAACGAACCGGCTTCCTGCTCCAGGAAGGCGAGCACCTGCTGGCTGAACAGGTCCGGCTGGTCGACGTTGCATACGTGGCCGGCCTCCGGGATCACCGCGTGCGCGGCCCGGGGAAGCTTCGCCGCCATGTACTCGGCCGCGCCGAGGTAGTCCTTGTCCCGGGCGCCGACGAGCACCAGCGCCGGGATCGTGATTCCTGGCAGCGCGTCGATCACCCGTGCGTCGCGCTGGGTGAGAATGCCGCGGGCGGCGAGGGCCAGCCCGCGAGCCGAGTCGCCGGACGAGTCGCGCTCCAGGCGCTCGGCGAGGGCGATGGCCCGGTCGTTCCACCGCTGCCGCGCTTCATCGCGACGGTAGCCCGGGCCGGTGTCACACAGCACCAGCCCGGCGACCCGGTCCGGGTGCGCCAGGCAGAACTCCAGCGACAGGAACCCGCCGAGGGACAGCCCGCCGGCCACCACGCGCGCGGTCCCGCACGAGTCGAGCAGCGCGGCCATGTCCGCCACGCAGGCCTGCGCTGAGTAGCGCGCCGGGTCGGCCGGCGCGTCGCTGCCGCCGTGGCCGCGCAGGTCCCAGGTGATGACCGGCCGCGCGGCGGCGAGCGCCGCGATGTTCGGCTGCCACATCGCCGACGATGCCGAGAAGCCGTGGGTGAGCAGGAGCGGCGTGGCACCGTCCGGTGGCCCGAAGGTCTGGTATCTGATGCGGACGCCGTCTCGGTCCAGGTCAGGCACCGGGCACCTCGCGGAAGGGCAGATTCCGGCTGGGATCGGGCTCCCGGGGCAGGCCGAGGATCCGCTCGCCGATGATCGTCCGCTGGATCTGGTCGGTGCCGCCCGCGATGGAGATGCCCGGCACGGAGAGGAAGATCTCGGCGATCGTCCCGTCCAGCGGCGATCCGGGCCCGGCCAGCATGCCGTGCGGCCCGGCGATCAGCGCGTGTACCCGCGCCGCCTGCCGGGCGATGACGCTGCTGGCCAGCTTGCCCAGCGAGCCTTCCGGCCCGGGCGGCCGGCCCGCCGCCCGCGCGGCGGCGGCACGCTCGGCCGTCCACCGCGCCGACCAGGCCAGCTCCACGAGCCGGGCGATCTCCTGGCGCACCAGCGGGTCGCCGGCCAGGCCGTGCGTGACCGCCCGGCCGGTGACCAGATCCGGTCGGCCGGCTCGCTGCGGGTACCACTTGTGCGGCTCGCTGATCGAGGTCCGCTCCGCGATCGCCTCCCGCCAGGCCCGCCCGGTCGCCCCGGCCGGCACCGGGCCGGGCCGGGATGCGGCCAGGCGGCGCTCGTGCGCGAGGATCGACAGCGCGACCGTCCAGCCGCCACCCTGCTCGCCGATCAGGTAGGCGGCCGGGACCTTGGCCTGATCCAGGAACACCTCGTTGAACGAGGCGTGCCCGTTCATCTGCCGCAGCGGGCGCACCCGCACACCCGGCTGGCGCATCGGCAGCACGAAGCAGGTGATGCCGCGGTGCTTGGGCACGCTGGCGTCGGTGCGGGCCAGCAGCAGCCCGAAGTCCGCGGTCGCCGCTCCGGTCGACCAGACCTTCTGCCCCGTCACCAGCCACCCGTCGGCGACCGCCTCGGCCCGGGTGGCCAGCCCGGCCAGGTCCGAGCCCGCACCTGGCTCGCTGAACAGCTGGCACCAGGTGATCTCGCCGGTGACGGTGGGCCTGACGAATAGTTCCCTGAGCGCATCGGTCCCGTGCTCGATGAGCACCGGCCCGGCCAGCCCCACGCCGACCCCTTCGGCCGGACCGGGTACTCCGGCGCCGGCGAGTGCCTCAGTCGTCAGCGCGGCCAGGCCGGCCGGCAGCGACCGCCCGCACCAGCCGTTCGGCCAGGCCGGGCACGCCCACCCCGCGTCGGCCAGCAGTTCCCGCCAGCGCACCAGGCTCAGCTCCGGATCCCAGCTGGCCTCGA
>DASZAD010000057.1:0-5662 GCA_035945415.1 Streptosporangiaceae bacterium
GCTGGCTCACTAAGGTGTACGTTCTTCTCCAACGCCTCTCTCAGCCACTGTGGGCCCTTGCTGCTCTGAACTGTGGGTGCGAGACGTTCTAGTTCGCCGTCGCGGACAAGGACAATCCCAAGCTGCTCCAGTGCATCTAAGCGCCATTCCAGAAGTTCTGTTCGTAACCCGGCGGCAGCCATGGGCTGGTCCGGCGCGCGGCGGCGGCCAGCATCTGATCGAGTGAGCGGGCGCGGAAGAAGGAGCGGATCTGCCTGAGCCGGCCCGGCCAGGTCACCGCGGTGTTGGCCCTGAGGCTGGTAGGCACCGTGGCTGCGGGCCTGTCACCAGCCCGGTCATGGGTCCTGCGGGTCCTGTATCTCGCACGGGAAGCGCGCGAGGCACGCGAGCTGCGCGTGTGCTTCTTCTTCGTCGCCATGTTGATACCGGGCCTTCTGGCCGTAACGTGGGTCGCAAGACCCTCAAACGGCCTGGATCAACTACAGGTGGGGAAGTGAATATAGGCATGCATGTAGCTAAAGCTGATCCGCCCGATCCGGAAGGCCGTATCCGCATCAGCGTGGCCGTCACCGGAGAGCGCCAGGGCGAGGCCCTTGGCGTCGTCTTCGCAGTCCGCCCCGACGATGAGGTATCTGCGGTGCCGCCGGACCCGCCATCCCTGGGCTGCAAGATGCCCGGCCAGCGCTGCCACATCGCGGTGTGACGGCAAGTCGACCCGCACCTGCCAGGCGGGGAAGCGGGTCGTCGCCGACGCTTCACGCTCTTGCTGCTGACGGTATTCGTGCACAGCCTGCCGCTCGGCAACGGGATCGAAGGACGGCTCGTCCGCCGCATCCCGCCACCCCTGTTCCCGCGGGCTCCAGCGCTCCGTCCGGACGGGCGCGCCGACGCCGTGCCGCGCGAGCACCTCACGTGCCACTTGTGCGGCCTCATCAGCCGATCCGGCGCTGGGGGCGTACAAGAAGATCTGGGTCTTGTTCGAGCTGACCGCTACCTGACCGCTGAGGCGGATGCGCAATGCAGGGATAAGCGCCTGCCGGCGGGACTCCAGCTGGCGCGGCAGGTCACTGAACGCAATGCAGACGCGCCAGTCGTCCAGGTTCTTGCCTGGCCCCGCGTTGTTCTTGCCTGGCCTCGCGCCGGACGGCAAGACCAGAGCAGAAAGCCGCAATTCGGCCTCATCGAGGAAGTCGTCGACCTCCTTCTCGTCGTAACCAGGCCGCAGGCGGGTGGTCGAGAAGCACTTGCCCCGAATCTCCTCTGGTGTCAGAGATGGTTGCCTTAGTCCGAGGAACGAGTCGCGAATTTCCGTGAGGAAGGCGTCAACCTCCTCCCGGTCATAGCCATACCGCAGGCGGGTGGTCGAAAATCCGCGCGCCTCGACCCACCCGGCGAGCATGACGCCGCCAGCTTCCGCGTCGGGTGCGGGCCGTGAGGGCAGTTGCTGTCCCGCGCTGGCGTCAAAGGACGAAGTTACCTGGGCGCCCGGGTCGGCAGCCACGGACAGCTGATGGACGGCAGGGGCCCCGCACCGGACGCAGAACCGAGCATCAGCAGCCTCTGCCGCGCATTCCCGGCATCTCATCTGCAGCAGCCGAGCAGGCCACGGGGGCAGTGCCAGCTTACGCGCCATGAACTCTCAGGGCTTGCCTCGATGGCGCTGCGGATGCTGGCCACGACACCCTCGTGATCCCTAACCCTCTTCGACATCGCCGCCCCCTCCGCCTGGCAGTTCGCAGTGTGCACTCTTAGTCACCACCGCGCCACCACAATCACCCATCCGATATCGAATGGTAACGGAAGGTCAGATTATTCTGACCAGACGCTCTGGTTACTAAAGCCGCATTCCAGAAGTTCTGCTCGTAACCCGGCGGCAGCCATGGGCTGGTCCAGGGCGCGGCGGCGGCCAGCATCTGATCGGGTGAGCGGGCGCGGAAGAAGGAGCGGATCTGCCTGAGCCGGCCCGGCCAGGTCACCGCGGTGTTGGCCAGGTAGTTCTTCAGCGGCGCCCAGATCCGTTCCGCCGGGTTGTCGTGCGGGCTGTACCGTGCGCCGTAGAGCAGTTCCAGCCGAGGGTGTTTCTCCAGGTAGGCGGTGACCGTGCGGGCGTGATGGATGCTGTCGGTATCGCAGATCACCACGATCACCGGGGCGCGGGGGAACGCGGCGAGCAGCTGGTCCAGCAGGGCGATGAAGTCCGCTGCGCAGCGGCGGCCCAGCCGGTACACCCACACCCCGGAGGTCACCTCGAGCGCGCCGAACACGGTGACCTGGCGGTTGCTGCCCGGGGTCGGGACCAGGGGGCGGGCGGTGCGCAGCGTCCAGCTGGCCCGCACGTGCGGCAGCAGGTTCAGGTGCGTCTCGTCCTCGGCTAGCACCACCGCGCGGCGGGCAGGTTTATCAGCCGGGCCACGATCCCGGCCACCACGTGGTCATGATCCGGGTCGCCGCGGGCGGTCAGCTTCGGCCGCCGCCAGATTGCCACCAGCCGCACCCGCCGGTACAAGGTACGCGGGCTGACCTGCGGCCAGCCCAGGTACCGCCGGATCCGCGGCAGGGTCCACGGCCCCGGCCGGGCCAGCAGCTCCGCGATCCGCCCGGCCAGCCGCCGCCCGCCCAGCGCTGGCCGCCCGCACCGCGGCCGGTCCGCCAGCCCCGCTGCCCCCTCCTCGTTGAACCGGGTGACCCAGCGGCGCACGGTCGCCGGATGGCAGTCCAGCAGCTCCGCGATCTGGGCCGGTGCTAAGCCATGCGCCGACAGCAGCACCATGACCGCCCGGGTGGCCTGCCGCCACCGGCCGTGCAGCTCGGCCTGCAGCTGCTCGATCTCGCTCCCTGGACTGTTGGCGAACACGCTGACCGGGCGCATACTGATCACGACCTCGCCGGCTGGGTGGACGATGTGGCAACTTCGATCCAACCCCCGGCGAGGCTGATGTCAACGCCCCTCAGCTGCCGGTCTCACAGCGGGTTACGAGCAGAACTTCTGGAATGGCGCTTAGGAGCCGTGCTGCTGCAGCGGCAGATTGCCCCCGGAAAGCTCCTTGGCCGCTGTCTTTCAACTTATTCCAAGGATTCGGAGAAGTACGAAGGGCAGACTTGACTGCCGCTTCAGTGTTACTGGCGAAAAGTGCGTTCGGCTCAGCCTCCAGGACTGGGCTTATCAGGCGGCCTGGTCATCTACCGCAACACCCGCCTCGGCAGGATCGACCTCGACACGAACCGCCGGTACGGCGAGACCGGCCAGGGCGAGCGCGTACAGCTCGAAGCCGACCGCAAGTGGTGGCCCGTCGCGCCCGTCCGTGAGCACCGGCTCAAAGGGGTGGTCTACGTCGTGGACGGCACCGTGGCCCGGGTCCGCGCCGTCCAGCCTGACGGCAGATGGCAGCGCGACGACCGCGGCTACGCCGATATCCCGCTCACCGCGCCCCTGACCGGCCAGCAGATCGCCGAGCAGTTCCCCGCCCTCGGCGTCCGCCTCGGCGACCACAGGCCGCACGTGCGCGGCAAGATCCGGGAATACCTGCCGCTATGAACCCGCACCCCGCCGGAAACGCTGGCCTGCTCGGCCAGGCCTCCGCCGTCAGCACCGGGGCAGCCCAGCCGCCGCCGGCCGACTCAGAGAGTCCCGAGTCATGATGCCCGGCAGCTGTGCCCGCCGCAGCGCACCCCGATCTCCAGGTCCTGGTCGCGGGCGGCGCGGACCGCCGTGATCACCTCGCTGGCGCTCGCGCACCGGGCGATGATCCGCGGGCGCCGGTCGACCATCGCGTTCCACACGGTGCGCGCCTGGTCGTAGTCCGGGTCGCCGTGCTTCAGCATCACCGGCGCGGCGGCCGGCCGGGCCGGAACCGGTCCGGCCGGGTGGGCGCGCCGTGAAGCGTCACGGGCGACGCCGGTGCTTGCGGTCATGTCATCTCCTTGTGATGGGGGCGATCCGCGTGCCGGGCTCAGGCGTGCGAGCTGTGCTTGACCCGCCCTCGCAGGGCGGCGAAGCACATGGTCATGCTGATCAGGGCGACCAGGGCGATGGCGGCGATGGCCTCGGCCAGCTGGCTCCACTGCCAGCCGTGGCCGAGCACCAGGGACCGCAGGCCGTCGAGCAGGTAGGTGACGGGGTTGACGCCGGCGACGGTGCTCAGCCAGCCGGACAGCTGGCTGCGGGGGACGTAGGAAGAGGTCAGGAACAAGAACGGGAAGAACAGCAGGAAGGCGGAGTTCACCGCGGCCGGGTTGCCAGTCTTGAGCGCGATGGCGTAGCCGAACCCGGCGAAGGACAGGCTCCACAGGGCTGCGAGCAGCACGAAGGCCGCGATCCCGGCCGGCCCGGTGCCGGACCGCACGCCAAGGATGGCTCCCAGGATCAAGATCGGCGCGGTCAGCGCGGCGGCCACCGCGACGTCGGCGGCCATGTGGCCGAGCAGGATGGCGGTGCGCCGCACCGGGGTCAGCAGCAGCCGGTCCAGGTACCCAGACTGGATGTCCAGGACGAGCGCGGGGGCGCGCGAGATGCCGGTCACGCCGAGCAGGATCGCGGTGGCCATCTCGAAGGCCGGGTAGCTGAAGCCCGGGTGGTGTCCGGTCAGCTTGTTGAGCGTGGCGATGTTCACGACGAAGAAGAACAGCGCGATGAATACCGGAGGGATCACGGCCGCGGGGTCGCGGGGCACGGCGCGTAGGGCCCGCCCGGCGATGGAGGCCAGGTCGTGCCAGAACCCGGCCGGGCGCGCCCTGATCACCTCGCGGCAGGCGGGCAGGGTGATGGTGTCGGTGAGGGCAGTCATGACGGGTTCTCCTGAGCGTTCTTGTGTTCGATGTGGGCGCCGGTCAGTTCCAGGAACACGTCATCCAGCGTCGGAGTGCGCAGGGTCAGGTCGCGTACCGCCACCGCGCTGCCGGCCAGCGCCACCGCCACGCCGCTGATGGCCGCGGTGCCGTCGTCGGCGGCGATGAGCAGCTCGTGGCCGTGCGCTTCGACGCTGCGCACGCCGGGTACCGCCTCGACGACGGTCCGCGCACCGGCGGCGTCGCCTTCGACGCGGGCCACGATGACGTCGGAGCCGATGGCCCGCTTCAGGTCGGCGGGGGTGCCCTCGGCCACGATGCTGCCGTGGTCGATGATGCCGACCCGGTGGGCCAGCTCGTCGGCTTCTTCCAGGTACTGCGTGGTCAAGAAGATGGTCATGCCGAGCTGCTGGTTGAGCCGACGGATCTCGGACCACACCTTGGCCCGGCTGGCCGGGTCCAGGCCGGTGGTCGGCTCGTCCAGGAACACGACCTCCGGGTTGTGGACCAGCGCCGCGGCCAGATCCAGCCGCCGCTTCATCCCGCCGGAGTAGGTCCCGATCGGCCGGTCCAGGGCGTCGCCCAGCTCGATCAGCTCACCCAGTTCCGCCAGCCGCCGGGCCAGCGCCCGGCGTGACAGGCCATAGAGCCTGCCCTGCAGGCGCAGCAGCTCGGTGCCGGTCTGCTTGGGGTCAAGCGCCGCGTCCTGCAGCGCCACGCCAATGTGAAGCCGGACCCGGCCGGGCTCGGCAGCGACGTCAATTCCGGCGACCAGCGCCCGGCCGCCGCTGGGCGCCAGCAGCGTGCACAGCATGCGTACCGTCGTGGACTTGCCCGCCCCGTTTGGCCCCAGGAAGCCGTAGATCTCACCGGCCAG
>DASZAD010000058.1:0-22040 GCA_035945415.1 Streptosporangiaceae bacterium
GGCCGGGAGCCAGCCGGGCTGGGAGCGGCCGCTGACGGGACTTCCCGCGCCGCCGGAGGCCACCCCGGGCCAGGTCCCCCGCGTGGCCGCCGGGGATGACGCGCCGGTCATCGACGCGGCCAGGCTGCGGCTGGCGATCGGCCGGCTGGCTCGTATGCTGCGGCGGCACCAGCTCGCCGGGCTGACCCCGACGCAGGTGGCCGCGCTCTCCACCGTGGACAGGTCCGGGCCGCTGCGGCTGGCCGAGCTGGCGGCCGCGGAGGGCGTCGCCCCGTCCACCCTGACCAGGCTGGTAGCCGCGCTCGAAGACCGGGGCTACGTGGAGCGCCGGGCGGTGGCCGGGGATGCCCGGGCCAGCACGCTGGCGATCACCCGGCGCGGCCACGACGTGCTGGACCGGATCCGGCGGGACAGCACGACCGCGCTGGCCGGCAGCCTGGCGCTGCTGCGTCCCGATCAGCTCGCCGCGCTCGCCGCCGCGCTGCCCGTCCTGGAGCAGCTCGCGGGGAGCGACCAGCGCGACCCCGGCCCCCGCTGACCATCGACGCGCTGGGCTCTCTCCACCTTGCTCGACGCGGCGGTCGCTCGCGTGACCGTGAGCCCTGGACCGAAGTCCCCCCAGGCTGATCGGCTGACTTGTTTGACCAGGTAGAAACGCCCTCGATCGTGGAAATCACATGACTACGTAGTCCTGGGTCGAGACTGTTTCGCCTGGTCAGCGCCTATGTCGGTTCCCCGTTGGGGGGAACTACAGCCTAGAACAACAGGCTGGACAGGGTTGACCTGGCCCTGACGACCCGCGGGTCCCGGGGCGGGAAGATCTCGAAGAGGCTGACCAGGTGGCGCCGGGCGCGGTCGCGCTCGTCCCCGCTGGTGCGCCGGATCGTGCCCAGCAGGCGGTCGAACGCCTCGTCGATCTTGCCCGCGGCCAGGTCGAGGTCGGCCACCCGGGCCTGCGCGTCCACGTCCCCGGGGTGCTCGGCGGCAGCCCGGCGAGCCTGCGCCTGGTCATAGGAGTTCACCCGCCGGATCAGATCCACCTGGGCGAGGCCGGCCTTGGCCACCGGATCATCCGGTGTGGCCGCCAGGACCTGCTCGAAAACGACGGCCGCCGTGTCGAAGTCGCCGCGCGCCATCGCCTCCTGCGCGGCCTCGTACTCCGAGCGAGGGGATGCCGGCCCGCCGCCGGTGGCCGAGGGGCCCGGCGCGCCCGGCTGCCCGCCAGGCTGGCCACCCGGCTGGCTGCCCGCCGGCTGGTGGTCCGCCAGCCCCGCCTGCTCCGCGCCGTCTCCCCCGTCCTGGGCCGGCCCCACGCCAAGCTGCTCCGCGGCGGCCAGCACCTGGGTGAGCCACTCGCGCACCTGGGCCTCGGGCAGCGCGCCCAGGAAGCCGTCCACCATCTGGCCCGCGATCACGGCGATGACCATGGGGATGCTCTGCACCCGGAGGGCCGCGCTGAGCTGAGGGTTGGCGTCCACGTCCACCTTGGCCAGCACCCAGCGCCCGCCCGCCTCGGCGGCGAGCTTCTCCAGCACCGGGCTGAGCTGCTTGCAGGGCTGACACCACTCCGCCCACAGATCCACGATCACGGGCACCGAGCGGGAGCGCTCGACCACCTCGGTCGTGAAGGTCTCCTCGGTGACCTCGGACACACTGGCGCCGACGGCCGCGCCATCGCCCGGCGGGGCCTGCGCGCTGGCGCGTTCCGCCTGCTGCTGCCTGCGCTGAGCGGCGGACTGGCGCGCGCCGAGATCGACGGCGCCGTAGAGGGAAAACTGCTGCGGCTGCATGCCTTTATCCTGCCTCATGCCCGCCGCTTCTCAGGCCGCGCCAGCCCGCAGCCCGGGAGCCGGTGGCTCCTACGCCGCGGCAGGGTCCAGCATCGTCACGCTGGCCGCCTCAACCGGCTCCGGCACGACCTCACCCGCCTGCCGGAGCAGGGCGAGGTGCTCCGCCATGGCCTCCAACATCAACCGTTCGGTCTCGGGCCGGGTCTCACCGGCGGCGACGACCCCGGGCAGATCCGGGGAGTAGGCCGAATAGCCAGCTTCGTCATCTCCTTCGAAGACGACTATGTAGCCCCTCACGGTCGCTCCCTTCGCAGGCCCGCTTGTCTCAGAATGCTCGCCTGGGTCTTCGGCTTCAAGGTAGCGCTCAGCTTGCCCGCGACGGTAACCAGGCCAGGCTTCACGGGGTGGGCGTAGTGGCGATGTGAACCCGTTACCCGCTTCAGGGTCCACCCGTCCTCTTCTAAGAGGCGGATAACCTCGCCGATCTTCATAGGCACGCGGCCACGGTAGTGGCCACCTACGACAGGCCCGGCGTTCTGAATCAGGCTCTGGGTGCCCGGTCAGAACATGGGGGGCTCGGTGTAGTCGCCCCACTCCTCGCGCAGGGCTTCGCAGATCTCGCCCAAGGTCGCCTCGGCCCGGGCGGCGCCCAGCATCGGCGGAACCATGTTCTCCCCGGACCTGGCCGCCGCGATCATCGCCTCAAGGGCCGCATCCACCGCCGCCTGATCGCGCGTTGCCCGGCGCTCTCGCAGCGCTCTGACCTGCTCGCGCTCCACCTCGTGGGAGACCCGCAGGATCTCCAGCGGCGCTTCGGAGGTGTCGGTATGGACGTTCACGCCGACGACCTTCTTATCGCCCTTCTCCAGCTTCTTCTGGTAGGTGAAGGCGGACTCGGCGATCTCCGAGGAGAACCAGCCCTCCTCGATGCCGCGCAGGATTCCGCCGGTCATCGAGTCGTCCGGGCTCATCTCCAGGATCCGTGCGAAGATCTCCTCCGCCTCCTCCTCCAGCTTGCCGGTCAGCGCCTCCAGGTACCACGAGCCGCCGAGCGGGTCGGCCACGTTGACCACGCCCGTCTCCTCCATGATCACCTGCTGGGTGCGCAGCGCGATCTCCGCCGCCTTCTCGCTGGGCAGCGCGAGCACCTCGTCCAAGGCGTTCGTGTGCAGCGAATTGGTCCCGCCGAGCACCGCGGCCAGCGCCTCGATGGCGGTGCGCACAATGTTGTTATCGGGCTGCTGGGCGGTCAGCGACACGCCCGCGGTCTGGGTGTGGAAGCGCAGCCACTGCGCCCGCTCGGTACGCGCGCCGTACTTGTCTCGCATCCAGCGGGCCCAGATCCGCCGGGCCGCGCGGAACTTCGCGATCTCCTCGAAGAAGTCGATATGCGCGTCGAAGAAGAACGACAGGCCCGGCGCGAACTTCTCGATGTCGAGCCCGCGGGACAGGCCCAGCTCCACGTAGCCGAAGCCGTCCGCCAGGGTGAACGCGAGCTCCTGCGCGGCCGTGGCGCCCGCCTCCCTGATGTGGTAGCCGGACACCGACAGCGGCTTGTAGGCGGGGATGGCGCGCCCGCAGTACTCCATCAGGTCGCCAATCAGCCGCAGGTGCGGCTCGGGACGGAACAACCACTCCTTCTGGGCGATGTACTCCTTGAAGATGTCGGTCTGCAGCGTGCCGTCGAGCCCGCCCAGCTCGGCGCCCTGCCGTTCCGCGGCGGCCAGGTACATGCAGAAGACCGGCACCGCCGGGCCGCTGATCGTCATCGACGTGGTGATGTCCGCCAGCGGGATGCCGGAGAACAGGATGTCCATGTCGGCGGCGGAGTCGATGGCCACGCCGCAGTGCCCGACCTCCCCGAGTGAGCGCGGGTCGTCGGAGTCGCGCCCCATCAGCGTGGGCATGTCGAAGGCGACCGACAGCCCGGCGCCACCCGCGCGCAGCAGCATCTTGTAGCGCTCGTTGGTCTGCCGCGCGCTGCCGAACCCGGAGAACTGGCGGATGGTCCAGGCCCGCCCCCGGTACCCGGTCGGGTACAGGCCGCGGGTGAACGGGTACTCCCCGGGCCAGCCGATGCGCTCGAACCCGGGTGGCGCGGCCCTGGGCGCCGGCCCGTACACCGGGGCGACCTCGAGCCCGGACAGCGTGGTGAAGTCCGCGTCGCGCACCCGCGACTCGTCGTACCGTCGCTGCCAGCGCTGCCTGCCCGCCTGCGCCCGATCCTGGACATCTCCAGCCTGGATGTCTCCGGCCCGGATATCTCGCCCGTCCGTCATTCTTCCTCCCCTGCCGCCGGGTCTCGAGGGCCCGGGAAGGCCCTGGGAAATAGTAGGACGTCCTAATATTTCTCCCGCACCAGTCTAGCCCGGCCACAACCAAACGGGACCGTCCGCCGTCTACAAGGGTGCCCGGGCGTTATGGCATGCGCCCAGGCCAGGCGGATGCGGCAGAATGTGGGGGGAATCCCGTGCGCTGTTACCCGGAGGACGCTGCGTGTGCCGCGGTACACGCCGGCGTCGTGGTCTTGCCGGAGCGGCGGATCGCTCCTCGCACGCGCACGACCAGCAGGGGAGACGGCGTGGGCCGGTTCGCCAGCACCAACACCGCCGCGGCGGAGGAGTTGTTCAATGGCTGCTACCCGCGGCTGGCCGGCTGGGTCAGGCGGCTCGTCGATGACGACGAGACCGCGCACGAGATCGCCTCGGAGGCGTTCACCCGCCTCCTGGCCCGCTGGTCATCCCTTGACAACCCGCAGAGCTACCTCTACACGATCGCAACCAACCTGGTCCGTGACCACTGGCGCAAGACAGAAAGGGAACGCCGCGCGATGCGCACCTTCTCCGCGACAGCCGCCGGAGAGCGCGCCCCGGCCGCCTCCGAGGACGTGGACGTGCGCCAGCTCATCCACGCCCTGCCCGCCCGGCTGCGCAGCGCGTTCCTGCTGCACTATTACGCGGGGTTCCCCGTGCGCGAGGTGGCCGTGATGCTTGGCCGGCCGGAGGGAACGATCAAAGCCGACCTGTTCCAGGCGCGGGCGGAGCTGCGGGCCCACATCCAGGGGGCCGGACGTGACTGAACCGCGCGACGAGTTCGAGAGCTGGCTGGAGCGGGAGGTGGAGCCGTTGCAGCCGCCGCCGGGCACCTTCGAGCAGATCATCAAGCGCGCCCGGCGGCGCAAACGGCGGCGCGCCCTGCTGTCGGCCGCGTCGGCCGGCGCGGCCGCGGCCGTGATCGTGGTCGCCGCGGTGACGCTGCCCCGGATGATGCCGTCGGTGCTGCATCCCTCGCCTTCGAACCCGGCGGGCAACGCGACGAGTGCCACCAGCCAGCCTAGTTCCCCGCAGGCTCAGCCGTCGCAGCGCACGCAGGCCACCGGCACGCCCGCGTCCACGCTGCCGTCCGTACCGCCGAACTTCGCGGCGACCTCGGTCACCTTCGTCGGACCGCAGACCGGGTGGTTGATCGGCCAGGCCGGGACGCCCGGGCACTGCGGCGCCTCCGGGACCAGTGACATCTGCACCTCGATGGCGCGAACCGACAACGCCGGCGGCAGCTGGTCCGGCCTACCCGCTCCGGCTACCGGCCCGCCGGACGGCGCGAGCGGGGTGAGCCAGGTCCGGTTCCTGAATCTGTCGGACGGCTGGGCCTACGGACCGCAGCTGTGGGCCACGCACGACGGCGGCCAGACCTGGACCCAGGTGTCCACCGGGGGCTTGCGGGTGATCAGCCTGGAGACCGTGGGCACGGCGGCGTTCGCCGTCTTCGCCCAGTGCTCGGGCAGCGGGCCGGACTTCGCCGCGAACTGCACGCGTTTCTACCTTTACGTCTCGGGGCCGGCCGAGGACCACTGGCACCCGGTCCCCGGCGTGGCCAGCGCGTCCGGCGCGTCCGGCCCGCTCGGCGTGACCGGGGCGGCCTCTTCGTCGGTCCTCGTGCTCACCTCCCAGCGGGGCTACTGGTACCAGCCGGACGGGACGCTGCTGGGCGGCCCGATCACCGGCACCGCGCCCTGGACGGCGGTCAGCCGGGCCGCGCTGCCCTGCGTGCCCGGGGCACCGCAGCCGGACGGGCGCCCGTCGGGCGGCCAGCTCGCCGCCGCCACCTCTGAGAGCCTGGCGCTCGCCTGCCCGGGGGGCGGCGCGGCCGGAGCGGCCAGCGGGCAGGAGAGCGAGACCATCTACGCGTCATCGGACGGCGGCTCCACCTGGCAACAAAAGGGCCAGCTCAGCGCGCCGGGGGCGGTGACCTCGCTGGCCGCGGGCAGCGGCGGCCAGCTGGTGCTCGGCTCGACCGGCGGCCTCAGCGCCTCCGCCGACAACGGTGCGACCTGGAAGCTGGGGCAGTCAGGGCCGCCCGGCGGCTTCAGCTACGCCGGCCTGACCTACCCGACCCAGGGCGTCGCCGTCCCCGCCGTCGCGAGCCAGGACGCCGTGTGGTTCACGTTCAACGGCGGCTTGACCTGGCGTCGTTCATCCATCAAGAACGGCTAGGCGCGGCGCTCGGCGGCGAGACCCCGGCCTCCGGCGGCCGGACCGCGGTGAAATCGCCCGCCGCCAGCCGCAGCCCGCGCAGCAAGTCGAAGATCTCGGCGAGCTGGCCGGAATCGTAGCCGCTCATGCCGAACCCGGCGGACATGAGCTCTTCGGTGGTGCGGCTGACGACCGCGCGGCCCCGCCCGGTGATCTCGGCCAGCGTGCCCCGGCCGTCACGGGGGTTGGGCCTGCGCACCACCATGCCCTGCTTCTCCAGCCGGCTGATCGTGTTGGTCACGCTGGTCGGGTGCACCATCAGCCGCTGGCCGATCACCCGCAACGGCAGCGCGCCGTCCCGGCTGAAGGTCAGCAGCACGAGCGCCTCGTAGCGGGCGAAGGTCAGCCCGTGCGGCCGCAGGATCCGGTCGAGCTCGCCGAGCAGGATCTGCTGCGCCCGCATGATCGAGGTGACGGCGGCCATGGCCGACGGCGGGCCGAACCGTCGCTCCCAGATCTGCGCCGCCCGCGCGATCGGGTCAAAGGGCAGCTCAAGCGGCTTGGCCACATCGCCACCGTATCGGGGATTCCGACCCGTACGGCCTGAGCCAGCCCGAAGAACGGATGCCGGGCCGCCCAGCGCCGTCAGCGCCGGCCGGTGGCGGGGGAATCGCCCGCCGCGTTCGTCGTGACCAGCGTGCCGACGAGCTGATCGGCCGCGGCGTACGGGTCCAGCTCCCCGACGGCCACCCGGCCCGCCACCTCGTCCAGCCCGTTGCCCTCGGGCAGACGGCCCATCCGGTGGCGGATCGAGGCCACAGCCAGCGCGGTCACTTCCTCCCTGGCCCGGGCCAGCCGGCGCCGCTCCCGCTCGCCGTTGCCGGCCAGCCAGGACCAGTGCGCGTCCAGCCGGGCCACGAGGTCCGCCACGCCCTCCCCCGTGGTGGCCACCGTGCTGACGATCGGGGTCTTCCATGGCGGCCCTCCCCCCGGACCTTCGGCCGGCGGGGCGAGCGCGATCATGTTGCGCAGATCCCGCACCGTCTGCTGGGCCTGCGGGCGGTCCGCCTTGTTGACCACGAACATGTCGGCCACCTCGAGTATGCCGGCCTTGGCCGCCTGGATCGCATCACCCATGCCGGGTGCGACCAGGACGATCGTGCTGTCGGCCAGCCCGGCGATCTCCACCTCGGCCTGTCCCACCCCCACCGTCTCGATCATGATCAGGTCGAAGCCGGCCGCGTCCAGCACCCGCAGCGCCTGTGGCGTGGCGGCGGCCAGCCCGCCGAGATGCCCGCGGCTGGCCATGGACCGGATGAACACTCCGCTGTCAAGGGCGTGGTCCTGCATCCGGACCCGGTCGCCGAGCAGGGCGCCACCGGTGAACGGCGAGCTCGGGTCCACGGCCAGCACGCCGACCCGCAGGTCCTGGCGGCGATACGCCTTGACCAGCGCGCCGGTGATCGTGGACTTGCCCACGCCGGGCGGGCCGGTCAGCCCGATCACCCGCGCGCCGCCGGCCAGCGGCACCAGCGCCCGCATGACTTGCCGGAGCTGCGGCGCGCCGTCCTCGACCAGCGAGATCAGCCGGGCCAGCGCCCGGGTATCGCCCCGCCTGGCCCGCTCGATCAACCGGCCGGGGTCGCCGGCGTCCTGCCCCCAGGAAGCGGGCGCGGGGCGGTCAGTCACGGCCGTGACGACTGGCTCACGCGCCGGGCACCCGGAGCAGCAGGGCGTCACCCTGGCCGCCGCCGCCGCACAGCGCGGCCGCCCCCAGGCCGCCGCCCCTGCGGCGCAGCTCGTGCGCCAGGTGCAGCGCGATCCGCGCACCCGACGCTCCGATCGGGTGACCGAGGGCGATCGCGCCGCCGTTGACGTTGACCTGGTCCGGTCCCACCCCCAGGTCGCGCATGGACTGCAGCGCGACGGCGGCGAACGCCTCATTGATCTCGATCAGGTCGAGGTCGCCGACGGTCCTGCCCGCCTTGCCGAGCGCATGCTTGATGGCGTTGGAAGGCTGCGACAGCAGCGAGTTGTCCGGCCCGGCCACGTTGCCATGCGCCCCGATCGCGGCCAGCACGGGCAGGCCGCGGGCCGCCGCCGCCTCGGCCGACATCACCACCACGGCGCACGCCCCGTCGGAGATGGGCGACGACGAGCCTGCCGTGACCGTGCCTGCCGCGCTGAACGCCGGGCGGAGCCTGCCCAGCGACTCGGCCGAGGCGTCCGGGCGCACACCCTCGTCCGTGCCGAACGTCACCGGATCACCCTTGCGCTGCGGCACCTGGACGGCCACGATCTCGTCGTCGAGCAGGCCGTTCTTCTGCGCTTCTGCCGCCCGCTGGTGCGACCGGGCGGCGTAGGTGTCCTGGTCCTCGCGGCTGATGCCCACCCTGGCGACGTGCCGGTCGGTGGACTCGCCCATCGACACGTGGTCGAAGGCGTCGGTCAGGCCGTCATAAGCCATCGCGTCGATCAGCTGGGCCGGGCCGTACCTGAAGCCGGACCGCGCGCCCGGCAGCAGGTGCGGCGCGCCCGTCATCGACTCCATGCCCCCCGCGACGACCACGTCGAACTCGCCCGCCCGGATGAGCTGCGCCGCGAGGACGATGGCGTCCAGCCCGGACAGGCACACCTTGTTGATCGTGATGGAGGGGACGGTCATCGGGATCCCGGCGGCAACGGCGGCCTGCCGGGAGGGAATCTGGCCGGCGCCGGCCTGGAGCACCTGCCCCATGATCACGTACTCGACCTGGTCTCCGCTGATTCCCGCGCGCTCCATCGCCGCCTTGATCGCGATAGCGCCGAGTTCGGTTCCCTTGAAATCCTTGAGCGAGCCCAGCATCCGCCCGAACGGCGTCCTGGCTCCCGCGACGATGACCGCTTCCCGCATCGCAATACCTCCGCTGCCGCGCGCCCCGCAACGGCACTAGGCCGTGTCCCGTGGATCTCCAGCGGCGCGGACCGGCGCCCGGACGACGACCGGCGGCGTTGTCGTCGCCAATAGTGCCACTATTGACTCCTCCTCCGCCTTGCCGGACGCCGCCTGGACACCGCCCGCATCCACAAGGACCCACGGGACACGGCCTAGTGCGGGACGACCTCTTCACGATACCGTCGCGGGCACGCCGGATAGCCGGGTGGACGATCGAGGGAGGAACGGGTGCTGACCCGCATCGACCACGTGGGGATCGCCTGCCGCGACCTGGCAGAGAAGATCGCGTTCTACGAGTCCGCCTTCGACCTCACCGTGGTGAGCCGCGAGGTGAACGAGGAGCAGGGCGTCCGCGAGGCACTGCTGCACGTGACGGACGCGCCCGGCGGATCCTCCTACGTCCAGCTGGTGGAGCCGCTCGGCCCGGACACCCCGGTCGGCCGGTTCATCGCCCGGCGCGGTGAGGGCTTGCATCACATCGGATACGGCGTCGCGGACATCAGGCAGGCCCTGGCCGCGCTCGCCGCTGACGGCATCCGGCTGATCGACGAGCGGCCGCGGCACGGCTCGATGGGGGCCTCCATCGCGTTCCTGCACCCCTCGTCGGTGGGCGGCGTGCTCACCGAGCTCGTGCAGGCGCCTCCGTCCGCTCGCGGACCGGCCTGAACGGGATATTCGAGCCGAGGAAGTCCGAAGCCGCAGCCAACCTGTCACGGACGGAGTACGCTGCCAGGGATTGGGCGGTGGCCGGTCTGATCCATGTCCGCCGGGTGCTGGGCATCTCGTCGCATGCCCAGGCCCGGAGTGCAGGTCAGCGGGCTAATCGCAGATGTACGCGTGCCCCCTTCAACTACCCCAGGATTAGGCGCCATGCAGTCCGATATTGATGCTCAGCTCAGCAACTTCTTCGAGGACGCGTCGCCGCGCGACTTCGCCAAGGTGATGCGTGGTTACGACCCGCACCAGGTGGACGAGTACCTCAAGCAGGTCGACACCGACGTCCGCCAGCACCGCGAGCAAGTACAGGCGCTGCAGCGGGAGCTGTCCGAGGCACACCGTCAGATCCAGGAGCAGGAGCGCCCCACCTACTCCGGGCTCGGATCGCGGATCGAGCAGCTTCTCCGGCTCGCCGAGGAGCAGGCGACGGAGATCGTCCAGGAGGCGAGATCCGGCGCGAACGAGCTGCACGCCGCGGCCAAGGTGGACGCGGCCGAGGTCCGTGCGTCGGCCGAGAACGAGGCGGCCGAACTGCGGGCTACCGCCAAGCGGGAGACCGACGACCAGCGCTCCGGGGCGGAGCGCGAGGCCGATGCGATCATGACCGCCTCCCGGCGCGAGGCGGACGAGCTGACCTCGACGACCGAGCGCGAGGTGGCCAAGCTCCGCGCCACGGCCGATCATGAGATCGCGGAGAAGCGGGCCGCGATCGAGCGCGACATCGCCAAGTTGCGTACTTCTACCGAACGTGAGGTCGCCCAGCTCAAGGCCTCCGCCAAGCGCGAGCGCGACGAGATCCTGACCACCTCCAAGCGCCAGGCCGACGAGATGCGCAGCCAGGCGCAGCGGATCCTGGAGGAGAGCGAGGCCCAGCGCGCCCAGGCCGAGGCCGAGTTCGAGATCCACCTCGCGGCCAAGCGCGAGGAGGCCGAGCGGCAGCAGGCAGAGCGGCTGGCCACGGCCCAGGCCGCCACCCAGAAGCTGGTGACCGAAGCCGAGCAGCGGGCCTCCACCGCCGAGCAGCGGGCCTCCAAGGCCAGCGCCCAGGCCGAGCAGACCCGCCGCGAGGCCGACACGCACTCCAGGACCCTGGTCGGCACCGCGAAGAAGAACGCCGACCAGATCGTCAGCCAGGCCAAGGCGCAGGCCAGCCAGTACCTGACCGAGGCCAAGGCCGAGGCCGAGCGGCACCGCGCCGCGGCCCAGCGCCAGGTGGACGACCTGACCCGGCAGAAGGACAGCATCACCAGCCACCTCACCCAGCTGCGCCAGCTGCTGGGCGGGCAGCTCCCCGGCATGGACGAGGCGCTGGCGGCACCGCCGGCCAAGGCGGGCATCGAGGCGCCTCCAGCCCCGTCAGTGCCCCAGCAGGGACCGGCCGACCCCGGCAAGCAGGGGCGGCACGAGGGCCAGCCCGCCGCGGCCGGCGCCCCGGGCCGTCCGCAGGGCGGCGGCCCCCAGCAGGCCGCCCAGCGGCAGCCGGCCAGGCCGCAGGGTGCGGGCGCCCCGCAGGGAACCAAGCAGCCGGTCGGCAAGGCGGCCGCCAAGGACGCCGACGACTGGTGGACTGAGTAACAGCCCGTAGTACGGCGAAGGGCCCCGGGAGCGGTCGCTCCCGGGGCCCTTCATCACGAGCCTGGCCCGCCATATCCCTCAAACCAGGGCAAACCGGATAATCCCACCGGGTAACTACGACACCGGTGGGCCACCCTCCATGATCGATGGGGACTTTCTATTAATCCCGCACATAAAACTCCCCATCGATCATGGTTCACCGGGGGCCGGGCCCCCCGTCCATGGTTCACCGGGGGCCGGGACCCCCGTCCGCGGGGTGGAGGCCCGGGTCCGGGGGGCTAGCGGTAGCGGCGGCCGTGCAGCAGGGTGACCAGGCTGACCATCTTGTTCAGGTCCTTGTCCGTGCGCGAGAACGAGGTGAGGTTCGCCGGCGGCCGGAAGCGCTGCCGTGTGATCGCCTTGGCCCGGGTGAACTCCCGCAGCCCGTCTGCGCCGTGGATGCGGCCGAAGCCGGACTCACCCACCCCGCCGAACGGCAGCGCCGGGACGCTGGCGTACGCGATCATCGCGTTGATCGAGGTCATGCCGGTGCGCAGCCGCCGCGCGGCGTCGATGGCCCGCTTCTTGTTCTTGGTGTAGATCGCTGAGCCGAGCCCGTACCTGCTGGCGTTGGCCAGCCGGATGCCCTCGGCGAGATCCCGCACCGCGGTGACGGTCACCGTGGGCCCGAACGTCTCCTCGGTCACCGCCCGGCTCTCCTCGGGCACGTCGGTGAGGACGATCGGCTCCACGTACGGCTCGCGGAAGCTGGCCAGGCCGCCCACCGCCGGCCGGCCGTTCCTGGCCAGCGCGTCGGCTACGTGTCCCTCGATGATCTCCGCCTGGCCGGGCATGGTCATCGGCCCGTAGCTGGCCTCCCGGTCATCGCCCGGCCGTATCCCGGAGACCCGGTCGGTCAGCTTCTCCAGGAACGTGTGGTACACGTCCTCCGCGACGTACACCCGCTCGATCCCGACACAGGTCTGGCCGGCGTTGGACATGGCTCCCCAGGCCGCCGCGTCGGCGGCCGCGTCCAGGTCCGCGTCGGCGGCCACCAGCAGGGCATCCTTGCCGCCGCACTCGGCCACGATCGGCGTGAGGTTCTCCGCGGCCGCGGCCATCACCTTCCGTGCCGTGGCGGCCGAGCCGGTGAAGGCGATCTTGTCCACCTTGCTGCGGGCCAGCGCCGCGCCGGTCTCGCCCTTCCCGGTGACGAGCTGCAGCACCGGCTGCTCGGGGACGATCTCGTTGAACGCGCTGACCAGCCAGGCGCCGACGGCCGGAGTGAACTCGCTGGGCTTGAAGATCACCGCGTTGCCCGCGGCCAGGGCGTAGCCGATCGATCCCATCGGTGTGAAGACCGGGTAGTTCCACGGCCCGATCACCGCGACCACGCCAGCTGGCTGGTATTCCAGCACGGAAGCCTGGTTGAGCGCGGCGAGCCCGCTGCGCACCCGCCGCGGGCCGAGGACCCGCTGGGCGTTCTTCGCCGCCCAGTCGAGGTGCACGATGGCCGTCAGGATCTCCAGCTTGGCGTCGGCGACCGGCTTGCCCGTCTCCTGGTGCACCAGCTCGGCCAGCCGGGAAATGTACCGGGTGAGGTAGGACTTCCAGGCCAGCAGCCGGAGCCGGCGCTCCTTCCAGCCCAGGCCCGCCCACCAGCGGGCGGCTTCTCGCGCGCGCTGCACCGCCGCCTCGACGTCGTCCTCACCGCAGAGCGGGAAGCTGGCGATAACCTCGGACGTCGCCGGGTTCAGCGTGTCGAACGTGGCTTCCTGTTTCGACGTAGCCTGCCAGGAGGTTGTCGTGCTCATCGCCCTCACCACCGTTGCCGGACGCACTTCGCCCAAGTAAATCATTCACCTATCGGCGAAGATACCGTTGAGTAGCCCGGCGAGGGCCGGCGCCCCCTGACCACATCCGGAGTCCTGCCCGTGGCCGACCGTCCCTATG
The DNA here is from genome assembly GCA_035945415.1 of Streptosporangiaceae bacterium. Lineage (GTDB taxonomy): Bacteria > Actinomycetota > Actinomycetes > Streptosporangiales > Streptosporangiaceae > PALSA-505. The sequence goes on from DASZAD010000058.1 coordinate 13,422, forward strand.
TCCTGGTGAGCTGCGCCATGTCGGTGGACGGGCGGATCGACGACGCCAGCGGCGAGCGCCTCATCCTGTCCAGCGCGGCCGACCTGGACCGGGTGGACGAGGTGCGGGCGGGCTGCGACGCGATCCTGGTGGGCGCGGCCACGATCCGCCGCGACAACCCCCGGCTGACCATCCGCTCACCGGCCCGCCGGGCCGCCCGCGCGGCTCGTGGCGCGCCCGAGGACCCGGTCAAGGTCACGCTCACCGCGAGCGGCGATCTCGACCCGGCCGCCCGCTTCTTCACCGCGACCGCCCCGGCCCGGCTCGTCTACTGCGCCCGGCCGGCGCTGGCGCGGGCCCGCGCGCGGCTGTCCGGGGTGGCCGAGGTCATCGACGCGGGCGACGCGCCGTCTCCCGCGCTGCTGGCTCACGATCTGGCCGAACGAGGCGTGGCCAGGCTCCTGCTCGAAGGCGGAGGCCGCCTCGCCACGCAGTTCCTCACCGACAGCCTGGCCGACGAACTGCACCTGGTGGTGGCGCCGTTCTTCGTGGGCGATCCGGACGCGCCGCGGTTCGCCCGCCCCGGCCGCTACCCGTACGGACCGGCCCGCCACATGCGGCTGGCCGAGGTGCGCCGGCTGGACGACGTGGTCCTGCTCCGCTACCTGCTGCGCCCGGACGCCGCCCCTGGCGGGATCACGAGCGGTGGGCCATCACCACCACTATGACCGGCACCACGACCGGCATCGTCCCTGCGCTGCCTCATCCCACCTTGCCCGAGCGCTGAGTGCCGGCCTCATCGACGTCGAGGCAGACCAGACCCCAGGGCTGACCGGCCGCCCGGGTCATGACCAGGGTGGCCCGGCGCGAGCCTGACAGCCGCAGCCGCCGGTGCAACTGCTCAACGTCCCCGGCGAGCCCGCGGCGGCGGATGTCCACGGCACCGATATCGAGGCTGCGCAGCTTGGCCGGCAGGCGCTTCTGATCCCATGGCGCGGAATCGATCACGCGAAGCGTGCGGGCGAACGGGGTGGACACGGGAGCGCCGGCGGACAGGAACGCGATCTGCTTGTCGATCTGCCAGGTCCCGGTCATCAGCGCGAGCTCGCGCACCAGCCCCGCCCGGGTGACCGCCGGGTTCGGATCCAGCAGATACTCCCCCGGCGGCCGTACCGGGACGGGCTCGCCGTCCGCCGGAGAGCCGGTCAGCGTGCCCCCGCCCACCGGGCGTGGCGTCCTGGGCTCGCCGTCCGGCTTCCCGCCCCGCGGCCGGGCGAGCGTGGAGCCCACAGGCAGGAGGGTCGCTCGCCGGCTGGCCGTAGCCAGGGCCGGAGACCAGGCCACGGCCTCCTTGAGCTCACGGCCGACGGCAACGAACTCCAGCTCCCAGCCCGGAGGAATGACCTCGTGCGCGATCCCGGGCGCGGCCTTGATCCCCACCCGGCCGGCCAGGCTGGTGCACCAGCCGAGCGGCGGCTCACTGATCCCGGCGCGCAGCCGCCCGCTCCCTGAGCGCCGGGACGGATCGATGAACACGGCCTCCACGCTGGTCAGATCCGCGTCCCTGGCGTCGGCCACGACGGCGGTGACATTACCCGCCACCCCGTGTACCTCCGCGTTCACCTGAGCCATCCGCAGATGGAGTGGATCACGGTCCACGGCCAGCACTGGGTGGCCGGCGGCCAGGGCGACGAGGTCCCCGCCGATCCCGCAGCACAGGTCGGCCACCCGGGCCAGGCCGGCGTAGCGCCGTGCCCGGTGCCCGGCCACCACCTCGGACGACGCCTGCTCCAGCCCGTCCCGGGTGAAGAACATCTCCCCCGCGCGAGCGAACTTCGCCCGCGCCCGCAGCCGCAGCTCATGCTGGGTCAGCGCGGCGGTGACCAGCTCCGCCGGATACCTGGCGCGCAGCCCGGCCGTCAGCCGCAGCTCCGCGTCCGCATCCAGTGCGTCCCCCCGGTGCCCGAGCCAGTCAAGCAACCCCCGTCCCTGGGATGAGAGCAGCGCCTCAAAGCGGGCCATGTCCTCCTGCCGCCCGGTCACGATCAGAACAGCGTGTCCTCGGGCTCCAGGCCGCGCAGCATGTCGTAGTCCAGGATCACGCAGCGGATCCCCCGGTCCTCGGCCAGCACCCGGGCCTGGGGCCTGATCTCCTGGGCGGCGAACACGCCGCGGACCGGGGCCAGCAGCGGGTCCCGGTTGAGCAACTCCAGGTACCGGGTGAGTTGCTCTACGCCGTCGATTTCACCTCGGCGCTTGATCTCGACCGCGACGCTTACCCCGTCGCCGTCCCGGCACATGAGGTCGACCGGGCCGATCGCGGTCGGGTACTCCCGCCGGACCAGCCGCCAGCCCTCGCCGAGCACGCCGACTTGCTCGGCCAGCCTGGCCTGGAGCTGAGACTCCACCCCGTCCTTCCGCAAGCCGGGATCGACGCCCAGGTCGAACGAGGTGTCGCTGATCGTCTCCTCGATCGTGATCGTGAGCACCTCGCCAGACTTGCCGGTGACCGTCCAGCGGGCGGGCTGCTCGGTCAGGCGGCACGGCGGCGACATCCAGTTGAGCGGCTTGTAGCTGCCACCGTCTGAATGCACGAGCACGGACCCGTCGGCCTTCACGATGAGCAGCCGGAGCGCCGAAGGCAGGTGGGCGGTGAGCCGGCCCGCGTAGTCCACGCTGCACCGGGCGATGACGATCCGCACGAGGTAACTGTAGGCCGTGTCTCGTGGATCTTTGTGCCAGTGCTTGCTAGCGCGCCTCCGGCGCGACGGGCGCTGTCCAGGCGGCGTCCGGCAAGGCGGAGGAGGAGTCAGTAGTGGAACTATTGGCGACGACGACCCTGTGCTGGCTTCAACTGGGGCCGGTCGTCGTCTGGACACCGATCGCGCAGCTGAAGATCTATGAGACACGGCCTGGTGCCGGCATCCCCTGGCACCAGGGATGTCGTGGATCATGCCCGCGCTGGCCTGACGTACAGTAACCGGCGTGAGCCCGCGTCGAGCCCGGCGGCTGCCCGATAACGTCCCGCGCCGCCCGCGCGGCGGGACAGGCGCAGCCGGACGAGGCGCGGAAGCCGGGGAGCAGCCCGAGTTCCCGGCCGGTCCGGAGCGGATCGAGTCCTGGCCCGACGGGGACTGGGTGGTCCGGCAGGTGCCCGGCGGGCAGGCCCAGCCGGGCAAGGCGTATCGCTGTCCAGGCTGCGACCAGGAGATACCGGCGGGGACCCCGCACCTCGTGGCCTGGCCGGTCGACACGCCCGGCATGCAGGAGCGCAGGCACTGGCACCGGGGCTGCTGGGAGCGCCGGCTGCATCGCAGGCCAGGAATCCGCAAGGGCAGATAAGGGGAGCAGGATGGAGATCAGGGCCGGGACGGTACTGCCGGCCAGGCGCACGCCCATCACCCTGCACACCGCGGATGGCCTGCGCCTGGTGGGTGAGCTGGCACTGCCTGCCCACCGGGATCCGGTGGCCACGCTGATCTGGGTCCATCCGCTGCCGACGCACGGGGGGATGATGGACAGCCACATCATCCGCAAGGCGTCGAACCGGCTGCCCGCTGTGGCCGACCTGGCCGTGCTCAGGTTCAACACCCGGGGCACGTCGTCGGAGCAAGGGACCAGCGAGGGCGAGTTCGGCGAGGGCGTGGCTGAACGGCACGACATGGCCGCCGCCCTCGGCTACGCCGTCGCGGCGCGGCTGCCGGGACTGTGGCTGCTGGGCTGGTCGTTCGGGACCGAACTGGTCCTCGAATACGGGAATGACCCGGCCGTGGATGGGGCCATCCTGCTCTCGCCCCCGCTGCACCGGGCGAGCGAGACCGCGCTGGACGCCTGGGCGGCCTCCGGGCGGCCGCTGATCGCCCTGGTCCCCGAGTTCGACGACTACCTGCGCCCGGATGAGGCGCGGCGCCGGTTCGCCCGGGTGCCGCAGGCCGAGATCATAGGGGTGGACCGGGCGAAACACCTGTGGGTGGGTGAGCCCTACGTGCGTATCGTGCTCAATGAGATCGTGCGCCGGGTCAATCCGGCCGCCTGGCCGCTCCCCACCGAGTGGAAGGAACCCCATGAGCGTGAGCCCGTTTGACCTGACCGGTAAGACTGCCTTCGTCACCGGGGCTTCGCGCGGGATCGGCCGCGCGGTGGCCGTCGCCCTGGCCGCGGCCGGGGCCGACCTGGCCCTGGTGGCGCGCAGCGAGGACGGCCTGGCCGGCACGGCGCAGGAGGTGGCCGCGCACGGCCGCAAGGCGTTCGTGATCCCGGCCGACGTGACCAGCGAGGAGGCGGTCCGGGCGGCGGTGGCGGCGGCCATCGAGCGGCTCGGCCACCTCGATATCGTGGTGAACAACGCGGGTGGCAGCAACTTCATGGTCCCCTTCGCCGAGCTGCGGCTGGGCGGCTGGGACAAGATCATGACACTGAACGTGAGCTCGACGGTGTTCGTCTGCCACGCGGTGGCGCCGCATCTGATCGAACGCGGCACCGGCTCGGTGATCAACATGGCCTCGGTGGCCGGCCTGCTCGGCTCCCCGCTGCTCTCCCCATACGGGGCGGCCAAGGCCAGCGTGATCTCGCTCACCAAGTCGCTGGCCATCGAGTGGGCGGCGAACGGAGTCCGGGTCAACGCGCTGTGCCCCGGCTGGACCGCGACCGACCTCAACCGGAACCTGTGGGACGACGCCTCGGGCGGCCAGGCCACGGTGGCGAGCGTGCCCCTGGGACGCTGGGGCAGGGCCGAGGAGATGGGCGGCCCGGCGGTGTTCCTGGCCAGCGACGCGTCCTCGTACATGACCGGCCAGACCCTCGTGGTCGACGGCGGGCAGACGATCACGCCCTTATGAGCGGACCAGTGCCGGAACCTGCTCGGGGTCGGCCGCGGCCAGCGGCGCCCGGCCGGCGATCAGGTCGGCGGCCCGCTCCGCGATGGCGATCGTGGGCGCGTTGGTGTTGCCGCGCGGCACCACTGGCATGACCGAGGCGTCCACCACGCGCAGTGCGGTCACCCCGCGGACCCGTAGCTCGGGGTCGACCACGCTGTTCAGCCGGCTCGCGGCCAGGCGTGAATCGCCGCCCATCGCGCAGGTGCCGACGGGATGGTAGAGCGTGGCGACGTTGCGCCGGACGAACTCGCGCAGCTCGGCGTCGCCGCGCACCTCCGGTCCCGGCGCGAGCTCGCTGGTGCACATCTTGGCCAGCGGCTTGGCCGCGGCGAACTGCCGGGCCAGGTCGAGGCCGGTCACGAACCGGTCGAGGTCGGTGCTGTCGGACAGGTATGCCGGGTCGATGGCGGGCTTGTGCCTGGGGTCCGCGCTGCGCAGCGTGATCCGGCCCCGGCTGTGCACGTCGACGAGCGTGACCAGGAGCGAGAACGCGCGCCGCGCCGCGTCGATGAGGCCCTGGTTCTCGTACGGCACCGGAAGGGCGAACCATTGCAGATCTGGTGCCGACAGCGAGGAGTCTGAGCGGCTGAACCCGCCGGCCTCGGCCACGTTGGTCACCAGCGGGCCGTTGTGGGTCAGCTGCCAGCGCAGCAGGCTGACCGGACCGGTGTGTTCCCAGACGCCGCGGACCTTGGGTGTGTGCCACATGGCCGTGACGATGGGGTGATCGGACAGGTTGGCGCCCACGCCGGGACTGTCGGCCACGACGTCGATACCGTGCTCGCGCAGGTGGGCGGCCGGGCCGATGCCGGACAGCATCAGGATCTGCGGGCTGCCGATCGTCCCGGCGGACAGGATGATCTCGCGGTCGGCGCGGGCTGTCTGCCTGGCACCGCGCTGCAGGTAGTGCACGGCGTCGGCGCGGTCTCCGGCCATCTCGATCCTGGTCACCAGGGCGTCGGTTTCCACGATGAGGTTCGGCCTGCCCAGCGCCGGGCGCAGGAAGGCGTCCGCCGTCGAGCAGCGCCGGCCGTTACGCTGCGTGACCTGGTAGAACCCGGCCCCGTCCTGGCTGGCGCCGTTGAAGTCGGGGTTGCGCTCCAGCCCGCTGGTGACGGCGGCTTCGACGAAGGCCTTGGTCAGCGTCGACTTGTAGCGCAGATCCTGGACGCTCAGCGGGCCGCCGGCGCCGTGATAGGCGGACGCGCCGTGCGAGTTGTCCTCCGACCGCAGGAAGTAGGGCAGCAGATCGTTGTAGCCCCAGCCGGTGCAGCCGTACTCGTCCCGCCAGCTGTCATAGTCGTACCGGTTACCCCGGATGTAGATCATGGCGTTGATCGACGACGATCCGCCCAGAGTCTTGCCACGCGGCCAGAAGATGCTCCGGCCCCCCGCCCGCTCCTGCGGCACGGTCGAGTAGTCCCAGTCGTAGGCGGTCTTCCACAGGAGGTTGACCGCCGCCGGGATGCGGATCTCATCGGCGTCGTCGGGCGGTCCCGCCTCCAGGAGCAGGACGCGGGTCTCCGGGTCCTCGCTCAACCGCGCCGCCAGGACGCATCCGGCGCTGCCCGCGCCCACGATCACATAGTCGTACACTGTCGCGTCGTACACTGTCGCCTCACGAGCCGTGTCCTGACAGCCATAACCCTACTTTGAGAGCACAGCGTACAGCGGGAAAACAAATGCGCTCCCGGCTGGGTCAGCCGATACGGTGAGAAGATGCCCGCAGATCGCAGTGAGAACCCCGTGGTACTGTCCCGCATCTACACCCGTACCGGCGACGACGGCACGACCGCGCTGGGTGACCTCTCCCGCGCCCGCAAGACCGATTCCCGGCTCGTCGCCTACGCGGACGTGGACGAGGCTAATTCGGCGATCGGGGTCGCCCTCACCCTCGGCCAGCTCCCGCCGGGGATGACCGCGCTGCTCACCCGGGTCCAGAACGAGCTCTTCGACGTGGGCGCCGACCTGTGCAACCCGATCGTGCCGGACGCCCCGCACCCCGGCCTGCGGATCGACGACAGTTACGTGTCCAGGCTGGAGGAAGCCTGCGACGAGCACAACGCGGGACTGCCCACGCTGCGCAGCTTCGTGCTGCCCGGCGGCAGCCCGGGCGCGGCGCTTCTGCACGTGGCCCGAACCGTGGTCCGCCGGGCGGAGCGTAGCGCCTGGACGGCCCTGGACGAGCACGGCGACGGCGTGAACCCGATCACGGCCCGCTACCTCAACCGGCTCTCCGACCTGCTGTTCATCCTGGCCCGTGAGGCCAACCAGGGCAACGACGTTCTCTGGCTCCCCGGCGGCGACCGCTAGGGAACGGCCTGGTCAGCCCGGCTGGCTGAGGTCGGAGCCGGGCGGGGCGGCCTCCAGCCAGGCCAGGAAGCCGGTGAGCGCGGCTTCGCCCATGGCCAGCTCAACCGGCTGGGGGTACTCCTCCACCTTGCACTCGATCACCACGGCGTCCGGGCCCAGGCTGGCCGCCTCGGCCGTGGTGGGCTGGCGGCGGGACAGCACATCAAGCGTCCGGCGGGCGAAGATTTCGGCGGGCCGCAGGCCGAAGCCGAAGATCTGGTGCCAGCACAGCTCGTGGGGCTGGTAGGCGGCCAGACCCAGCCGCCACCCCTTGTCGAGGCCGGGTCGCCGCAAGCCGCACTCGACGGTACCGCCGCCCCGTTCGAGCAGGGTACGCCGCGCCGCCTGGGCCATGGCGGCCAGCACGAGCAGGAGGAACGCAGCGGCGATCAGCCAGCCGACATAGTCCGCCAGCGTCCCGCCCACGCCCAGCGGCCCGCGCTAAGCTTGCTCGCCGGCGGCCCGCAGCCGCGCTCTGGCGTATCCGGCTTCAGCGGGCTCTTCCGCCCCCGAGGTACCGCTCGCTGCCTCAAGGTCCGCTCGTGCCGCGCGGGTGTCCACGTCGTGTCCCAGCTCGGCCTCCCGGGCCAGGATGGACACCCGGTCACCGGCCACCGAGAAGAACCCCCCGCTGACCGCCGCGACCAGCTCGCCGCGCTGCTCCTCGCCCGGGCCCGCGGCGGTATCGGGGTCCAGGATCCGCACGACGCTTCCCGGGGCCAGGATGCCGAGCACCGGCGGGTGTGAGGACAGCACGCCGATGTCGCCTTCGAGGGTCTTGGCTATGACCATCCGGGCCGCGCCCGACCAGATCTCCCGGTCGGGGGCAACCAGCTCCACGTGCAGCGTCACCGCGGCTCCCTGGCGCCGTAAAGGAAGAAATCAGGATCGCTCAAGCTCGGCTGCCTTCTTCTCGACGTCCTCGATGCCGCCGACCATGAAGAACGCCTGCTCCGGCAAGTGGTCGTACTTGCCCTCGGTGATCGCCTTGAACGAGGAGATGGTCTCGCTCAGCGGCACGAACACGCCCGGCAGCCCGGTGAACTGCTCGGCCACGAACATCGGGTGTGACAGGAACCGCTCGATCCGCCGCGCCCGCTGAACGGTGACCTTGTCCTCCTCGGACAGCTCGTCGATGCCGAGGATCGCGATGATGTCCTGCAGCTCGTTGTACCGCTGGAGGATGCGCTGGACCTCCCGGGCCACGTCGTAGTGCTCCTGGCCGACGTACTTGGCGTCCAGGATGCGGGAGGTGGAGTCGAGCGGGTCCACCGCCGGGAAGATGCCCTTCTCGGTGATGGCCCGGGACAGCACCGTGGTGGCGTCCAGGTGGGCGAACACGTTGTGCGGCGCCGGGTCGGTGATGTCGTCGGCGGGCACGAAGATGGCCTGCATCGAGGTGATGGAGTGG
>DASZAD010000059.1:0-11871 GCA_035945415.1 Streptosporangiaceae bacterium
GGGGGCTTCGATCTACCGGATGGCGCCGCCGCCGGTCCACGTCCCGGCCCCGGCCGTCGAGGTGGCAGACACCGTCGGCGCCGGCGACGCGTTCAACGGCGCGCTGGCCTGGAGCCTGGCCAGCGGCGCCGCCCTGGAAGCCGCCGTGACGGCCGCCACAGCGGCGGGCGCGGTCGCCGTGACCGGCTCCGGAGCCCGCGGCGCGCTCCCGGATCCCGCCGCCCTGGCCGCCCTGCTCGGCGAAGCCGCCTTCGCCGCCGCCTGCCCGAGCCGGTGAGCGGAGTCACTACCAGGCCTCATACCCTGCCTGGACGACGAGCACGTACCCCGCCCGGACGTGGGGACTAGGGAGAGGGTGCAACCTACCGTCGCCGGGGTCACCGATCCAGTCGTTCGAGCCCGAGATAGTCAGCAGCCAATGCCGGCCAGACGCGTCCGGACTGAGACCCGCGGCCGGGGGGAGCTGCATCACCTGCCTCCTGTGGTACAGCACCGACGGTCGTCCGTGTCCCTCCAGGGGTACGTTGATCACCTGGATGGTCAGCCGCAGGAACCCGTCGCGGCCCAAGGCCGGGGAGCTGAACACGACGACGGCGAGAGCCGCGTGGCCAGGAACGAGCCGGGCCGCAACGATGTCGGGATAGCGTGCCGACTGGCCCAGCAGCACACTGCCCTGGGCCAGCGAACCGCCTCGGCTGGCCAGATTGAGCGTCCGGACCTGGGCGATGTGGACCTGGTGCGGGAAGAACCCGCAGCTACTCCCTCTGGAGGGGCACCACCAGGCCAGGAAAACCAGCGGTCCGTTGGCGGACGCCCAGGAGATCCCGGTGATGCCTGGTGCGATGCCTGACCGGTTTAGCCCGCCCTCCCACCGCTCATGCTGGCCCGTGCGCATGTTGATCACCACGATCTCGACGGGGCAGCTATTCGGCCCAGGGGGGCACGGCGGCGCGGGGTCAACAGCGAGCGCGACCCGAGAGCCGTCCGGTGAGACCGCCAGCGCGCTGCCGAAGCTGCCGCCGGCCTGGTCGGGCACGAACCCGGTGAGCACGCCCCCATGCACCAGGGAGAGTCCGGTCGCGTGGCCGTCCGCGGCCAGCCGGAAGGAGTACAGCCGGGTCTGCGACTGGTTCCTAGTGCCGCCTACGACGGCGCCCAGCGGCGTCCGCAAGTACTCGGCGACGAACCGCCCGTCGCCCGCGGCGACCACGCCGGCCGGCAGCCACCTGCTCCCGGGGGAAGGGACGTGGCCCACTATTGATCTGGTGCTGGTCGAGAGGACCAGGATCACGCCATCGGGTCCGAGAACCACATAGTAGGGCGGCAGTGACCCCGGCGGAGGGCCGCCCACGGGCTTGTGCACACCGCCCGGCAGGACCAGCGCCAGGACCGCGATCAGGGCGACGGCCGCCGCCGCGGCGACCGGGGCGAGCCGCCGAGCCCACCGGCCGCGCCGGGCGGGCGGGACAGCGAGCGGGGACAGGGAGTCCTCCCGGACGGTGTGCGCCGTCTCGCGGAGCGCTGCGGCGAGCCGCTCCTCCGTCCGGGTCATGACTCCTCCCCGAGGGATCGCGCCAGCGCGGCCAGGCCGCGGGCGGCGGTGGACTTGACGGTGCCGGGCTTGATACGCAGCACCCTGGCGATCTCCGCCTCGTTGAGGTCCAGGTAGTAGCGCAGGACGAGGACCTCACGGCGGCGGCGCGGCAACGCCGCCAGCGCGGCCATCACCTGCCTGCGTTCCTCCGAGCTGATCACCTCGTGCTCGGCGGACCGGTTCGACTCATCGAGCCGTAGCTCGCGGCCGCCCGCGAAGCGGCGAGCGACAGCCCGGCGCCGCAGGACCGACCGGCACCGGTTGAGGACCGCGACACGCGCGTAGGCCAGCGGGTCGCCCGACAGAGACAGCCGCTCCCGCCGCATGTGCAGCGAGGCGAAGACCTCTTGGACGACATCCTCGGCGGTCGGCCGGTCTCCGACGAGCAGCAGCGCCAGCCGGACCAGCTCCAGGTGGTTCCGGCGGAACAGTTCGGCGATGTCAAAGCCGGCGTCTGCCACCGGTAGATCCTCGGGCAGGCCGGCCTGTCCTGGCCAGGCCCCGTCGGCCGGGCCACCGAGTGAGGACGAGATCACACCTATTGCACGCGCCAGCCCGGATTTGGTTGCTCGCGTCAGGCCCTTTTACCGCCGCGAAGGCGCGGGGGAATGCGCCGGTAGCGGGCGCGGTTAGGTATCGGCACGCAGAAACCTACGATGGGTGGATGCGCAGGCCCCAGCCAGGGGCCGCAGAGCACTCGGAAAGCTGGTACCCGTGACGGCTCCGGACACAGCGGCGCGGCCGGCCGCGCGGCCGGCCATCATGACCGTGGACGACGATCCGGGGGTGTCGCGCGCCGTCGCCAGGGACCTGCGGCGCCGGTACGGGGAGCGGCACCGGGTCGTGCGCGCGGAGTCGGGGCAGGCGGCCCTGGACGCGCTGCGCCAGATGAAGCTGCGCGGCGAGCTGGTGGCGGTGATCCTGGCCGATTACCGGATGCCCGAGATGAACGGGATCGAGTTTCTCGAACGGGCGATGGACATCTACCCGGGGGCGCGGCGGGCGCTGCTGACCGCCTACGCCGACACCGGCGCGGCCATCGACGCGATCAACGTCGTGGACCTCGACTACTACCTGCTCAAGCCCTGGGATCCGCCGGAGGAGAAGCTGTACCCGGTGGTGGACGCGCTGCTGGAGGCCTGGGAAACCTCGGACCACCGGCCGGTGCCGGAGACCAAGGTGGTCGGGCACCGCTGGTCGGCCCGCTCTTCGGAGGTCCGCGAGTTCCTGGCCCGCAACCAGGTGCCCTACCGCTGGTACTCCTCCGACGAGCCGGAGGGACAGCGGCTGCTCGCCGCCGCCGGGGCTGACGGGCTCGCGCTACCGGTGGTGATCACGCCGGACGGCGAGGCCCTGGTGGAGCCGGCCGACCGGGAACTGGCGGCGAGGGTCGGCCTGGCCACCACGCCAGCCGGCAGCTTCTACGATCTCGTGGTCATCGGCGCCGGTCCCGCGGGCCTGGGCGCCGCGGTCTACGGCGCGTCGGAGGGACTGCGGACCGTGCTGGTCGAGCGGACCGCGACCGGCGGCCAGGCGGGTCAGAGCTCACGGATCGAGAACTACCTCGGCTTCCCCGACGGGGTGTCCGGCGCGCAGCTGACCGACCGGGCCCGGCGGCAGGCGACCAGGTTCGGCGCTGAGCTGCTGACCGCCGCCGAGGCGGTCGGGCTGGAGGCCAACGGCTCGGCGCGGACCGTCCGCCTGTCGGACGGGACCGCCATCGACGCCCACGCCGTGATCCTCGCCACCGGGGTCGCCTACCGGCAGCTCACCGCGCCCGGCCTGGCCGAGCTGACCGGCCGCGGCGTCTACTACGGTTCGGCGCTGACCGAGGCCAGCGGGTGTGCGGGCCAGGACGTCTACATCGTGGGCGGCGCCAACTCGGCGGGTCAGGCGGCCATGTACCTGGCAGGCGCGGCCAAGTCGGTGACGCTGCTGGTCCGCGCCCCCTCCCTGCGCAAGTCCATGTCGCACTACCTGATCGAGCAGATCGCGAGCGTCCCGTCGATCTCGGTGCGGACCTGCACCGAGGTCGCCGAGGTGCACGGCGACGGCCACCTGGAGCGCGTCACCCTACGGGACAGCAACACCGGCCGCACCGAGACGGTGGACACGCAGCGGCTGTTCGTGTTCATCGGCGCCTCGCCGCTGACCGGCTGGCTGGACGGGGTGGTGCAACGGGACGAGCGCGGCTTCATCGTGGCCGGCCCCGACCTGGCCGCCGGCGGTGAGCGGCCGGCCGGCTGGCCGCTGGACCGGCTGCCCTATCACCTGGAGACCAGCGTGCCCGGAGTGTTCGTGGCCGGCGACGTCCGCGCCGAGTCGGCCAAGCGGGTCGCCTCGGCGGTGGGCGAAGGGGCGCTGGCCGTCATGCTGGTACATCGCTACCTGGAGAAGCTGTGAACCTGCAAGAGCCCGGCGAGCCGGACCGGTGCAGCCAGGAGGAGCTGCGGCACCTGTTCCTGTTCGAGAAGCTGACCGGCGACCAGCTCGACTGGCTGTGTCGCGAAGGCCAGGTCGTGGTGACCGGGCCCGGGCTGGTGTACGCGGAAGGCGCCCCCGCCACCAAGTTCTACGTGCTGCTGAGCGGCACCGTGGTGCTGTCCCGCAACATCGGCGGTGACGACGTGGAGGTCGGGCGCAGCTCCAGCCCCGGCGCGTACGGGGGGGCATTCACGGCCTACCTGGGCGACCGCGTGACGCAGGTCTATATGAATTCGATGCGGGCCACCGAGCCCGCACGGTTCTTCGTTCTGGAGGCGGCCAAGTTCGCCCGGCTCATGAACGAGTGGTTCCCCATGGCGGTGCACCTGCTCGAAGGGCTGTTCTTCGGCACCAGGAACGCCCAGGAGGCCGTCGGCCAGCGGGAACGGCTGCTCGCGCTCGGCTCGCTGTCGGCCGGACTCACCCATGAGCTCAACAACCCGGCGTCCGCCGCGGTCCGGGCCACCGCGGCACTGCGGGAGCGGGTGGCCGGCATGCGCCACAAGCTCGGCCTGATCGCCGCGGGGCACAGTGAACCGGCGAAGCTGGCGCGTTTGGTCGTCCTGCAGGAGGAGGCGGCGGAACGGATCGCCAAGGCGCCCGCGCTCAGCCCGCTGGAGGCCTCCGACCTCGAGGACACCATCGGGGACTGGCTGGACGAGCAGGGCATCAGGGACGGCTGGGATCTGGCCCCCACGTTCGCCCAGGCGGGCCTGGACACCGGCTGGCTGGCCCAGGTGGTCACCACCCTGTCCGACCCCCCGGGATCGTGCGACCAGGAAACCCTGAGTGGCGCGTTCCGCTGGCTCGGCTACGCGGTCGAGACCGAGCTGCTGATGAACGAGATCGCCGACTCGGTCACCCGGATCTCCTCCCTGGTCGGGGCAGCCAAACAGTACTCGCAGCTGGACCGGGCGCCCTACCAGGTGGTGGACGTCCGCGAGCTGCTCGACAGCACGCTGCTGATGCTCGCCGGGAAGATCGGGCCGGGCATCACTGTGGTGAAGGACTACGATCCGGGGCTGCCTCGGATCCCGGCCTACCCGGGCGAGCTCAACCAGGTCTGGACGAACCTGATCGACAACGCCGTGGCCGCCATGGACGGGACCGGCACGCTGACCGTGCGCACCGCGCTCGATCGCGACCAGATCCTGGTGGAGTTCGCCGACACCGGCCCGGGCGTGCCGCCGGACATCCAGAAACGGATCTTCGAGCCGTTCTTCACCACCAAGCCGGTGGGCCAGGGCACCGGTCTCGGCCTCGACATCTCCTGGCGGATCGTGGTGAGCCGGCATCACGGAGACCTGCGGGTGGTATCCGTCCCCGGTGACACCCGCTTTCAGGTCCGGCTCCCGCTTTCCATTCCCGGTGGCGAGACCGTGACGATTCACCCATGAACGACGAGGAGCCGGTGAAAAGCACATGACCGCACTTGCGGGAGTTGATCCAGCGGCCCCGCCCAGCGGGACCGGGTGCGTGGAATGCGAGGCGGCTGGCGGCTGGTGGTTCCACCTGCGCCGGTGTGCCCAGTGCGGGCACATCGGCTGCTGTGACAACTCGCCGTCCCAACACGCCACCGCGCACGCGAAGGCGACCGGCCACCCGGTGATCAGGAGCTTCGAGCCCGGCGAGGCGTGGTTCTGGAACTACGACACCGGCGAGTTCTACGACAGCGGCCCGGACCTGGCCCCACCGGAGCACCATCCGCTCGACCAGCCGGTCCCCGGCCCCGCCGGCCGCGTCCCGCGCGACTGGCAACGCCACCTGCATTAGCCAATGAACCAGCCTGCCTACCTGCTGCACCGGGGCGACGCGCTGGATGTCTACCAGATGTGGCCCGCGCCGGCGGCCATCATCAGCGATGGTGCTTACGGGGTTCGTGGCTTCCCCGGGGACACCGTCGGGACCAGGGATCTCGTCGACTGGTACCGGCCCCATGTTCAAGCGTGGAGCCGGCACGCGACTCCGGCGACCACCTTGTGGTTCTGGAACACCGAGGTCGGCTGGGCGACCGTTCACCCGCTGCTCGCCGAGTCAGGCTGGGAGTACGTCCAGACGATCACCTGGGACAAGGGCATCGGCCATGTCGCCGGCAATGTCAACGGCAGGACCATCCGCCGCTTCCCGGTGGTAACCGAGGTGTGTGTGTTCTATCAGCGGCGGTTTGAAATATGTGGTCCGGATGGACCGATGCCGGTGCAGCGGTGGCTCCGGCACGAGTGGCAGCGGGCGGGCCTCTCGCTGGTCAGGGCCAACGAGGCGTGCGGGGTCCGTAATGCGGCCACTCGTAAGTACCTGACCCGGGACTGGCTGTGGTATTGGCCACCCGGGGAGATGATGGAGCGGCTGAGCGCCTATGCCAACGAGCACGGCAAGGTGTCGGGCTGGCCCTATTTCTCTCTGGACGGGCGCAGCGCGATAACGGCCAAAGAGTGGGATGCGCTGCGTTACAAGTGGCGCCACACACACTCGCTGACCAACGTCTGGCAATTTGCTCCGCTGCATGGCGTGGAGCGCGTCAAGGGCACGATGCGGCGGGCCGCACCGCGCGTCTACAACCCGAGCAGCCTGTCGGCCGCCCACCTGAACCAGAAGCCCCTGGAGCTCATGCGCCGCATCCTTACCGCAGTCACCGACCCGGGCGATGTGGTGTGGGAACCGTTCGGCGGCCTCGCGTCAGCGTCGGTCGCAGCCCTGGGGACCGGGCGCTTCCCCTGCATCGCCGAGGCCGGCCATGACTTCGCGGAAATCGCGGCGCAACGCCTTGACGACGCGGTTGCTCCGCGCTAGCCGTTCTCGGTGGCCTGCCGTGACCACCAGGCGCCGTCAGAGCGGGATGTTGCCGTGGGAGCCGCGGGTGGCGGGTGCCTCGGCGATGGCGTCGGCCAGCGCCTGACGGGTGTGGGCCGGCTCGATGATCTCGTCCACGACGCCTGCCGAGATCGCGCGGTCCAGCCCGCCGGACTCCTTCTCGTGCTCGGCGGCCAGCGCGTTCTCCAGATCGTGCCGCTTCTCGGGCGGGACGCCGGCCAGCTGGCGGCGGTGCAGGATGCGCACGGCCGCGACCGGGCCCATCACCGCGATCTCGGCGCCCGGCCAGGCGAACACCCGGGTCGCGCCCAGGGCGCGCGAGTTCATCGCGATGTAGGCGCCACCGTAGGCCTTCCTGGTGACCAGCGTGACGCGGGGGACCGAGGCCTCGGCGAAGGCGTGCAGCAGCTTGGCGCCGCGGCGGACCACGCCGTCCCACTCCTGGCCCACGCCGGGCAGGTAGCCGGGCACGTCCACGATCACCACCAGCGGTACGCCGAACGCGTCACACATCCGCACGAACCGCGCCGCCTTCTCCGCCGACGTCGCGTCCAGGCAGCCGCCCAGCCGCAGCGGGTTACTGGCGATCACGCCGACGGTACGGCCGCCGAGCCGGCCCAGCCCCGTCATCACGTTGGGTGCCCACTTCGGGTGCAGCTCCACGCCCGGCGCGTCGAGCAGCGCGTCCACCAGCGGGTGCACGTCGTAGGCCCGCCGCGGGGAATCCGGGAGCAGCTCGCCGGGGTCGGTGCCGGTGGCGTCGGCGGCCCGCGCGGCGGCCGGCTGGATGGTGCCCTGGTCGCCGAGCAGCAGGGCGATCCGCCGGGCCTGGGCCAGCGCCTCGCCGTCGGTCGCCGTGACCACGTGCACCACGCCAGAGCGGCGGCTGTGCGGCTCGGGGCCACCGAGCCGGGCCATGTCCACGTCCTCCCCGGTCACGCTGCGCACCACATCAGGACCGGTGACGAAGATCCGGCCGCCCTCCGACAGAATCACCACGTCGGTGAGGGCCGGTCCATAGGCCGCGCCGCCAGCGGCCGGACCGAGCACCACCGAGATCTGCGGCACCCGGCCTGAGGCCCGGGTCATCGCGGCGAACACGCTGCCCACCGCGTGCAGGCTCTCCACGCCCTCGCGCAGCCGGGCGCCGCCGGAGTGCCACAGGCCGATGATGGGTGCTCCCGAGGCGATGGCCTCGTCATGGGCGGCCACGATCGCGGCGCACCCGGAGCTGCCCATCGCGCCGCCCTGGATCTGCGGGTCGCTGGCGAACGCCACCGCGCGCATGCCGTTGATCTCGCCGGTGCTGGCCACCGCTCCGTCGGCGTCCGCGGTGCCGATCTCCCGCACCGTGCCCGGGTCGAACAACGCGGCCAGCCGCTCCCGGGGGTCACGCGACAGCGGCGGCTGCGACGGGTCAGCAGCCGTTGCTTGCTGCTGCGGTGCTGCCGTGGCGGTCCTGGGGTTGTCGAGCACGGTCACGGTCTCTCCCTTCAGGGCGGCGGCTGCGGCGGGGTTCAGGCAGCGGTGAAGACGAGCGCCACGTTGTGCCCGCCGAAGCCGAACGAGTTGTTCAGCGCGGCCATCGGCGCACCGGTACGGGCCCGCAGCGGCCGCGGCTCGGTGGCGATGTCGATCAGCACGTCGTCGTCGGGATCGTCCAGGTTGGTGGTGGGCGGAGCGACACCCTCGCGCAGGGCGAGCACGGCGGCGATCGACTCGACTGCGCCGGCCCCGCCGAGCAGATGCCCGGTCATCGATTTGGTCGCCGACACCACGGCACCCGCTGCGGCCGTCCCAAGCGCTTTGGTGATCGCCTGGGCCTCCGCCACGTCACCCTGGGGGGTCGACGTGGCGTGCGCGTTGACGTGCACCACCTGTTCGGCGGGGACACCGGCGTCGTCCAGCGCCCGGGACATGGCCAGGCTGGCCCCGCGGCCGTCGGGTGCGGGCTGCGCGATGTGGTGCGCGTCCGCCGAGTAGCCGGCCCCGGCGGCTACCGCGTGCACGGTCGCGCCCCGCCTGGCCGCGTGCTCGGCGGACTCCAGCACGAGCATGGCCGCGCCCTCGCCGAGCACGAAGCCGTCTCGGCCCTTGTCGAACGGCCGGGACGCGCGCAGCGGCTCGTCGTTGCGCAGCGACAGCGCCCGCATGGCCGCGAACGCGGCGATGTTCAGCGGCAGGATGGCTGCCTCGGTGCCTCCGGCGAGGACCACGTCGGCCCGGCCCGACCGGATCATCTCGATCGCGTAGGCGATGGACTCGGCCCCGGAAGCGCAGGCGCTCACCGTGGTGTGCACCCCCGCCTTCGCGCCGAGCTCCAGGCTGATCCAGCCGGCCGCGCCGTTCGGCATCAGCATCGGCACGGTGTACGGCGACAGCCGCTGCCAGCCCTTCTCCCGCAAGGTGTCGTAGGCCGACAGGGTGGAGCCCACGCCGCCGATGCCGCTGGACACGGCGACCCCGATCCGGTCCCCGTCGATCTGCGGCGTCCCGGCGTCCGCCCACGCCTCGCGGGCGGCCACGATCGCGAACTGCTCGCACCGGTCCAGGCGGCGGGCCTGCACCCGGTCCAGCACACTGGCCGGGTCCACCGCGGCCGGCGCGGCGATACGGGCGGGCAGGTCCGCCGCCCACTCTTCGGTCAGCTGGCGCACACCGCTGCGCCCGGCCAGCAGGGCTTGCCAGGTGGTAGCCACATCGCCGCCGAGCGGCGTGGTCGCACCGAGGCCGGTGACCACCACGCTTCGCGCGGTGCCCGGATCTGTGCCCACTGCGATCAGCTCCTCGGGATCGTGAAAACGGGGACTCCGGCGCCGGTCAGGCGGAAACGCTGGACCGCTGCACGAAGTCGACGACGTCCTGGACGGTCTTGAGGTTCTTGAGCTCGTCGTCGGGGATCTCGACGCCGAACTTGTCCTGCGCGGCGACGGCGATCTCCACCATGGACAGCGAGTCGATGTCGAGGTCGTCGACGAAGCTCTTCTCCGGAGTTACCTGGCTGGCCGGCACGCCGGCGATCTCCTCGATGATCTCGCCGAGGCCGGTCTGGATGTTCTGGTCGGTCATGGCCATGTCTGCGTTGTCTCCTTGTCGTCGAGGCTGGCTCGTCGTGGTTGGGTGGTCGTGGTCGGGTCGTCGTGGTTGGCTTGCCGGTGTGGCTCGCGGATTCCCGTGCCACGGCCGGCGGGCGCCGGAAGCGGTCAGGGTACCGTGATCACCTGGGCGGCATAGCACAGCCCGGCGCCGAAGCCCAGCAGCAGCGCGCGCGCCCCCGAGCTGATCTCGTTCCGCTCGATCATCCGGGACAGGGCCAGCGGGATCGACGCCGACGAGGTGTTGCCGGCGTGCACGATGTCGTCGGCCACCAGGGCCTGCGGCGCGTCCAGGCGGCGCGCAATGGCCTCGACGATCCGCAGGTTGGCCTGGTGCGGGATGAACGCATCCAGGTCCTGCGGCGCCACCCCGGCCCGCTCGCAGGCCTCCAGCGCCACCGGGTACAACGCGGTGGTCGCCCAGCGGAACACCGCCTGCCCCTCCTGGTTGATGTACGAGGTGCGGTCCGGCACCCGGATGGTGTCGGCCAGGTTGCCGGTGCTGCCCCAGACCACAGGGCCGATCCCCGGCCGTTGATCCGCCTCGGCAACGGGGCCGGCCACCGCCGCGCCCGCGCCGTCGGCGAAGATGATGCAGGTGGCCCGGTCGGTCCAGTCCACCCAGTCGGACAGCTTCTCCGCGCCGATCACCAGCACGTGGCGGGCCGATCCGGCACGGATCGCGTCGCTCGCGTTGGCCAGCGCGTAGCAGAAGCCGGCGCACGCGGCGTTCACGTCGTAGGCGCCCGGTGCGACGATGCCGAGGCGGTGCGCCACGGTGGCCGAGACGTTGGGGATCTGGCTTTCCTGGGTGCAGGTCGCCACGATCACCAGGTCGATGTCGCCGGGGGACAGGCCGCTGGAGGCGAGCGCCTTGCCGGCGGCCGCCACCGCCATGTCCGCCACCGTCTCGTCCGGGGCGGCGATCCGGCGGCTGGCGATGCCGACCCGGCTGCGGATCCACTCATCGCTGGTGTCCACCTGCCGGGCCAGATCGTCGTTGGTGACCTCGGTGGGCGGCTGGTACCCGCCGAACGCCAGGATCCGCGCGCCTGGCGCGCCATGCTCTAGCCGCATTACGCCGTCCTCTGCTCGTATGCCTCTGACGCGTACCTGCCGGGCTCGCCCGACTCGGGCTCCAGCCGGACCAGCGGCTGGCCGGCGCTGACCGGATCCCCGTCCTCGGCCAGCCACTCGATGATCACGCCCGGGAACGGCGGAGTGATCGGGCGCTGGCCGGCGCGTGCCTCTACTCGTGCGAGCTCCGCCCCGGCGGCGACGCGCGTGCCGGGCGTGACGTCCTGGCCGGCGCGGAAGGTTCCGCCCACCGGAGCGACGAGCAACCGCCACTCCGGGTGGTGGCCATCGGCCCCGGGATGCCCGTCAGGGCTGTCCTCCTCGTCCAGGCTACCTGGGTTGCCCGTGTCGTCCGCGCTCCGGCCGCCATGCTCGGCCACCAGCGCGCGGGCGGCGGCGAGATCGTCCGGCCGCTTGATGGCCAGCAGCGCCACGCCGGGCAGCACCCGCCGGGCCAGCCCGGTCAGAGTGCCGGCCGGGGGCAGCTCGATCAGCGCCGTCACGCCGAGGCTGGCCATCGACCGCATGCAGGCATCCCACCGGACCGGGGCGCTGACCTGGTTGACAATGCGCTCCAGCCAGTCGGTCCCGGACGTGACGGTGCCGCCATCGCGGTTCGACAGCAGGATGATGCCGGGATCGCGCGCCGCCACGCCCGCCGCCGCGGCGCGCAGCGCCGCCACGGCCGGGGCCATGTGGTCCGTGTGGAACGCCCCGGCCACCCGCAGCGGGCGCAGCCGCGCGCCGTCCGGCGGATCGGCGGCGAACGCGGAGAGCTGCTCCAGCGTTCCGGCGGCCACGATCTGCCCG
>DASZAD010000060.1:0-4905 GCA_035945415.1 Streptosporangiaceae bacterium
TGTCCGGGGCGCTGCGGTCCTACCGTGGCGCATTGATCGTGGCTAGCCACGACGCGCCGTTCCTCCGCGAGCTTGGTCTCACGCGCTGGCTGCGCCTGGACGGGGACCTAGCAGAGATCGATCCGCTCTGAGCGCAACACGCACGCCGCTGGCGTGTTCGGCTCCATGGTTGTCCGCTGTCCAGCTGATATCATTGGATATCACGGAGGTGGAGATGACGGACATCCTCATTCGCGACGTGCCCGAAGACGTGGTGGCAGCGGTGGACGCACACGCAGGTCAGTTGGGGCTTTCACGGAGCGAGTACATACGCCGCCGCTTGGCGCAGGATGCAAGCAGGCAGGGCTCTCCCGTCAGTGTCGAGGACCTGGCCCGTTTCGCAGATGTCTTTGGCGACCTGGCCGATCCTGACGTGATGTCCCAGGCTTGGCGATGATGACTTGGCTCATAGACAAGTCGGCGCTCGCGCGGCTTGCCAGTAGCCCCGATGCGGCTGAATGGGCAACCCGAATCGAGCGTGGGCTGGTACGGATCACCACCGTCACCCGGCTGGAAGTTGGCTACTCGGCTCGGTCAGGCCCTGATCTGCGCACTGGCTTTGCTCGGCCGCCGCTGTCCTCGATGCCGGTGGAGTACATGACCCCAGCTATCGAGGACCGCGCGGTCGAGGTCCTGACGCTGCTCGCCGACCGTGGTCAGCATCGGGCACCTTCAGTACCGGACTTGATCATCGCTGCGACCGCAGAGCTCGCCGGGCTCACCATCCTGCATCTCGACAAGGACTTCGACGTAATAGCAGACCTCACCGGCCAGCCCGTCGAGCGCCTGAATGTACCGTGAACCGGTCGCCGGCATCCTTGCGGTGCACGAACCGCCGGTGCGAGTTTGCTCGCCCGCCAGGATCGGCTACAGTTCTGAACGCGCGTCATCCTGGTCGGCGGGGTTCTGTGGCTGTCGGCGGGATCATGCGGACGTGGCTCAGTTGGTAGAGCATCACCTTGCCAAGGTGAGGGTCGCGGGTTCGAATCCCGTCGTCCGCTCGGAGGCGTCGGACGCCGTATCGCGGTGCCGATGGCCAGCACGGCTCCGGGGTTGCTCTCGTTTTGGGCTCGCTCCGGGGTCCGAGCACGGCGGAGTGGCCGAGTGGCCTAGGCAAGGGCCTGCAAAGCCCTGTACGCGGGTTCGATTCCCGCCTCCGCCTCGAGGGCGGCTAGCTCAGTGGGAGAGCGCTACCTTGACACGGTAGAGGTCACTGGTTCAATCCCAGTGTCGCCCACCACGTAGGTGCAGTTCAGAGGCTTGTTTAGCGAGTCAGTTCGTCGGTGGCCTTAGTCATGGCCCTACGGTCAGTAGGGTCAACGCGGGTGGCAGAGTGAAAGATTCGCCGCGAGCCCTGTTCAATAAGCGACCCCCGGGGGCCCGATCCCCGGGGGTCTCTTCTTGCCCTGGATTCGGCGCTCAGGCCGCGTCCTCGTCGGTGTTCTCGTGGACGTAGAGGCGGCTGACGGCCTGATTGATGGCCTTGAGGATGAACGCCCGGTCCTGGGCGAACAGGTGGCCATAGATGTTCTTGGTCGTCTCGATCTTGCTGTGGCCCATCTGGTTGGCAACTTGCATATCGGTGGCGCCCGAAGCGATCATGAGCGATGCGCAGACGTGGCGCAGCTCGTGGGCCGTGTAGGTGATTGCGCCGTCATTGTGCGCCGCCGTGAAGCCATGGGCCAGCGCGAGGTACTTCCGCCAGGTCGCGTAGCCCAGGAACCCGCCCCGGTCGCCGTTGATCAGCCGTGAGTACAGCCTTCCCTGGCTGCGTTCGCGGCCTTCGGCGCCCCGGGCCAGCAGGCGGCGCACCGCTGGCATGGCAATGTCAGGGACCATCACCACTCGCACCGCGGCCCTGGTCTTCATGTCCTCGCGCACATCGCGACGCCCGCCCGACTCGCTCGCCGTGCGGTCAATCGTCATGCACTGGCCGTCGAGTTCCGTGTTGTCTGCTGGAACGGCAACGGCCTCTTCCCATCGAAGGCCGGTGAACGCAAGCACCATGGCCACGTCACCCAGACCGGGCTTGAAGTGATCCAGCGCCTCGGCCAGGCGGATCACTTGCGGAATGCTGGGGATCAGGACCCGGCGGCGTACCGAGCCACCCCAGCCGGTGCGCAGCTCCAGCGCCGGGTTGCCGGGGATGATCCGCTCTTCGCGCGCCCATGCGAACAGCCGCCGCAGGACCGAGGCGGCGGTACTCTTCGTGCTTCCCGACGCCGGGTCACCATCCTTGAGCGTCATGCCCCGGATCGCATCGTTGAGTTCCGGCAGGTCAAGGTCGCCTATCCAAGCGTTGCCGAGAACCGGGATCAGGTAGACGTTGAGAAACGTCCGCTCCTTGGACAGCGACGACTTGGGCCGCGGGGTGCCGTCTCGCTTGACCTTGTACGCAACCAGGTAGCGTGCGGCCACGTCCACGAAATGAATCCGTTCGGCTTGAAGCCGCCCCGGCCGACGCTTCGCCTCGGTGAACTCCCCCAGGAGCGCCTTCGCGGCTTCCAGTCCTTCGGCCGTCCGCTCGACCTGGCGCTTGAGCACAGGGTCCCAGACCCGGACTCGGTAGACGGGCGTCCCATCCTTGGTGACGACCGGCACCACCTTGCCGTCCTTCGTCCGCGTCTTCGGCCTGATCCCCTTTGGCAGGTTCCGGGGGCTGTCCTTTGACATACCCATTCTCCCATCCTGAATGTTTCACCGCCCGATGGTGAACCACTGATATGACCCTACTGCAAGTAGCGCTCTAATGCAGCCAATTTAAGCCTATTGCTTCGCAAAATGCCGCTCATTCGATGAGCGACTTCGGGAGAGCGGAACGGCCACGTGCACGACGGCTCACCTGCTCGTGGCTCTGCCGTGGACGTGGCACTCCGATGGGCTCTGACCTGGGGGCTGGCCGACACCACTCTTCCACCTCGGCCTCTGGGAACCGGAGCAGGCGCCCTACCTTCCGGTACGGAATAGCGTTGCGCTCGACCAATTTCCGCGCGTGCCGCTCGGTGATGTTCAGCCACTCGCACAACTCACCAAGCGTTAGCATACGAGAGCCTTTCCCATAGGGCAGGTTCAGCGTCATTTGAACCACTCCCCCGCCGTTGGCCTCCCTGCCGCGCCCCCCTTTCCGTTCGCCTGCCGCCTGCGTGCTCGCGCGTGCGTGACCCTCACCGGCCCCACCTCACGCCGCAGTTGCCGAAAGATCGGAGGACACTCCGGCTCGTCGTCTGGCTTCGGTGAGTGCGGCGTGCCAGCGTTGCCGGTCGGCGACGACGTGCAGCAGGCGTTGCGCGGGTGGCATGTGGTCGGGGTCGCCGGGGGTTACCGGCTGCCAGGTGTAGCGGGCGGGGTCAGTTGCCGAAACACCGAGGGTGGCGAGCAGCCAGTTCCGGCGGTCGGCGCGGTGGTCGGCCAGCGTCTTGCCCGACCACTTGCGGGAGACCAGGACCCGGCGCCCGGCGTAGCCGAGGTGTTCGCGGCGATGGGCCTTGCCCCGGCAATATCCCGGGCGCAGGCCGGGCCGGGGGCTCTTGGGCTGGATGCCGTAGCGCAGCCAGTTCGCGCATGTCGGCGAGCAGGGTTCGTAGCGCAGTGCCTGGACCAGGCGCTCGGCGTGATCGTGCCGGGTGCCGGTTTCCGCCGGGTGGCAGTCGCGAACGTTCTTGGTCAGGTATTTGGTGAGGTAGCCGATGCACCGGCTAGCGCCGGGTGATCCGGCGAGTACGCCCTGAGCGTCGAACTTGGCCCCGAACCGGGCGACATGGAACGGCTCGTCATCCTCGCCAATAGCGTCGAGAGCTTCATCCCAGGTCGGGAGGACTTCGCCAGTAGCAGAGTCGAGGTAGCGACCGCTTGCCTCGTGCCAGACCGGCAGATTGGTCTGGTCGTGCTTGACCTCGGTGGTCGGTGGCCACCAGACCTGGTGGTAGGTCGCAGCGAGTACCTGGCGCAGCTCGGCACGGGAGAAGGTGCCGCGGATCGCGATGTGCACGTGTGGGGCGAGGCGGCGCTGTGGTTCGACGGCGGCAAAGGATTGGATGTCATACCCGGCGACACGGCGCAGATTCTGGATGAATCGGTCGAACAGCGCGGCGAAGTGGAGCGCATCACGGGCTGCGCGGGTGTAGTCGTAGCTGCCGGGGTCGGCCGGGGTGCCGTCGTCGCGGACCCGCCCGTAGCTGGCGCAGGTCAAGGTGACGAATATCGACGGGCGGAAGGTCTTGCCATCCGGTGCGGTATAGGTCTTGCCGACCGTCGCCGGGTTGACCGTGCGGCGGGGCAGATCGGGCGTGTCCTGACGACGCCGGGTGGACCGGTGACGCCGGGCGGTCGTGGCGGGCATGACCTTGCCGCGCACGCCGGATGCGGTGATCTCCTCGTCCAGTTCGGCGTTCACCGCGTCCAGCTCGGCCGTATCGTTCCCGCATGCCTCGGCCTGGTCCCGCTCGGCCTGGAACTCAGCGCGCTTCTCCACCCACATGCGCTGCACGTCGTCGGGCTCGTCGGCCTGGACGATTGGCTCGGTATCGAGATGCCAGCCCTCGCGGCACTGCGCGGCGCGCAGCGTCTTGGCCCGATCGGCGCACGACGGGCAGACCGAAGCGAGCGTGTGCCCGCACGGCACGAGCACCTGCTCGACCTGGCCAGTTGTGATGTCGGTGCGGCGGAGCTGGACCGGGCGGACGCAGCCGCCGTTAGCGACGGCCAGCTCGCGCACCACGTCACGGGCCAGCGGCATGGCCAGCCGCTGCGCCCGGGTCGTTCGCAGGGTCATTCGGCCTCCTAGTCTCCCGGCCCGGCCGGGTCGTCGTCAGGGTCGGTGGCGAACCAGCGGGCGCGGTAACCGCACCCGGGGCAGGCCAGGGTCAG
>DASZAD010000061.1:0-36440 GCA_035945415.1 Streptosporangiaceae bacterium
GGTGACCGCCACCGACACCACCGGCGCCCACGGGTCGGCCAGCTTCACCTGGACGATCAACTCCGCCGGTGGCTGCACCAACCACACCCAGTTGCTCGGTAACCCGGGCTTCGAGACCGGCTCAGCGTCGCCGTGGACGTCGACCTCGGGCGTCATCAACCCCAACGGCGCGGGCGAGACCGCGCACAGCGGTAACTGGTACGCCTGGCTCGACGGTTACGGCTTCACCCACACCGACACCCTCGCCCAGACCATCACGATCCCGTCCGGGTGCACCGCGACGGCGTTCAGCTTCTGGCTGCACATCGACACAGCCGAGGTGACCAACACCATCGCCTACGACACCCTGAAGGTGCAGGTCCTCAACAGCTCCGGCACCGTGCTGGCCACGCTGGCCACCTTCTCCAACCTCAACCACATCAACGGGTACCTGCAGCACTCGTACTCGCTCGGCAGCTACGCGGGCCAGACCATCACGTTGAAGTTCACCGGCAGCGAGGACTCCTCGCTGCAGACCTCGTTCGTCATCGATGACACGGCGGTCAACCCCAACTAGCCAGCCACAGCTCATCAGTCAGGCCCGGCCTCCGGGCACGAGAAGCGACAAGCACACTACGGGCGGCCCCGGTACTCCGGGGCCGCCCGCCTCTGTCACGCGGGACAGTCGCCTCTGTCACGCGGAACAGTCGCTTACGGAACACCGGAGCGCTGAACGGCTGTGCTCCGGGATTGGCAGCAGGTGCGCCGGTACGCTGAGTCGCATCACCGGACTCGTGGAGGGCGGGCATGACTGTGGCGCTGCTGCTGGCGGCGGCGCCGGACCGGCTATCCGCGATGGCGCAACCCATTCGCAGGCCGGGAGACCGGATGCCGGGCGCCAGGCCCCGGATCGACGGCTTGGACGGCCGGCTGGCCGCGGCCGGGGTACGGCAGATCGAGGTGGCCATGTGCGCCGACGCGGCGGACGGGCTGCGGGCGGTGGCCGCGACCGCGCGGACCGCCGACGACGCCGTCCTGGTCTGCGCGGCCAGCAGGCCCGCTCCCACGGCGGCGCTGGCCGCGCTGCTCAGCGGCTCCGGCACGGCCGCGCTGACCGGCACCGGGACGCTGCTCGTCGCCCGCGATGACCTGCCCGCCGTGGCCGACGCGGCGGACGCGCTGGCCACCAGGATCGGCTCGCCGTCCAGTCCTGGCGCCGGACGGGGGCGCCGCCTGACCGTCCGCCCGCTGCGCCGCCGCAAACGGGTGGGCGGCGAGCTGAACAACGCCGTCCGCTCGCTGATCGATGCTATGGACGGCCGGGTCCGGGTGGCCTCGCTGGCCACGCCTGCCACCGGCCCTGGCGAACAGTCCACGCCTGGCGGCCAGGCGGAGACGGGCTTGCTGGCCGTGGCGGTCGCCCCGGTGGCCGCCACGCTGGCCCGCCTGGCGGCCGCGTGCTCTCTGACCCCGAACGCGCTGACCGGCATCGCGCTCGCGCTGAGCGGATGCGCCGCCGCGTGGTTCGCGGCGGGCAGGTCGACTGACGCGGCGGCTGGCGCCGGTCTGCTGTGCGCCGCGCTCGTGCTCCGCCAGGCCCGTATCCCGCTCGCGGCGCGGCGGCAGCGGCCCGGGCCCGGCTTGCTCCCCCGGTCCCGCCCCTCGTCCCGCCCCGCGCCCGCCGGGCGGCGGCAGCGGACCGACGCCGCTGCGTATGGAAGCTGGCTCGCGTCAATCGCGGACATGCTCGCCGAATACGGTGTCTACGCCGGGCTCGCGGCCGGCTGGGTTGCTGGCAGGCCGCGGCAGGCGTGGGTGCTCGCGACCGCCGCCGTGATCGTGCTCGCGCTGCGCCAGACGGCCGGCTCCGGCCAGGGGCGGCCTGGCCGGGCCGGCGGCGGGCACCGGCTGTCGCGGCTGGCCGGGCAGAGCATCGCCCTGCCACCCGCCGAGCGGGCCGCGCTGATCTGCGTGACGGCCCCGGTCTGGGGGCCGCGGATAGCGCTGTTCGTGCTCCTGGGCTGGGGTGTCGTAGCCCTTGGCTATTCTCTCGCCCAACGTGTCGTGGCTGGCCGGCAGCCCGAGTCACTCGACGTCGCCGCCTGCAGGGACGACGGCCCGCTGGCCAGCCGCGTCGGCCAGGCGGTCCGGGGCCAGCTCATGCCGCTGCTACCCGTTGTCGCGGGCATCATGGTCACCGGCATGCTCGCTGCGCTCGGGCTGCGCAACCTGCCCGGCCCGCTGATCCTGGCGCCGGCCGTGGCGATGCTCCTGGCCGCGCTCGGCGCCGGTCACCCGCACGACGGCAGGCTCGACTGGCTGGTCCTGCCGCTACTGCAGGCCGGGCAGTATGTCTACCTGGCCACGGTCGGGTTCGCGACCGCGGTGCCTGGGCCGGTCACCTTCGCGCTGATCGCTTCGATCGCGCTGCATCACGCGGACGTGCAGTACTGGCAGCGGCAGGGGATCTCACCGTCGCCGGAATTGACCGCCGCCGGCCTGGGCTGGGAGGGGCGGATGCTGGTCGCGGGGGCCGGCGCGGTGCTCGGCATCGAGTCGCTCGTCTACGTCGCGCTCGCCGCCTACCTGTGGGTGCTTTTCGGCCGGGACAGCCTGGCCGAAGCGCGGACGGCGGCGCAGACCCGAGAAGACCCGGCCTAGGATCTCCGCGTGGAGGTTGGGGTTTCTGGGTGTCTGTGATCGAGCTGAAACCTGGATCATCGGGGGGCGGTCGAGGGCTGGCCTGGCAGTCGCTCACCGCGATCAGGCGTCGCTGGGTGGCGGCTGCTTTCACGGTCTGCGCGGTCTACGGCGGGGCTGTGGCCCTGTTCGCCGGTCTCCCGCTGCACCGCTTCTGGGGGGTGAGCGCGGGGATCGGTTACCTGCTCGCTGCGGTGGCCGTGCTGGCCTGGCGGGCGCGGCGGCCGTCGGGGCTGGATCTGGCCCTGGCTCTGAGCTTCTGCGGCGCGCTGATCGTCCCGCTGCTCTGGATGGCAGCCGCCGGCAAACAGCAGCCAGAGGTAACCGTGATCATCAACTCCGCGCGCATGCTCGTGCATCACGGCACCCCGTACCAGAGCACCGCCGCGCTGTCGGCCGCCCACCGCAGATACGACTATGACCCGTACCTGCCGGTGATGACGCTGTTCGGGCTACCCCGGGGGCTGGGCGGCGCACGCATGGTGACCGATCCCAGGATCTGGTTCGGCGTCATCTTCGTGGCGGCCTTCGGGCTGGCGCTCGCGGTGGCGGGCGGCCGGGACTGGCTGCGGTGGACCGCGTTCATCGCCGCCAGCCCGGTGATCGCTCTCGAGTTGGCCGTCGGTGGGACCGACGTGCCGGTCCTGGCGCTGATGTGCCTGGGCATGGCCCTGCTGTGGATGCCGCCCAGACAGGCCGGTCCGGTTCCGGGGGAGCCATCCCGGGCCCGCCCGGTCCTGGCTGGGCTGGCACTCGGCGTCGCCGCCGCCATGAAGGCGACCGCCTGGCCCGCGCTGGTCATCGCCTTCGTGTTGCTCCTGGTCACCGAAGGCAAGCGGGCCACCATACGGTTCACGCTCACCGCCTTGGCCGTCTGCGCGGTCCTGATCGGCCCGTTCGCCGCGATATCTCCCGGGGCCCTGGTGACGAACACGATCTCGTTCCCGCTGGGGCTGACCAGCTCCAGGTCGCCGGCCGCCAGCCCGCTGCCCGGCCACCTGCTGGCCGCCACTGGGCACACCGGCCATCTGATCGCGGTCGGGCTGCTCGCGCTGGCCGGACTCGCCGTCGCGGCCTCGCTGGTGGTGCGGCCGCCGAGGACGGTGCCGTCTGCCACCTGGCGGCTGATCCTGGGCCTGGCGCTGATGTTCACGCTCGCCCCCGCGACCAGATTCGGCTACTACCTGTATCCGGTGGGACTGCTCGTCTGGCTGCTCATCGCCAGGACCGGGCGCCGTGCCGCCTAACCCAGATCACTGTGTTCTCGCTGCCAGTCGGCGTACCAGGCCGCGAACCACGGCTCGGTCGCGGCGAGCGGAACGATGTATCGCACGGTCTGCGCGTAGTAGGCGCGCTGCCGGTCCGGTGACAGGTTCCGCAGCGTCTGCACGTTGCTGGCCCGGTCGGCCAGCTTGACCAGCACCGCACTCCGCGGTGCCGCACCCAGCCGGGCCAGGTAGGCGTCCTTGGCCGCCGCCCGGTCCTGCCCCGGACCGGGCGGTGGAATCGTGACCCATCCCACGATCTCGGCGACATTCCGCCCGAACGAAGCGGCGAGCTCACCGGCGCCGCACTCGGTGTCCTCCAAGACGTCGTGGAGCACAGCGGCCCGCAGGACATCGGGATCGGTCACTCCCGCGCCGCGGACGAGCACTTCCAGGGCTTCGAGCAGATGCTCCAGGTAGGGGGCGCCGGTCGGCCTGCGCTGCTGGCCATGACACCTGACGGCGAACCGTACCGCCTGGCTGACCGCGCCGGCCGTCTCGTCGTCAAGGTGCTCGCGCAGGCCGGGCTCGGCTTCAGGCCAGGTGTGCCATCCGGTGAAGAGCCGCACCGGATCATTGTCCCGTCAGGTGCCCTGATTCGGGTTGTCGGGTCCGTTGAAGGCACTGCGGTCGCTGCATATGTTGGTGCCGGCGTTGATGCCGCCGTATCCCGCGCCGAGGACCCGCGCCGGTGTCCGGTGCGACGAGCTGGACGGTCCGGAGCTGGTGAGGCCGTTGAAGCTGGACCCGATGATCAGCACGAGCGTGCCGGGGGTCAGGCCCGGCGCCCGCTGCACCTGGACCGGGCCGCCGACCGCGGCCTTGAGCGTGTTCACCGCCGGCATCTCGGCGTTGGACGAGTACTGGATGACGCTGGAGGTGTAGGTGCTGCTGGACGCGTTGGATGAGCCGGTGACGACGAAGCCGCGGCCGGTGAGCTCCGTGGCCGCATGCCCGGCCGCGCCCTGGAGGCCGTTGCCGTTGAGCACATCCACTCGGACGTCGCCCGGCCTGGTGGTGGCGGGCGGCCTGGTCCTGGCGGGCGCCCTCCTCATCCTGGGCAGCACGGTGTCATGGGCGATCGCGTGGAACAGCTCGCCGGCCTGCGGCTCCTGCCAGATCACGCGGTTGGCGTCGGACGGATCCGCGGCGTTGGGGGCGGTGATGAACTGCACCGACCGGTTCGTCAGCCCCTTCAGGTCCAGCGCCAGCGAGATCATGTCGGTCAGCGAGAGCCCTCTGTCGGTGGTGAGCGCTTTGGCCGCATCCCGTACCACCGAGTACATCCGGCCGTAGTTGTTGAGCAGCGTCCCGGACCTGACCTCCTGCATGAGCCCGGCCATCAGGAACTGCTGGCGCTGGATCCGCTGCAGGTCGGACCCCAGGCCGACATAACGCTCGCGCCAGAACGCCAGCGCTTGCGGGCCGTAGACGTGGTGCTTGCCCGCCGACAGGTTGAGCCCGGACTTCGGGTCCTTGATGGCCCGGGGCAGGCAGACGTTCACGCCGCCGATGTTGTCGATCAGCTGCTGGAATCCCGTGAAGGTCAGGCCGAGATAGTGATCGATGTGAATGCCGGTCTGCTCCTCCACGGTCCGCCACAGGCACGGCGGACCGCCGTAGGCGAACGTGGCGTTGAGCATCTCAACCCCTGGCTGCGACGGCTGACCGGAGTCGCCCAGGCCGTCCGGCTTGCACGCCAGGATAGGTACCTCGGTGTCGCGGGGCAGGCTCACCACCACCACGCCCCGGTGCTGCGGCCTGATGTGCACGATCATCATCGTGTCCGACCGCTGTCCCTGGATGTTGCTGCCGAAGCGCCGGTTGGATCCGGCCCGGCTGTCCGAACCGACGACCAGGAGGTTCAGTGCTCCGTCGTAGGCGGGCGGCCGGTGGTTGCCGAGCGTGCTTTGCGGGTCGAACGTCACGATGCTGTGCAACGTGCCCAGGTACTGCGCGTAAGCGGCGAGAGACGTGCCAGTGACGAGGATCGTCGTGATGACGGCGATCCACCCGGCGATCCGCCGGCCTCGCGACCTGTGGCCGCGCTGCTCCGGGCCTTTCGCCTTGGCCCGCCTCTTGCGCGGTTCGCGTCCGCTCATGGCTCCCAGCGCCTGTATGCAGGCAGCCCTGCTGAGGTACTGCGCAGTTATCGTATGCGTTCTTGACCGGGCCGGATGCGTTTTGAGCGGATGCTCGGAGGGGCTCCCGTGGCCTCCGCTCTGCCACTACGACGATCACGAGCTTTGGGTGGTTCCCCGTAAGGTGGGAGTCGTGCGCCCAGGAGCCCGCCGCTTCCGTCGGTCCGCCGGCCCCGCCGAGCCCGCCGGGGCCAGCCAGCCTGAGCAGGCACCGGAAGCCCGCGACGCTCCCGGCCGGCCGGGCGGCCCGCGAGGGGGGAACGGGCAGGCCGCCGGCCGGCCAGACGTTGCTGCCGCGGAGACGGGTACCGGCCAGCCGGACACGGCTGCGGTGGAGACGGGTGCCGGCCAGCCGGACACGGTTGCGGTGGAGACGGGTACCGGCCGGTCGGAGGCGAAGGAAGCTGAGGCCGGGGAAGCTGTCTCACCTGAGGCTTCCTGGCGGAGACTTATCGCGCCCGTCACCCGGCGAGCGGCCAAGATCGCCGGCCTGGCCCTCGCTCCGGTCCGGCGGGCCGGAGCGGTGCTGGTGCGGCCCCGCTCGGACGCCAGCGGCCGGGCGTTCGCCCGGCTGACGGTCCTGCCCGCGGTGCTGGTCATCGCCTGGCTGGTGCCCGGCGTGCCGCTGTTGCTCGGCCGCGCGTTCTCGCTCGCGCCGATGCTCTTGATCTCGATACCGCTCGCGGCGGCCATCATCGTCATCGGCCTCCGCCGGGTCCCGGCCCGGTGGCCGCTGGGCGCGCAGGCCGTCGCGGCCCGCGACGCCGGCCGGGCGCCCTGGTGGGCGCTCACAGGCACGATCGTGATCGCCGCCGGGTTCGCCTCCTGGCAGCTCCGGCTGAACTCCCAGCAGCTCATAGTGAACCGTGACCAGGGCATCTACTTGCAGTTCGGCTACTGGATCGCGCAGCATGGAGCGGCCTCCGTTCCGGTCTCCCTCGATGCGTTCGGCGGCCCGCACGCCGGGCTGATCTTCGGCAGCCTGGGCTTCATCCAGCACGGGGTCACGCTGGTGCCGCAGTTCCTGGCCGGGCTACCGATCGTCCTCGCGGCTGGCGTCTGGTCGAACGGCGTCCATGGCGCGTTGCTGGTGCCGCCGCTGCTGGGCGGCCTCGCTGTGCTGGCGTTCGGCGGGCTGGTAGGCCGGCTGGCCGGGGCCAGGTGGGCCCCGGCGGGTGCGCTCGTGCTGGCCCTGGCGCTGCCCGAGCAATACACCAGCCGGTCGACGTTCAGCGAGCCGTTGGTCCAGATCTTGCTGTTCGGAGGGCTGTGCCTGATCATCGATTCGCTCTGCAGCCCGACGCGGCGAACCGCAGCTGAGGTGCGGGCAGCGGAAACGAGCCCTCCTGACCTGGACTCGACTGATCCGCACCTCGGCTCGATTGAGGCGGGTCCCGGCTCGTTCGAAGACAACCCTGGCTCGGTTGAGGGCGACCCTGGCTCGGTTGAGGGCGACCCTGGCCCGGTTGCGGGCGACCCTGGCTCGGTTGAGGTGGACCCCAGGTCCTCCTTTGGTCCGCACCCTCACTATCATGATCGTTTTGGGGCGCGGGCCGGGGGTCCTGAGCCTGCACCTGGGGAGGCGAACGCTTTTCGGTTCGGGGACGAAGCCGCTGGTGGTGAAGCTCTAGCCGGGCAGACGAGTCCACTTGGTCCACTTGATCCCCCTGATCCCCTTGATCCCTACGAGGTCCTCCCCGGCGCCCTGGCCGAGCAGACGGCCCCCCTGGCGCTGGGCTTGGGCCTAGAGCCCGCTGTTGCGGCCCGGAAGTCCGGCTGGGCTGCCCGGTGGCGCAGGCTGTTTGGCCTGAGCCCGGGCCGGCGTGCCCGAGTGCGCCGGAAGACGTGGGCGGGCCCGGGGCAGGCCAGGTGGCTCGCTGCTCTGGGGGGCTTGGCGCTCGGCCTGGCAGCGGTGGTCCGCGTCGACGCGCTGAACGCCTTGCTGCCGGTGATCCCGCTCATCGGCATCCTGTTCGCCGCCAGGAAGCCGCAGTGGCTCCCGCTGTCCCTCGGCCTGCTGGCCGGCGTGGGCTACGGGCTCGCCAACGGCTATGTCCTCACCCGGCCGTACCTGGACTCGCTGGCATTGTGGATGCGGGCGTTCGGGATCATCGCGGCAGCCGTGGCGCTGGTCACGCTGTGTGCCGCGCTGATCATGCGCATCCGCGCTCCCCGCCGCCTGGTCCGGCGGGTGCTGGCCGCACCCCCCCTTCGCTGGTTGCCGGGGGCGGCGGCTACGCTGATCATCCTCGTCATGATCGCCTTCGCGGCCCGCCCGTACGTCCAGACCGTGCGCGGCGACACGAACAAGTCGATGATCAGCTACGTCGGCTACCTGCAGCGGCTGGCGGGCCTGCCTCTCGATCCGCGGCGGCTGTACGCCGAAGACACTCTCTACTGGGTGATCTGGTATATCGGCGTACCTGCCGTGCTGCTGGCCACGTTCGGAATGGCAATACTGGCGCGGCGGGTGACGCGATCGCTGGTGACCTGGCAGGACTCCGGCGGGGGAGCTCGTGTCTGGGGGCTGGCGCTGCTGATCACCGTCTGGGTGACGGTCACCGTTCTGTGGCGGCCCGCTGTCGCTCCCGACCAGCCGTGGGCGAGCCGGCGACTGGTGACCGTCGTGCTTCCCGGGCTGATCCTGGTCGCGGTGTGGACCGCGGCTTGGCTGACCAGTCAGGCCAGGCAGCGCGGCGCGGGCAGGGTGGCCTCGTCGGCCGTGGCGGCGTTCTGCGTCGCCGCGCTGCTGCTGCCCACCGCCTTGACCACGTTCGGTGTGGGTGTGGCCGCGTCGGGCTCGCCCCTCGCCACGCCGTCATCGGCCGGGCTGGCATTCGAGTGGACCAGCGCCGGAGAGACCGGCGCCATCGACCGGCTGTGCGCCGCCATCGGCCCTGGTGCGTCCGTCGTCATCCTGGATCAACGGACGGCGGACCGGTTCGCGCAGCTTATCCGGGGGATCTGCGATACGCCGACAGGGCTGATGATCCACGCGTCGCCGTTCAATGTACAAAATGTCATCGCGGGAATCCTGCGCATCCACCGGCATCCCGTGCTGCTGGGCGGATTCCGCGCCGAACTGGAGAGCTACGGCGCCACGCCGAGCGAGGTGCTCAACCTGACGACCACGCAGGACGCGCACGAACTGGCCAAGCCGCCCAGGACGACGTGGCGGATCCGTTACGTGGTCTGGATGGTGAAGCCTGGCTGACTGCGGGCCATGAGGCCGGTATCCTGGATACCGTGACCAGGTTCTCGTGCTCTTGCTGGTGGCACCGCTAAGGCGGTCCACCAGTCAGGCATGTGTCACGGGCCGCCTCCGGGTGGCCCTTTTTCGTGCCGTTGAGCACCTGGAACCGGAATCGGAAACCACCTGGAGGTCCCGGCCTTCGGCCCGGCAACTACCAGGAGGTTTCCCATGTCACTCGCCCCAGCGGCACCACCCCCGGAGCCAGACGGCCTGGAACTCGAGGAGGCCATCGCCGTGGCGCCCGAGCGGTTCAGGATTCTCACCGGAGATCGTCCGACCGGGCCGCTGCACGCCGGCCACCTGTTCGGCACGTTGCTCAACCGCGTGCGTCTGCAGGACCTGGGCGTTCAGCTCATGGTGCTGATCGCCGACTACCAGACCATCACCGACCGCGACTCGCCTCGTTCGCTGCCCGGCGATGTGCTCGGACAGGTCGCCGACTATCTGGCCGTCGGGATCGACCCCAGCCGCGCCACGATCTTCGCGCACAGCCAGGTCGAGGCGCTCAACCAGCTCATCGTGCCGTTCATGAGCCTGGTCAGCGTGGCCGAGGTCCGCCGTAACCCGACGGTGAAGGAGGAGTTCGCGGCGACCGGCGGCGCCTCGATGAGCATGCTCATGTTCACCTATCCGGTCCATCAGGCAGCCGACATCCTGGCCTTCCGGGCCAATCTGGTCCCGGTCGGTCAAGACCAGATGCCGCACGTCGAGCT
The DNA here is from genome assembly GCA_035945415.1 of Streptosporangiaceae bacterium. GTDB lineage: Bacteria > Actinomycetota > Actinomycetes > Streptosporangiales > Streptosporangiaceae > PALSA-505. Next base: position 10,052 of record DASZAD010000061.1, read on the forward strand.
GACCCGCACGATCGCTCGCCGCTTCAACGACCGGTACTGTCCTGGCGGCGCTCTCTTCCCCGAGCCCGACGGCCTGCTCACCGAAGCTCCGCTGCTGCTTGGCACCGACGGGCGGAAGATGAGCAAGAGCCGGGGAAACGCCATCAGCCTGGCGGCCAGCGAGGACGAGACGGCCCGGCTCATCCGGGACGCGAAGACCGATAGCGAGCGGTACATCAGCTACGATCCGGCGCGTCGCCCGGAGGTGTCCAACCTCGTCCTGCTCACCGCGCTCAGCCTGGGCCGCTCCCCGGTGGAGGTCGCTGCCAGCCTCGCGGGCGCCGGGGCGGCGGCGCTGAAGAATGTCCTGATCAGTGCGCTCAATGAACGGCTGCGGCCGATCCGCGCCCGGCGAGCGGAATTGGTCAAGGACCCTGGCTATCTGCGTGAGGTGTTGAGCCAGGGCAACGAGCGGGCGCGCGGCCTGGCCGAGGATACCCTGGCGGCCGTACGACGGCTGATGCACACAAGCTACTGACGTGGGCCTATGGCCTAGAGGCTGGCGTCACGGGAGGATCTGACCGTGCGGTTCCGTGATTTCAGGCTGGAACGCTACTTCGGCGAGTGGGAGTTCACCGCGAGGATCCTGCTCGGCAGCAGCGACCCCGAGACGATGCCCTTGCGGGAGTTGCTGGCGCTGGCCGATGAGGACGCCAGCCGCCGCTGGGACAGGCTCTGGCTCGGCTACGCGGAAACACAGGGCCTCCCCGCGCTCAGGGAGGCCGTGGCCGCTCAGTTCACCGTCTGCGGGCCTGGCGACGTCCTGGTCTGCAGCGCGCCGGAAGAGGCGATGTTCCACATCGCCGCCGCCACCCTGGAGCCGGGCGACCACATGGTCGGCATCACGCCTGCCTTCCAGTCGTCGTATGAGGTGCCGCGGGCCATGGGGGCCGATGTCACGCTGGTCCCGCTGCACGCCGAGCGCGGCTGGGCGCTGGACGTAGCCGAGGTCGAGGCGGCGATCACCGGCCGGACCAGGCTGATCTACGTCAACTTCCCGCACAACCCGACCGGAGCCATCCTCCCCCTCGCCGGGTTGCGGCGGCTCATCGGGCTGGCTGATTCGTGTGGCGCGTACTTTTTCAGCGACGAAATGTACCGTGGCCTGGAGTTCGATCCGATCGACCGGCTGCCCGCGGCGGCGGACCTGTACCCGCGGGCGATCAGTTTGGGCGGCCTGTCCAAGGCTTACGGACTGGCCGGCGTGCGGCTCGGCTGGGCAGTCTGCCGCGACCGCGACCTGATCCGGCGGATGCTGGCGGCCAAGGACTTCACCACGATCTGCGCCTCGTCGCCCAGCGAAATCCTGGCCCTGATCGCTGTGCGAGCCACGGACCGGCTGGTCACCCGGTCCCTGACCCACATCACGGACAATCTCGACCTCGTGGATGAGTTCCTGGGCAAGCGTCCCGAGCTGCTGCGCTGGGTGCGCCCGCGCGCTGGCAGCGTCGGCTTTCCCGAGCTGCTGCTGGACCTGCCGGTGGACAGGTTCTGCGAGCGGCTGGTGACCGGGCGAGGCGTGCTGCTGATCCCGGCCAGCATGTTCGAGACGGCCGGCAACTACTTCAGGATCGGGCTGGGCCGGGCGAACCTGCCCCAGGGCCTAGCGGAGCTGGGCGCGTTCGTGGACGGCTTGGACCGGGGTGCTGGCTGATTTGCTCGTAACATGAAGGCGACCTAGAGTGGGAGGACACTCGACGCGGGGTGGAGCAGTTCGGTAGCTCGCTGGGCTCATAACCCAGAGGTCGCGGGTTCAAATCCCGCCCCCGCTACCAGGAAGCAGCAGGTCAGAGGCCTGATCGCCAGGACGGCGGTCAGGTCTTTTGATCTTTTGTCCGTGGTTCGTCCGCGAGATCGGGCCATATCGGGCCATACCAGGTGTGGGTGACCGCGAGAGATGCGGGTGCCGGGCGGCTTGGTGTCAGGCCCGATGGCCGGGGTTCTGACAGCGATGGATGTCGAGCAGGTGGTGGTGTACCTCGTGGGCGTTGCGGCGGATGAGGTCCAGCGCGTCCAGCAGGCCAAACCGCGGATGGCTGACCACGGCATCCTGCGGCGCCGCGGTGGCGGCCTGTTCCCACTCGCGGGCCGCGGTCCGCAACACGGTCAGGCCGACGACCGCAGACAGCTGCCGGTAGCGGCGGGCGTCGGCCAGGGCGTTCTCATCCCAGCAGGCGATGCCCCGCCCGGGATCGGCGGCCAGGGTGAGCAGCCGCTCGGCGCCGATCCGCAGCACGTCCACCAGATGCCAGACGTACATGGAGGCCGACCAGGGCAGCGGGTCACACAGCAGCGGGTCCGCCACGCCGCGCACGGCGGCCGTCGCCTCCTCCGGCCCGCCAGCGACCAGGCCGATGGCCGCCTGCCGGGAGATGTCCCAGGCAAAGCCGCACTCCGGGCACACCGGCTCGCCGGGCTGCCACCTCATGTCCCGACCCTACGCGGCCGGCCTCGCGCCCACCCGGTAGCCGTCCGCGGGCCTGATACAGCAACGGCACCCTCGGTCCGCGGCTACCTGACCGGGCGTTGACACCGGTTGCCTGACGGGCGCCGGAAAACCACTCGTGCCCGGCGGCCAGCCGCGCGATTCTACTGACATGGTCGAGGTACACCAGATAGACGCGGCCGGGTGGCGGGCCCTGCGGGAGGTCCGGCTGGAGGCGTTGCGCGATGCCCCGTCCGCGTTCGCGTCCAGCTACGCGCGGGAGGTGGCATTCACCGCCTCTGACTGGCAGCGCAGGATCGCCACCGGCGTCAGCTTCCTGGCCTATGCGCCCGAGCTCGACGCCGCTGCGGCCGGGATCGTGGGCGGATTCGAGGCCGAGCCGGGCGCGGTGGAGCTGGTCTCGCTCTGGGTGCGCCCGCGGGCGCGCGGACAGGGGGTTGGCCGGGCGCTGGTCGAGGCCCTGGCCGGCTGGGCCTGGGGCACCGGCACGCCGTGCGTGCACCTGTGGGTGACGGAGACCAACCACCACGCCCGCCGGCTGTATGACCGGTGCGGCTTCCGGGTGACCACCGAACGCCAGCCGCTGCCCTCCGATCCGGCGTTGATGGAGATCGGCATGGTGCGCTGCCAGCAAGAGCCCCCGTAGCAACCCTTCCCAGGCGGTTGGCTCGCGCGCCTGCCGGCTTACTATGGCCTTGGGGGACGCGCTCCGGTGTGGAGCAGCAAGGGCCCGGGCAAGTTTATGAGGTAGCGCCGGGTGGCGCGTTCCTTAGCGTCAGCGCACGACAGAATGGGATGACGGGGAACGCATCGTATGAGTGAGTCTCGGGTGCTGTGGGGTATCTCATTCGACGGAGCGGCTGTTTCCGGAGTGGTGGTCGAGTTCATCAAGCTGGCTGAGATATTCCGGAGCAACGGATGGCGTATTCACCTTGATCTTGGCTATGACATCAAGGCGGACAAACATAAGTTCTTCTATCCTTACGGCACGGAGACTACCGTGCTGCCGGCGTGGGTCTGCCTCGACCGGGTGGACGGCCTGGACGACGTCGCTGGCTATAGCGAAGCATTCGTCCGCCAAGTGCTCCATGACGTCGTTCAAGAGCGCGACCCGCAGCGGACATTGCCACTCGTCGATGAAATGAGCAGGGAACTTACCTCGCGTATCGTACGGAAGTGGCGCGCCCTGAGCGTCTCGCTCGTGGTCGTGGAGAACGGTACCCTTCCAGAGAACATCGCCTATACCAGGGCGTTGTATGAGGCGATTGAGGAGTACGGGCGCTCGGCCGGGCTCGGGACCTACGTGTTGTGGCGCGACCACGACCTGATGTGGTCGAGCGAACCGAGCAGTGGGAAGTACGGTGATTATCCATACCGGGGAACCGTCCGGCCGGCCCGCTCACCGTTCATCCGGTACATTACATTGCACAAGGATGCCCGGCACAAGCTTCTGGAGTGGGTCCCCGGGCTACCGGACGTGGCCGTTCTGCCTAACCTGTTCACCCACGCCCGGGCCACTATCAATGAACATAACGCTCATTTCCGAGCCAGCTTCGGCATCCCAGCGGATGCGTTCCTACTTTGCCGATATACCCGGATAATCCAACAGAAGCGGATTGACCGCGACATCCACCTCATCGCCGCGGTGAACGCCGAACTGGCGAAGCGGGGCATCGGCCGCCCGGCGTACCTGTTCATCGCCGGCGACACCTGTGAATCCCCGTCCGAGTATGCGTCACTGATACGGCTGAGGGAGTCACTGGGCGTCGGCCGGTATGTGGTGTTCGGGGGGCTGCTGGCACCGCGGGGTTTTACCGGTCGCGACAGTAATGGCTTTTCCGTCCGGGACTTGCTTGCCCACGCCGATCTGGTCACGTTCCTCACGTCCTATGACTACGAGAGTTATGGCAACCCGATCGGCGAGGCGATCGCCTCTGGCGTGCCATACCTCAGCACGCGTTACCAGGCTTATGACTCCGTGTACGGCGATCAAGGTTACCGGGCGCTGGTTATGGATATCACTGCTTCCGAGCGTGACCTGCCGACCGCCGAGTTCGCAGCGCAGGTGACCGACCTCCTCATCGACGAAGCGGGCCGACGGGAGATGGCGCATTTCAACTACCAGCTCAGCCGGTCGCGGTCCGCATCCGGCCGGGCCGGCGAACTGGTCCAGGACGTCTGTAGGCCTGCCCGGGCACGACTGACTGGTTGCGCCCGGATAGAACAGCCACGGCCAGAACGGCCGATGCATCCGGCCACGCAGGTGAGCGTGGTGCTGCCGGTGTATAACGAGGCGGGCAGCCTTGGTGTGGTGCTGGACTCGCTCTATGGCCAGCGGGATGGCCACCAGCTATTCGATCGCCACGGCTACGAGCTCATCGTGGTCGACAACAACTGCACCGACAGCAGCCTGGATATCGCGCGTGGCTTCGCGGCCGCCCATCCTGACCTGACTATGGTGATCGTCGCAGAGGCCGAGCAGGGAGTGGCGTGCGCCAGGAAGACCGGGATGGACCTGGCCGTGCGGCGTAGCCGAGAGCGAGACCGGGAGCACGGCGTCACTCGCCCGTTCTACCTGGCCTCTGCAGACGCGGACTGCCGGGTCGACAGCCAATGGCTGGCATCGCTCATGGACGGCATGAAGTCCAGCCGGACCACGATCAGCGTGTGCGACTACTACTACCCGTCCGCGGCTTTTACCAGCCGCCCCCGGCTCTGGACCGTGATCCAACGCACCCTGCGGTGCCGGCAGGCGGCCTGGCACGTCTTCGGCGGCTTCCCCGACGGAAAGGGGTTCGCCGTGGACCGGGACGCCTATGAGCGGGTCGGCGGAATCGAGATCGCCTATCAGCTCCAGGACGGAAAGTTCCGCTCTCACCTGTCCGATGACTGGGATTTCGGTATCAAGGTGCGGGCGTCCGGCGGGGACATCACATATGTGCCGGCTTCCCGCGTCGAAATCAACCCGCGTCGGGTTGACCACGCTCTTCAGGACGTGATTACCGGCCAGGCGTACGGAGCACACGGGATCATCACTATGCGGGACATCAGAGCGGAGCCAGGCCATGCTGACCGCCTGCGCGACCTCACGCCCGCGCAGGCGCAGCAGGCCTGGGACTTCTCCATCAAGGACTTCACGCCCAAGAACATCATCTTGCCGCTGCTGCTTACTCCATCCCTGGCCGCGGATCCGGCGGTGGCCGCGTTCCTCACACCGTCGCTGGCCACGGCGCTGATCCGGCGCGGCGCTGAGATCGCCGCGGAGATGAGCCTGACCGACTTCCTGCCGATGCACTCCTACAAGACGCCCTGCTACCGGCTGTACCTGGAGTTCGCGGAGGACATCTTCGCCCGGCTGCGTGCGATGGTCGGCGAGGATATCGGGTTCCCGCCTCCCCTGCCCGCCTGCTTCGACGACGTGCCGCAAGCCCGGTTCACCGAATTCGTCCGGTACTACTGCGAGGACCGCGAGTCTGGTGAAGCACATGTCTATTTCGGCAATGGGGGGGTCTTCTGATGAGCGCCGGGTATGAACGCGCGCTCGAATCGCTGCACGCCGTCGATCCTGGTTATCCCGTGCCCGAGGTCATTGAGGTGCTCGCCGTGCCTGGCAACAGGCACCTGCTCGAGTACGTGGTCGAGGATCCCTTCGGTGCCCACGTATTCCCCGGCAACCTGCCTGGCCACCCTCCGGATGAATTCCTGGTCGACCTCAACAATCAGCTCACGGACTGCCGCCCGATTCACCTGTGGTGTTACATTCCCACGTGCGGCTACCGCTGCCGGTTCTGCCAATATTCCGTCGTGCTGACGACAGGAGGGCGCGGTGTTGCCGGGCGCAAAGCATCGGAGTGGGCAGAACTCAACATGCAGGAAGCTGAACTGTGGCTGGCTCAGGTACCCAGCCTGAAGTCCGTGCCGGTCGGCGAGTTCAATGTATTTGGGGGCACCCCGTCGCTGCTTCCGCCCGAAAGCGTCGCCAAGCTGCTGGGCTTCTACCGGCAGCGGTTCAATTTCACCCCTCAGACCACGATCCGCTTCGAGGGCGATCCGACGACGCTGACCCGCGAACTTCTCCAGTCCCTGGTTGAGGCCGGATGCACCAAGGTGTCCTGCGGGGTCCAGTCGTTCAGCGACCAGGTTCTCCAGCAATGCGGTCGGCCGCACACGTCAGATAGCTGTCGTGCCTTCATCCGTAACGCCAGGGATGCCGGGTTCGACTGGATCAGCATCGACCTGATGTTCGGCCTGCTGGACCAGACCGTATCCAGTGTCGAGCAGGACCTGCGGCATGCCGTCGAGGCTGAGGTCACCGCCGTGGTCTGTGCAAAATTGCACCTGCGCTCCTATACCGACACCCGGACAGGGGTCGCTGGAGAGAAACCCGCCGCGTGGCAAATCCCTGCGTACCGCGACCGGCTAGCCCAGGAAGGGCATCACTGGCCGACGCTCGGCGAGCAGTACCAGATGCACGAAGTGCTTACCCAGGGCCTGGTAGGCCAGGGTTATGCCGAGCACCCGGCCATGTACTTCGCACGGCGCGAGAAGGACCCGGAGAAATGGAAGTCCATCATGGTCGATCAGGACAAGCAGGAAGCCGAGGTAGCCATCGGGCTCGGCGGCAGTTCCAGTTGCCGGGCGGCCGAGGCGATCACGACCGTCAATCCCACTACGTACCAGCGCTCGGTCACCTCCGGCGTCATCCCCCTCGACTCGGCGACCAGATTCGATGCCGTCAGCCGTGAGGCACGAGCGGTGAAAATGGCCCTGTCCAGCTGCCAGCCTCTATCGGATGAACTCCATCAGCAGCGATTCCCAGGCAGGTCGCTGTTTGCCAGCCCCTGGTACGGCACGTTCCAGAGCCTGGCCGCCCGGCACCTAGTCAACCTGGACCCGGTCAACGGACAGATCGCCCTCACCGGAGCCGGCAGCACTCTCGTCGAGGCCATCATCAACACCGAGTTCTAAGCCGGGTCCGTAGCCAGTAACCCCTCGCGGCAGAACCGGACGTCCGCAACGACTCCGCTGTCGGCATGGTTATGCAACCGCGCGATGATGACGACCGCGCCCGCGCGGAGGCCCTCTACCGCCGGATCGCAGCCGATAAGCATGCCGACGCTGGCACCCGGCTGATGTGCCGCCTGCGCACCGGCGACATCTCCTGCGGCCGCGTCATCCGCGACGGCCAGCTAGCGATCACGCACCTGGTCAGGGCCTACGCACAGCCCCTGCTGGTGCTCGCGGCCACGCGGGGAGGCCGGCGGGAGCAGGAAGCCGCCACCGATGCCTGCCGTGCTTTGCAGCACACCACGCTGCGGGTCCTTGAACGGGCCGCTGCCGCCGCGCCGCCATGATCCTGGCCTGCACTAGCCCGCCTCTGCCGGGCCACGCGGCGCCTTGGCGGCCCAGCGGAGCGGCTCGCGGCCAACGGCAACCGGCGCTCGCTCATCCGCCAGCACCGGCTCCTGCTGTGTGCCTACGCCTGCCTGCTCGCCGGCCAGCCACCCCCAGCCGGGCTCCAGCAACAGATCGAATCGCTGCGGGACCCCTACCGCAGCGCCGACGACCTGCCCGGCTCCGGCAACCTCGCGGCCACGCTGGCGGTGGTAGCCGCAGCTCACCACGACCAGGCCAGCGCCCGCCGCCTGATCGGCGAAGCCCGCCGCGACTACACCGCCGGCCGGCCCGGCGATCAGCCCATCGCCTCCGGCGAAGCGCTACTGGCCGCCATCCAGCAAATCCTCAGCCGGCAGACTCAGTGATCAGTACGAACGCCACGGCCAGCGTTTCACTGTGACCATGCCAGAAGGCTGAACCACCTCCAGGGCGGCCACGAAAATACGATCGGCCGCAATCACCCAGTTCGCGGCATGACAGAGCGCCAGTTCGGCTCACTCGTGGCATCAAGGGGCTCAGGGCAGATCCGGGTCCGGATGGTCGGCCAGGAAGCGGCTGGCAGCGTCGTCATCGATGAGCGAGTTGTCGGCCAGCCATTGGACCGCCCGGCGCTTGGCGCGGGCATCGCGGAACGCGTACCACGCTGGCAGCAGATCCGGATACTCCTCGTAGAGTTCGTCCTTGAAGCGGCGGAAGGCGCCTTTGCCCTGGATGGCCCGGGCCCAGGCCGGCGAAGACGATGTCCTCGACGCAGCCGCCGCGTGGGCAGCGCGGCAGGTACTGCGTGGCCACGCCCCGGCCCATCCCTGACCCTCCGGAAACCTTCAGCGATGGCTGGCCATGCGCCATATAGGCTTGACCGAGCCCACAGCGGCATAGATCGGGCGTTCTCCGGCCGGGGGAACGGCGCCTGTCCTGCCAGCTGTGGTGGCGGCAGTGCGATCATGTGCCTGTGCCGGACGATGCTCTTTCCTGGCCTGAGGTCGCCGCACGCCTGGCAGGCGCGCGGAACTACTGGCTGTGCACCACGATGCCCTCGGGCGCACCGCATGCGGCTCCGGTGTGGGGAGTGGTGACCGGTGACACGCTGTATTTGTACAGCGAGCGCCGCACCGTCAAGGCCCGCAACCTTGCCGCTGACCCGCGCGTGGTGGTCCACCTGGAAAGCGGCGAGGACGTGGTGATCGTCCGGGGTACTGCCGAAGATCTCGGCACCCCCGCCCAGGTCCCGGACGTGGTGGCGGCCCTGGCGGCGAAATACACCGGCGAGGGTGACCGGCCGTACCTGCCGGACGCCGATCCCGATTTCGACGTGGTCTACGCGGTCAGGCCGCAGTCGGCGATGATGTGGTGCCTCGCCGGCTACGAGGGCTCGCAGCGCCGCTGGACTTCCGGAGCACTCATCGCCCCCAAACGAGACACACGACCTGCGGCAGATGAGTGCGTCGGCCGAGCGCGTGTGCGATGGACATCAGCGCCGGCGGCCGTGGATGCTGGCTCTGGTGGACAGGAGCCCCAGCGGTGACAGCGACGGTCCCCGCGCCGTTCCGGCTGTGTGCTACGGAACAGGGGCAAGGCCTGGGCCGGTGTTGTTCACCCTCGATGTTGAGGGCGAGCGGTTCGCTATTCGCCGGGCTGGAGAGGGCGGCACCGGCTACGACTGGCTGAGCGGGCCTAACCGGGGCTACGGATTCGGGTCGAGCGGGACACCGGATCGGTCGATGCAGGAGCACCGGCGGAGCATTCGCGTCTTCCTCGCCATGATCGATCCGGATACGGGCTACATCGGGGACGACTGGTAGCTATGGAGGCAATTCTGACCTGGCGGCGGCACGGGCAATCCTCAACAGGTACGGAGTCGGACTGGACGAGGCCGTAAATGGAATATATCTCCCCCCTGGATGGCACCAGACAGTACACACTAACCAATACTTCGAAGATCTCAACAATGCTTTGCAGGATGCTCAGTCACGGGAGCAGGTCGCGGCGACATTGAGATCTGTCGCGAGTCAGCTGCAAAATGACCTCACGTACAGTCCAGGAACCGCGAATATCCCATGCTGACGTCAGTTTTCCGCATTCGCTATAATTACGATGACTTCGTCTGCATAACGACCTCTGAGAGCAATATCCGACATCTAGTCGAGATCGATGCATTCAAGGGCGAAAAGTTGGCTTCGCAGTGGAAGCCGTTGCATGTATGGCCGCAGGATGAATACGAGGACGACCGGCCGCGAGTCCTCGGCGACTTCGCGAGATTCGCGGCTGGCTGTCTGGTCATGTCGAAGCGAGCCGCCGATGGTCTCAGCCGCTTTCTGGCGGAACGGGGTGAATTCCTCAAGCTAGTAAGTGACTCGCCACTAGTCGCGTGGAACTGTACGCGAGTTATCAACGCACTAGATCCTGATCGGACACGTGGGGTCAAGTATCCCGGCGGAACAAGATACATACGTATCTCTAAGTACGCGATGCGTGAGAACGCCATTATCGGAGAGCACGCCTTTAAGGTGCCTGAACGTCCAGGTACCGACATCTTCGTGTCGGCTGCTTTCGTCGAGGCCGTCAGTGAACTTAACCTAACAGGTTTGCGATTGGAGCCAGTCGAGGTGCCTCGCTAGCTCATACCCAGAGGTCGCGGGTTCATGTAAGGAACTCCGGCGCTTGATCAGCGCAGGGGTTCCAGTGATGGCGAGCTGACCCGCCTGAACACCACGACGTCCGGGCATCAGCAAGGATCGCAGCGGGCCGGTCAATGGCGGGCCGCCGCGGCGGCCGTCGAGCTTTACGGGTACTACCCGGCCGTTCCGTTTGACGAGCTGGCCGCTGAGGTGGCCGCCGAGATCCGGCTACTGCGCGCCATCCAGGCGCAGCTGGCGAGCCACGCCGCGGCCCGCGAACAGCACCACCGTCAGCACCAGCCTGCCGGCGACACCGCCAGCGGGCCTGCCGGCATGCCCAGAACTCCACACAACCAGCCGCCAGAAAGATCTTTCAGCCGCGGCTTGACACGGAAGCTCCCATACGGAATCAAATCCCGCCCCCGTTACCAAGAAGCAGCAGGTCAGAGGCTAGTTTCCGGAAACAGGAAACTGGCCTTTTGATCGTTTGGCAGCAGGATGGCGGCAGGAACAGGCTCGAAGCGCAGTGGTGTGCCGTGGCCGGCCACCCTGCGCTGGGGCCTGGTCGCGGTACGGGGTGGGAACCGGTGTGGGCCGGCGGGCACCGGGGTTAAGTGAGCGTGATTGGGTCCTGGGCTCTGGGCTGGTGTTGGCGCACCGGTTATCTGTAGTTTCGCAGCCCGTCGTCGAGGCTGGCCTGGTCCCCGTTGAGCGCGGCGGGCAGCGCCTGCTGGAGGGCGAACGTGGCGGCGATGATCTTGGCGTCGGCGAGCATCGGCCGGGTCGTGCCGCGGCGGTGGGTTTCGATGCGCTCGGCGAGCGGCCAGCCGGTGGTGACGGCGATCGAGGCCAGGTCGCTGGCCTGGTCGCCGATGCGGGATTCGTCCCAGTCCACGACCCCGGCCAGCTTCGGCACGCCTGCTGACGTGGTCCACAGCAGGTTGGCGCCGCCCAGGTCGTTATGCACGAGCGCGCCGCCCACGGGCGTCACGGCGGTGACGGCGCATCTGCGGCCGCGCGGTGCCTGGTGCCCGGTGGCGGGTATCTGTTGGTCAGCGCCTGCCGCGCGGGCGCCGGTGGCTGGATGGGAGATCGTGATGCCTAACGAGATCGGGCGTGATCAGCTGCGAACGCTGACCGGGAACGGGGCGCAGCTGGTTGAGGTGCTGCCCACCGCGGAGTATGAGTGGGCGCATCTGCCCGGCGCGGTCAGCATGCCGCTCAAGGAGCTGGACGCCCGGGCGGGGCAGCTGGACCGGTCCCGGCCGGTGATCGTCTACTGCCACGACTGTTATTGAGACAGCAGCCCGCGAGCCGCGTGGCGGTTCGAACAGACCGGGTTCGGCCCGGTGTATGACTATGCGGGGGGCAAGATGGACTGGCTGGCCGCCGACCTGCCGTTCGAGGGCACCGCTCAGCTGGCAGGGCCGCTCACCCGCCGCGGCGTGGCAACGGCCGGTGAGGAGACTGTAGTGGCGGAGGCGCTGCGGCTGCGGGAGGCGCAGGGTTTCGGGCCGGTCGTGGTGGTCAACCAGGCCCAGGTGGTCATGGGTGCCGCCTACCAGCGCGACCTGACCACCGCCGCTGCGGGCGCTGAGGTGGGAACGGTGATGCGGTCCGGCGTATCCACGGTGCGGCCCAGCGAGGACGCCGCGGCGCTGGCCCACAGGATGGGTCACGCGGGGGTGTCCAGGGTGGTGGTGACTCGTTCGGACGGAACACTTGTTGGCCTGTTTTTCAGCGCGGATGTGGCCTCGTAATCCCATCGGCCCGTACGGGTTGGCCAGGTGCGCGGCTCAGCGCCCGCCCGCCGCCCGGGCGACCGCGGCGGCGATCGGCCGTGCCTCGGGCCTGACCGCCGCACCCGCGACCAGGACGGTCGGCGTCGCCTCCACCCCGGCCGCGGTGGCAAGGTCGGTCACGTACGGTGGCCAGTCCAGATATGGCGCGCCGGACACGCAGGCGGTGAACGCTGGGTCAGCCAGGCCCACGGCGCGGCCGATGGCAGCCAGTTCGGCGTCGCTCAGGCCCGGCCCGCCCTCGGGCGGCTGGTTGACGAACAGGGCATGCGCGTACTCCACGAAGCGTCCCTCGTCGGCGGCGCAGCCCGACGCCGCGGCCGCGCGCGTGGAGTAGTTGGTCGTCGACGCCCCGTCCAGGAAGTTCATCGGATGGTAGACGAGGCTGACCTGGCCGTCGGCCACCAGTTCGGCCAGTGCTGGCCCGGACGACAGCTCAAACCGGCGGCAGAACGGGCACAGAAAGTCGATGAACGCATCGACGCGGACCGGGCCGCGCCCGACTATGACCCCGTCGCCTTCCACGGTTGCGCCGGCTGGAAGCCGGCCCGGGACCGCCGGATCAGCCATCGGGCCCTCCTAAGTCGCGCCACCAAGGTCCTTTGCCGTCAGCGGCCTGCCGGGGGCCACAGCTTCTGCCGGATTCAGGGCGGTGGTCTCCGCCGCGCGAGCATCACCCAGCATTACACACTCCCGCCATTCCCGGACCAGCCAGTGCTGGCTCCGGTGATCGTGAACGTCAGGAGTGAGACGGGCCTTCTGTCTGGCCCCGGCTCCCTGGTGTCGCGACCGACAGCCGATCGACAGCGGACCTTCGCATCATGGACCCGGCATCGTGACGCCGCACAGCGCAGAGAGGACCGTTGATGACCGGTGGCGAGCCGCGGGCGGGCCGGCGGGAGTGGGTGGGGCTGGCAGTGCTGGCTCTGCCCGCGTTCGTTATCGCCCTGGATTTCAGCGTGCTGAACCTCGCTGCTCCGGTTATCAGCCGTGAGCTGATGCCCACTGCCACCCAGTTGCTGTGGATAGTGGATATTTACGGGTTCATCCTGGCCGGATTCCTGGTCACCATGGGAACCCTGGGAGATCGCATTGGGCGTCGCCGGCTGCTGATGTTCGGCGCTGCTGGCTTCGGGATCGCGTCCGTGGCGGCGGCGTACTCGGTGAACGCTGGCATGCTGATCGGGGCCCGCGCGGTGCTGGGGTTCACCGGGGCGACGCTGATGCCGTCGACTCTCTCGCTGATCAGCAACATGTTCCGGGATGAGAGCCAGCGGACGGTGGCGATTGCCGTCTGGTCGACGAGCCTGCCCCTTGGCGGCGCGATCGGCCCGCTGGTCGGCGGGGCGCTGCTGCAGGCTTTCTGGTGGGGGGCGGTATTCCTGCTCGCGGTGCCGGTAATGGCCGTCTTGCTGGCGGCCGCGCCGATCTTGCTGCCGGAATACCGGAACGCCGAGGCCGGGCGGGCGGATTTCCTCAGCGTGGGCCTGTCCCTTGCCGCGATCTTGCCAGTCGTATACGGGCTCACGGAGATCGCCGAGGGCGGCGCCGGCATTCGCCCGGTCTCCGCGGTTGTGGCTGGGGTGCTGATTGGCTGGGGATTTGTGCGGCGCCAGCGTTCGCTGGCTGATCCACTCATCGATCTCCGGTTGTTCCGGGTGCCTGGATTCAGCGCCGCGCTGGGCATCAACATGCTGGGCTACTTCGTGATCCTCGGGATGCTGCTGCTTATCTCGCAGTACCTGCAGCTGGTGCTGGGGTTGTCACCGCTGCGGGCTGGTCTGTGGATGCTGCCGGTGATGGCCGGACTGATCGGGGGATCACTGATGACCCCGCTGTTCGCACGCGGGCTGCACCCGGCCCTGGCGATGGCGACCGGCCTAGGCGTATCGGCCGCCGGGTTCGGTCTTCTCACCCAGACCTCCTCGCTTGGGCTGGCTGTCGTGGTAATCGGGTCGGCGGTGTTCGGGCTGGGGCTTGCCCCGGTGACCAACCTGGTGGTCGGGATGGTCCTCGGGTCAGCACCACCGGAATCGGCTGGAGCGGCTTCAGGCCTGTCCGAGACCAGCACTGAGTTCGGCGGGGCCCTCGGTATCGCAGTTCTGGGCAGCATCGGGACCGCCGTTTACCACTACCGTGTGGCGGATCACATTCCTCCGAGCGTTCCGGGCGCCGCCGCGCGGGCGATCAGCGGCACGCTGGGGGCTGCCGCCACCGCCGCCAGGCAGTTGCCCCGGCACAGCGCGGCCGTGATACTCGGGTCCGCTCGCTCGGCTTTCACCAGCGGAGTGGACGTGGCGGCCGGTGTCAGCGCCGTCATCGTGGTCGTTCTCGCGGTGGTCTCCGCAGCGCGACTCCGGCGGGTCATCCCCTCCGGTGAGGTCGCCGAAGCCGAGGCCCACGCCATTGATTCCAGGAAGAGCGCTGGCTGCCCGTCAGGGAAAGGAATGCGGCAATGACAGGCTTGCTACAGAACAAGACCGCGATCGTCTACGGCACGGCAGGACCGGTCGGGGCAGCGGTCGCGGGTGCGTTCGCGCGCGAAGGGGCCCGGGTCGTTCTCACTGGCAGAACCCCGGGCACACTAGCCAAGGTTGCGGAGCAGATCCGGGACGCTGGCGGGAACGCGAAGACCGCCGTCGTGGACGCTTTGGACAAAGCCGCCGTGCGGGCACACGCGGACGAAGTCGCCGCAACCGGGGGCATCGATGTCGTATTCAACGCCACCTCCAACGATGACCTGCAAGGCTTCCCCTTGCTCGATATGGAGTTCACCGACTTCGCCCGCCCCATCAGCAAGGTCATCGCCACCCACTTCAACATCGCCACCGTAACCGCGTGCCACATGCTGGGGCGCGGTGGGACGATACTTGCCCTGGGCGGCGGTCGCGAAGCAATTCCCAGGCTGGGCGGCTCCCACGTCGCCTGGTCCGCGCTGGCCGGGCTGAGCAGGCAACTGGCGAGCGAACTCGGACGCAGCGGAATCCGGGTCGCCTGGATACTGTCGCCCGGATCACCCGCCCCGGACAACGCAGAGCCCGGCGACCCGCTCGCCGAGAACACACTTCTCGGACGCCGGCCCAGCTATCAGGACGTCGCCAACGCTGCGGTGTTCGCCGCCTCAGACTGGGCCGCCACGATGACCGCGACAGAGATCAACCTCACCGGCGGCGCCGTAATCGACTGAGGCGCTTCAGTCACCCCGGCTGACCGCTTACCGAGAGAATCCCTGGGCGCCGGAACAGGGATGCGGCCTGCTCGGGTCTTAGGCGGCGACCGTTCTGGTACTCGGCGGCGAACGCTGCCTCTCCCAGCGCTTGGCGTGTCACGGCAGTGATGCGCTCGGCGTCCGGGCTATTGCCGGGTGGCAGGCTGGCCCCGTCCGGGCCGCAGGCCGTGGCCGCCGCTCCGAGCAATTGGGCGGCCCGGTCAGGCTTGCCGCCGAGTGCTTGTACCGCGGCCAGGCCAGTGAGGGCCTGAGCGATGGCCGCCGGGTCACCGAGTTTCGTCGCGGAGGCGAGGGACTGCAGGTGGTGTGAGCGGGCGATCGACGGCTTGCCGCGTTGTTCTGCGATGAAGCCGAGCTCGGACAGTGAGACAACGCGGGCTACGTCTGACGCGGAGCCGATTCGCCGGCTGGCCTGCAGGACGTTGCGCATGTGGGCCTCGGCCCGATCAAGGTTGCCCTCCCTGCGCGCGGTCTGGCCGAGGCCTAGTTCCGCGAAGACCTGCCCGGGCCGGTAGCTTTGCTCGGCGGCCAGCCGCATGCCCCGTTCGAGGAGCTCGCGGGCCTGGACCAGATCACCGGAGCGCAGTGCGGTCAAGCCCAGCCATGACAGGGCATCAGCCGCTTGTGGCCACAGGCCGAGCTCCTCGGCCATTCGCAAGCCATCTCGGTGCAGCCGGTCTGCACACGCGGGGTCTGAGGATTCCACAGCGGCACCGAGCCATTCGATTGCCTGCAGCTGTCCCCAGCGGTCACCAAGCTCACGGAATATCGTCAGGCTCTGCTGGGCGTGGCGCTGGGCGGCACGCTGGTCGCCTCGGATCATCGCCACCTTGGCGCGGGTGCTCAGCGCCGCCGCGATCCCCCACTGATCGCCAAGTACGCGGAAGCGGGCAAGCGCATCGTCGATCAAGGCCCCGGCCTTGACAGGATCACCAAAGTCCGAGGCGACGAATGCGTGAAACCATTCCAGGATGGCCCGCGTGCTGGGGTCGGCAATGTCTGTAAGCGATGGCGGGCGGGCATGCCCTCGGCGCTCTCCGGCGAGGGCCGCGAAACCACCCTGCCAGGCCGCAGCCGTGGCCCGGGCGGCAGCTGATCCGCCGGGAAGGGCAAGTGCCTCCCCCAGAGCCCGCCGCGCCTCAGCTATCCGGCCGCTGAGGAGCCAGTACCAGACCAGGGCGTTGGCCATCCGGAGGGCGGCGGAGACGTCGCCGTCCTGGGCCGCTGAATCGAACGCGTTACGCAGGTTGGTGGTCTCAGCGTCCAGGCGCCTGAGCCACGACGGCTGGTCGCAGCTACGAAGGCGTGCCGCCGCATGCTCGGCAAGGTCACGGTAGAGGTGGCGGTGCCGCAGCCGTACGTGGGCATATTCTCCCGACTGCCGCAGGCGCTGCAGGCTGTACGCCGCGACGCTCTCCAGCAGCCGGTATCGCGGGCCGTCCGGCCCCTCCGCGACCATGACGAGGGAGCGGTCCACCAGCCTGGACAGCTGGCTTAGCACATCCAGGCCGCTCTCAGCACAGATCGCCTCCGCGGCATGCAGGCTGCAGCCGCCTGCCGCCAGCGCCAGCCGCCGCAGCACCGTCCGTTCCGGCTCGGTGAGCAGTTCCCAGCTCCAGTCGATGACAGCCCATAGGGTCTGCTGCCGCGATGGGGCGTCGCGGTGCCCGGCGGACAGCAGCCTGAACTGGTCGTCCAGCCGGGCGAGGAGTTCGTGGATGCCCAGGGTCCGAACGCGAGTCGCCGCGAGCTCCAGCGCCAGCGGAATCCCGTCGAGCCGACGGCAGAGTTGCGCCACGGCCTGGGCGTTGTCCTCATTGAGGCGGAAACCGGGCGCGGCTGCACCCGCGCGCATAACGAACAGTTGCACGGCGCTGAACTGAGCCAATGCGCCCAGGTCAGGGCCGGCGGCCTGGTCTGGCAGATCCAGCGGCGGGACGGCCCGGACGACTTCAGCCGCAAGCGCCAAGGGCTCCCGGCTGGTTACCAGGATGCGCAGCCCGGGGGCGAACTGGAGCAGCTGGGCGGCCAGCTTGGCGACCTCGTCGATCATATGCTCGCAGTTGTCCAGGATCAGGAGCATCCGGCTGGTGCGGAGAGCTTCGGTCAGCAGCTCTGAGGGCGCCATGGAACCGTCGTCCCTGATGCCCAGGACGGTCATGACCCTGGCCGTAGGCGAAAGCGGCCCGGCGGGCGCGGGGGCGGCCAGCTCGGCCAGCCAGACACCATCGGGGAAGGCATCTGCCGCCTGAGCCGCAGTCTCCATGGCCAGCCGCGTCTTGCCCACACCGCCGGGTCCGGTGAGGGTCACCAGCCGTCGCTCGTTCAGCAGGGCACGCACCTCGGATACGGCCTCAGCCCGGCCTACCAGGTCAGTGAGCATGACTGGGAGGTTGGTCCGCGGGCGGGCGGCCAGGGTGGCCGGTGCCCGCACGCCCTGAAGGCCCGCGGCTTGCTGCAACATGGCCTGGTAAAGCGCGGTCAGGCTCGGCTCAGGATCCAGGCCAAGGTCGTTGGCCAGGCGTCCGCGCAACTCGTGGTAGCTGTGCACCGCCTCGGCCTGCCGGCCGGCCCGGTACAGGGCCAGCATTTGTGCGGCGCGTAGCCGTTCCCGCAAGGGGTGACGGGCCACCAGTTCACTCAGCTCGCCGGTCAGCAGACTGTGCTCGCCCAGCGCCAGCCTGGCCTCGGCCTGCTCCTCCAGCGCGGCCAGCCGTTGCTCCTCCAGGCGGGTGATCGCGGGCTGGGCGAACAAGGCGTCGGCGAAGTCCGCCAGTGGCGGGCCGCGCCACAGTCCCAGGGCATCGGCCAGCAGCCCGGCCCGCTCCCGGGGAGTCTTGGCCGCGCCGGCCCGCTCTACCAGGGCGGTGAACCGGCGCTCGTCCAGCGCGTCACCGCCGGCCTGGAGCAGATAGCCCGATGACTGGAACGCCACCAGCGCACCGCCGCCCGGCTCGGCAGTCTCCAGCGCCTGCCGCAGCCTGCTGACCTTCAGCTGCAAGGCGGCGGCGGGATGGGCCGGGAGGTCAGCGCCCCACAGATCATCGATCAGCTGACCAGCCGGCACGGGCCGCCCCAGGTTGATGAGGAGATCGGCCAGCAAGCCGCGGACCTTGGCCTCGCGAACCTCGACTAGCCTGCCGTCCTCCGCCCAGACCGCCAGTGACCCGAGCACGCCAAAAAGCACCAGGTCAGGATAACGGGGTGAGCTTCAGTGGCGTGCCGCTCGCGGCATCGTCCGTCCACTCGGCGTGGTCGGTATGCGCCGCGTCTGCGGATTCGCCAATGGGTCAGATTGTGGATGCGGATACCGTGGCTCACCAGCACCGATGCATCCGGCACCTGATACGCCTAGGTGACAAGGGCCTGAGCCGGACGGCCCGGTGGGAGTCAGGCAGCTGCGGCTGGGACAGCTAGCCGGGCAGGTCAGCCGTCTCCAAGATCGTAGCGGTTGGGCCCGGGCGTCCCCTCCATGCAGTGGAAGACCAGGAGGATGATCGAGCCGAAGGGCACGAGCCCGAGAAGCAGCCACCAGCCGGGCTGCCCGATGTCGTGCAGGCGGCGAACCGAGAGCGCGAGTTGGGGCAGCCCGAAGAACCACAAGAGCACGAGGAGGACCAGGAGGACCGCGAGGAAGGTGAGGGGGCCCGCGGCCGTGGCGTGTGCCTGGCCGGAGCCGGCGCTTCGCCCGGCGCCGCTCGCGATGAGGACCACCGCGAAGATGACGTAGCAGGCGACAATGATGATCCCTCCGAACAGGGAGTACAACCAGTACGCGGTCCGGGAAGCGCGGCCACGGTAGGTGAACCGGTTGCGGTGGGCTTGCCTGATGGCCTCCCCGAAACCCACCGGGCCGCCGCGGAGGTACGGGATCTTGGCCTCTGGGTAGCCGGGCGGGCGGAGCGGTTGCGGGTAAGTCTGGTACTGGCCGTGCTGCGAAGTGTTCATGGAGATTCCCCCTGTGGTCATGACCGGCCGCCGTGGCCGGCGCGCAAAGACAGCGGGGAGGCCCCTGGGACAAGAAGGACGCGCGGGCCACGTGCGGATGCTGGTGCGGCGTGGCTGTTCCCCGTCCGCGCGCCCTGCTCACTCAGGACATGTATATGACGCGGACAGCAGGCAGATGGTTGACGGCATATCGGGGTCATCACACCGGGTCACCCGCTCGCTGGCGGGCTGAGCATGACCTCGGGCCGCCGCCCCTGGACCAGCCCCCGGCTGCCAGGGGTTACTCGCAGAACTTCTGGAGAGGCGCTTAGCGCGGCATGTAGCGCCAAGGCCAGCGCGCCAGCATCGGAAGGTGACTTATTATCACCGCAAGCGGCGGCGGCCATGCAACGCCGGAGCCTGTGACGGGCAGGATCTTCTGAAGTATGTCACCGAAAGCGAGTGGCGGTTCGATGGGGTGCCCCGGACGGGTCCCCGCTGTGGGTCTCCGAGGCCGGGCCCGGCTCGGTGCATGATCTGATCGCCGCCCGCGCCCACGCCCTGCCCGCCCTCTACCACGCCGCCACCACCGGATTGCCCGCCCTGGCCGGCCCCGGCTACGACGGCGCCGGCATTGGCATCCTGATTCCCGTCAAACAGCCCACCGGCGGACAGTGACTGGATATCAATACCCGCACCCGCAACGCCCTCCAACGCTCCCTGCGCTGCCTGGGCGAACGCGGGTTCGCCCTGCTCAACCAGCGCTGGCGCACCCTCCAGCACATCACCGCCAGCCCCAGCAAAACCGGCGACATCGCCCGCGCAGCCCTCATCCTCACCCATTTCGAGCACAGCTACATCACCTGAAATTCTCTGAGATCACTTCAGTGTTCGCCTCGCCGCGCAGCTAGGCCGTTTCTCCGAAAACGACTTCGCGGTATCTTTTAGTGAGCAACTCGTTAAAGAGGGACATGTGAGAATAAGAATCCTGCAACACTTCGAAGTCATCGACCATTGAGCGCCCCGCTGCGGTGTCCGCAATCTCGTCCCGCAAGCGGTCTGCGGACTCGCCCGGCAGAGGGCGGAGCAGCCGGATGAACTCGCCCAGGGCGGTGATGAAATTCCGAGCAAGCTCTACGTCTGACTCTTCCAGTGCTGGCGCTTTCTCAATGAGAAGAATGTTTAGCCTGCGATAGACGTCGGAGAGCTCATCGGCCTTATCAAAGTTATTCCTCATCCCAATATGGGCATCCTGCGCGATCTTCCAGAGTTCAGCAAACGCTGCTGAGCGCTCGGAGACCGCGCGGCTGGCACGCTCATCGGTCTTCTCAGACCATGTGACCCCGCCCCCGATGACCGGGAAGCTCACTCCGGTAACCGTAAACTTCGGCCTCCGCCTGAATCTCATCCGTTGCCTCCACGCAGGCCCGACGTCACGGCATCGATTGAGCAGCCCTGGACACCCGTCGTCTCATCGAGGCTAGCGCACGGCTCGTCGGTGACCGTCTTCGCCGAGATCGGCTGGGGTGTTCTTCGGCTGACCAGCACGGAGAGCTGGCCGCCGGGTATGGGTTGCTGCCCTGGGCCGTGAACGATCGCACCGGGCGGCAGCAGTTCCCGGACCTGGTCTTTGAGCTGGCGAAGGTGGTTGATGAACTGATTCCACGCCAGCCAAGTACGCGGCATAGCTTTCCCGGCGCTCCTGACGGACTAGTGCCGTAGCAGGTAAGGTTCACCCTGCCCGGCCCGGCCGCCGGCCCGGTCCCGTTCATGATCGATGGGGAGTTTCTACTAGTCCCGGCCATAAAAGTCCCCTTCGATCTTGACTGGGATCGCCGGTCCGCCGCCCTATCGGCCGGGTCAACGTAGCCTGTCACGGCACTAGCTAATGCGCTGCGATACCGGGCAGCAGTCGTGCGGTTAGCCGATTTTCCACAGGTAGGTGGCTCCGACGTGATCGCCGGTGGCCAGCATCTTGCCGTTCGGGCTGAACGCGACGGCCCAGACGTTGCTCTGACCGGAGCCAGGGATGGTCAGTGTCGCGGTCAGGGTGTCGCTGGTGACGTGCCACAGGAAGGTACTCCCGTTCACGTCGCCGACCGCCAGAGTGCGGCCGTCTGGACTGAAGGCCACCGCCTCCACACCGGTTCCAGGACCGGGATCAGGCAAGGCGCCGGCGGGTGTGTGGCTGGCGGCCTGCCATAGGTAGGTGGTGCCGTCGTATGCGCCGGTGGCCAGAAGGCGGCCGTCTGGGGTGAATGCCACAGCGTCCACGGCACGTCCGCTGGGGGCAGGAACGGGGAGGGTGGCAACCAGTGCGCGGGTAGCGAGCGACCAGAGATAGGTGGTGCCGTTGTAGTCACCGGCGGCGAGGGTGCCGCCATCGGGGCTGAACGCCAGAGTGTTGACTCCGTTGCTTCGCGGGTCGGTCAGCGTGGCGGTCAGTGTCTGGCTGGCGGGGTTCCACAGGTAGATGTGGTGATTGTCGTCCCCGGCAGCCAGGATCTGGCCATTCGGGCTGAACGCGACCGCATAGACGCCTTTGGAGCCCGGGTCGGTCAGCGTGGCGGTCAGTGTCTGGCTGGCGGGGTTCCACAGGTAGATGTGGTGATTGTCATCCCCGACGGCCAGGATCTGGCCATTCGGGCTGAACGCGACGGCAAGCACCCCCCGGGAGCCGGGGTCAGTCAGCTTGGCTATCCGGTGGCCGTTTGCCGGATTCCAGAGGAAGGTACTACCGCTCGCACCTGCGGTCGCTAGAGTATTGCCGGCCGGACTGAATGCTAGCGCATTGATGCCGCGGCTCCCGAAGCCGGGATCCAAGATATTCGCCAGCCCGGGACCAGTAGAATTGTGGCTGGCGGGCCCGGGAATGGTTGAAGCGCGGGATGGCGTGGCAGGCGGGCTTGCCTTTGGTGCCGGTTGTGAGCTGAACCAGTGGTCGGTGAACGCTATAGGAATCAGGGCGGCGATGATCACGGCTGATGTAGTTATTATCGCAGACTTTAGCACAGAATCCATGATTACCGGCCCCCCCTGGAATAAGGTAAGCAAGGGATCTCCCCGAGATGCCATCAGCACAGCAGGATACAGCAGCGCTCGGGCGCGCATCTCGAAGTTGTGTGTCACCGGGCACCGGCTTGGGAGGGTGGCAAGCCGCTCCCAGCGATGGCGGCTGCGATGCGCTCCGTCCGCGGGCGCCGGCTCAACGCCGGGATGTGGCACGCGTGTGGTCTCAGGCCAGGCTGACGCCGGCCATGAGTGACGACGTTGAGCCGTCTGAGCGTCAGGATGTTCGTTATCATTGAGGCTTATTCACGGTCATGATCATCAAGCCTCCGGCGTCGCGCTGAAGCCGGTCAAAGCTTGATCAACTCATGGTAGATGATCTTGTGAATAACCCTCATTATCGACGGAGAAGGTCATGACATGAGAAGCGCGGACTTGATATGGACAATGTGGTAAAGGCAGGGATCATAACTGCGGTGGGGGTAATCGCCGCAGCCCTTATTCCGGTGGCCGTGACCGGTCACTGGTTCAGCTCCGCGAGTCAAACCACTTCTCCACCTGCCGGGCGGACGACTCCAGCACATTCTCCGCCTGCTGGGCCAGCAACGCCAGCGCCCGCTCCGTCTACTGGGTCAACGACGCCGGCGCCTGATGATATCTGGGTCGCTCAGCTTGCTTCCGTTCCGATCAGCGCTGGTAATGCACGCCTCCAGCTGGTCCTTAATGAAGTTCGAAACGAGATACCAGGCGCGAAATATCTTGACAGCTCCAACTTCTCCTCGCTTAACCCCGGCTACTGGATGGTCTATTATAACGGGTCATTCCATAACGGCGAACAAGCGCTGGCTTATTGCGCAGCGCATGGCAGGGTCACACGGGACCAGTGTGTTGGCAGACTCTTGAGCCACACCCCCGCGGACCGGATCTATATTTGCTTCCCACCCATCGGGAGCAATACATCAGATTGCAGCCATCGTTGAGCAACCTGGCCCATATCGACGTCGACCTCCTGAATGGAGTTGGGCCGGGATCGGGGGCCGGCAGTTCCCGGGGGAAGCCGGCCAGACCGGGTTCGGCTGGCGTTTCTCCTGCGGCAGGCCGTCCAGGAAGGCGAGCAGTTCGGGTCGTCCGCGACCCCGAACGCGAACCCCTCGTACAGCCGGGAACGGCCACGGGCCTCGAGCGCGGCGAAGCGGCGGTAGTTCTCCGCGGTCCCGCGCTCAAGGCTCGTGACCGATCACTCGTTCCCTCCTGGAGGCCAGGTCGCCGGCGAAGTCAGCGCGGCTCCGGCTGGGGCTGTTGTGCCTGGTCTTTCCGCTGTTCCAGGAGATGTAGACGGTGCCGGGCCGGGCCGCCACGCCGGCTTGATCGGCACGCGGCTGAAGCTACAGTAACGGTCACGGATGGCCGATCCGAAGGAGGGCCGTGGCCATTTTCGAGCATGTCTCCCTCCCTGAAGCGATAACGAGGGCGCTGCGGCGCCGGATACTCAACAACGAGCTGCCCGCTGGGACCAGGCTGGTCGAGGCCAACCTGGCCGCCGAGTTCGGGGTCAGCCGGGGGACCATCCGCGACGCCATGCGCAGCCTGCGGGCGGAAGGGCTGATCGCCATCCTGCCGCGGCGCTACAGCGTGGTGACGCGAATGTCGCCCGAGGACGCCGAGGACGTCTGCTACGCCCGGTACGTGCTCGAAGACGCGAGCGTCGGCCAGGGCCTGGAGCACAGCGCGGCCGCGCTCACCGAGGCGCTGCACGAGTCGCTGCGGGAGATGGCCGCCGCCGCCGACGGTGACCTGGACGCCCTGGTCGAGAGCGACATCAAATTCCACGAACGGCTGATCGAGGTGTCCGGGCGCCGCCGCCTCAAGGACCTGTGGGCCATGCTCAACAGCCAGATGGGCGCGCTGATGCGCTCGGAGATCGAACGCCGGGGGATCGGCCTCGCCGAAGTGGTGGGCCGGCACCGGCTGCTCGTCGAAGCCGTCGGCAGCGGTGACGTGATCAAGGTGCGTGAGGCGCTGCGCGAGCACTACCTGACGGGATTGCCGGTCCGGACCGCTGCCGCGGGCCCAGAGCAGGCGACTTAGGCGTTCAGGGCAGCATGGCCCCGGCCAGCGTGAGCCCGCTCGCCAGCAGGAATACGGCGATTTCCGCGACCAGGAACAGCTGGTACCGCCGGCCCGTGAGCGTACGCGCCCACACGATCACGGCCGGGAACGCGATCAGCAGCATCCGGGCGTTGGTCAGGCTCATCACCGACCACAGGGTGAGGATGCCGACCCCGGTGGTCCACACCATCACCCCGGGGCTGAGCTCGTGACGCACCGGTCTGAGCGCCATCACCGCGCAGATCAGGAAGGCCGAGCCCAGAACGCCATTCCACAGGCTGGGGTTCGGCAGATGGCCGAGCAGACTGGCCGGATGATGGAGCAACTGCCGGGCGACGGGCTGGCTGAGCAGCGTCAGCGGGTCGCCCTGGTGCCACCCCGAGTGCTGCGCCGCGTAGGACGCGAACGGCGTGCCCGTCCGGTGCCAGAGGTAGATCCCGAACAGGCTGAGGCCGAGCGGCGCGAGCAGCGGGGCCGTCAGGCTGTGCCAGGTCACCCGGTCGCGCCAGCCGAACGCCATGATCTGCCGGATCGACACGGCCAGGCAGACCGGGACCAGGATCAGAGCAGCGGGCTCGACGGCGCTGGCCAGCCCGGCCAGCGCGCCGGCGGTCAGCCACCGGCGGGACCGCAGCGCCAGCAGGCAGCCGACGGCGAGCGGCAGGGTGAGGCACTCGGAGTAGGCCATCGAGAAGACGATCGAGCCGGGGAACAGGCAGAAGACCAGCACGGCCCGGCGAGCCGTCCGCTCGCCCCACCAGATGGTGGCGATCCGCTGCACCAGCACGACCGTGACCAGCCCTCCGGCGAATGCCGCGAAGAGCGCGGCGGTCAGCAGCGACGTGCCGGACAGGCTCGCCAGACCGCGGATCACCAGCGGGTAGAGCGGCAGGAAGCCGAGCGTCGACTTGCCGTGTATGGCCTGCACCGGATAGCCGTGCCCGGCGAGCTTCAGGTACCACTGGCCGTCGAAAAGGGCCGGTTCCGCGGCTAGCGGGCGATGTGTGATCAGCGAGTCGACCCAGGCCACCAGGAAGACGACGAGCCGGGAGCAGGCATAGACACCGGCCGGCCACGCCAGCGAGCCAGCCCAGGCCAGTGCCTGGTCCGCGACCGTCCGCCGCAGCGGGGGACGTGCGACCGGAAGCTGCTCCAGCTCCTTCAGGGCGGTGGCGATCACCAGCCGGTCATCGCCGCGGAGCTTCTCGATCTCTCCGGGATAGCTGTTGAGCGCCTCCGCGGGAGGGCCGTCACGGCCGACGCCGGCTGGCACCGGGTCATGCGGCCGCGCCGCCGAGCTCACCACGCGATCACCGCGATTCCAGCGGCAGAAACGAGACCGGCCACGGCGCCCTTTCCCGCCGTTGAGCCGCAGGGCAGCCGATGCCCGCGGGCCGTCGTGAGTAGTCGCCAAGAGGGGATTCCCGCTACTGGCAGTCCGTCCAGATGCTGGCAGGCCGCCGGCCGTAGCGCCGTGCCGCCCTCGTCAGGGAGCCGTCCCGCGCGTCCGGGCCAACCCGCGCGCGCAGGCCTCCGGAATGGATAGGTCTGACCACCACGGCAGGCATCCTATGGCGAACCTCGTTCCGCGTGGAATCGATCTCCAATGAACGCCCGCGTAACGTGACCCACGGCGCTGCCGGCGAGATTGACTCTGCCGGCTGTCAGAAAGGGCACCTGACATGTTTCCCGCGGTGTACCGGGAGCTGTTGAGTCACGCCCAGACGCGCCGTTTCCTCGCCGGCCTGGGCGTCTCGGCCCTGGGTGACGGCATGAGCGTGGTGACCATCGCCTGGCTGGCGGTGCTGATCGCCCC
>DASZAD010000062.1:0-6376 GCA_035945415.1 Streptosporangiaceae bacterium
GCCGGGCGGGCAGGCTCAGCCGGGCGGGCAGGCTCAGCCGGGCGGGCCGGGCCAACAATGGCCGCGACGGGTTCCGCTGTCTGGGGTTCGGCTGCCTGGGCTCCGGCTGCCTGGGCTCCGGCTGCCTGGGCTCCGGCCGCCTGGGCTCCGGCCGCCTGGGCTCCGGCTGCGCCAACGGCCTCCTGGACGGCCTGGGCCTGCGGCGCCCGGGTCATGATCAGGTATCCGGAGACCAACACCAGGATCATCGGGAGCATGCTGTTCGGGTCGGTGCCGAGGCCGCCGAGGAAGCCCAGATCCTCGATCAGCACCCAGTCGGCCAGGCAGAGCACGACCCCGGCGCCGGCCGCCAGCCGGGTGATCCTGGGCTGCCCGCTCAGGAACGCCAGGCCGAGCACGGCCAGCGCGATCACCACGAACAGGTTGACGCCGAACCCGTGCGCGGCGACGAAGGCCGCGAAGTCCGAGACGATCCTGGCCAGATAGTGCGGCTGCGGTGTCTGGCTCATGGTCTGGATCATGCTGGTCAGCGTGCCGGGCTGGCCGCCCACGCGGCCCTGCCAGAAGCCGCGCCCGGGCCAGGCTTGCAGCACCGCCATGCCGGCGAAGAACACGCCCGTCCCGGCCAGCATGAGCCTGCCCAGCCTGCGAGTGTGCCACAGGCGCTCGGGCAGGGCCAGCAGCGCCCCGGCCACGCAGTAGATCAGCACCGCGCCCGGCGCGCCGAACAGCCAGGTCAGCCCGGGGGCGAAGACGCCGCCGAAGGACTCGCCGAACGCCCACACGACCAGCCCCCAGCCCACGCTGGCCAGCGCGCCGGCCCGCGCCCAGCGCCCCTGCCGGGCGAACAGCAGCCACAGCCCGATCCCGACCTGGATCCAGACCGCCGCCGCCGAGATCTCGATCGGATGGTAGGTCCAGGACGTGCCCGCCCAGTTCACCAGGTGCTGCACCCAGGACGGTGAGCTGGTCGCCGTCGGCTCGATGACCTGTGTGGTCAGGCCGAGTGGCATGTTGGGCTGGGCCTGCAGCAGGCCGTCGAAGATCCACAAGATGGCGAAGCCGATCCGCAGCACCTTGCGCCCGGCCGGCTCGGGAAGCGCGGGTGTATCGCGGTCCCCGAGCCCAGGCGGCCACCGGCTGGCGGCGATCAGCCGGGCCAGCCATAGCAGCAGGAAGATCGCGGCGGCGATGAACAGCTGCTGGCGGAGCGCGGCTCTGAACGCGGCGGCGACCAGGGGGTTGCCAATGTTCAGTCCGGATTGCATCCCGGGCATGGCGATCCAATACTACGACGCGTCGTCACAACGCGTCCCGGTCCTGAACGCGGCGGAGGTGGCCCGACGACAGGGAGGTAGTCTCGCGGCGTGGGAGGTCAGATGCTGCCGCCGTTCGGCTGGCGGGAGGTCGTCACACAGTGGGCGTTCGCGCCGGTGGTGACGGGCCTCGTGGTGATCTCCGCGGTGCTGTACCTGGAGGGTGCCTGGCGGGTGGCGCGGCGTCACCCGGCCCGGCCGTGGCCGTGGTGGCGCACCGGGATGTTCCTGGCCGGGCTGGCCGTCATCGTCCTGGCCACGGAGAGCGGCGTCGGCGCCTACAGCGACGTGCTGTTCTGGGACCACATGATCCAGCACCTGCTGCTGATCATGGTGGCGCCGGCGCTGCTGGTGGCCGGCGCGCCGCTGACCCTGTTGCTGCACGCCAGCCGCAACCCGCTGCACACCCGGGCCAAGCGAGCGTTGCGATCGCGTGCGGTCGGCGCGCTGACCTCGCCGCCGTTCGGGATCATCGCTTACACGGCGGCTGTCGTCGGCACCCACCTGAACGGCGTGATGAGCAGGGTGATGACCAACGGGGCGCTGCATGACGGCGAGCGCGCGCTGTATCTGGTGGTCGGGTGCCTGTTCTTCCTGCCGCTGCTCGGCCGCGAGCCGGTCCGGTGGCGGCTGTCCTACCCGGTGCGGCTGCTCGTGCTGTTCCTGACTATGCCGGTCGATACCTTCGCCGGGCTGATGCTCACCTACTCCGCCGCCCCGATGGCAGGCATGGGACCGCGCCCGTCGTGGGCGCCGGGCGGGCTCTCCGACCTGCACGCCGGTGGCGCGGTGATGTGGGTCGGTGGCGACGGCATCATGTTCGTGCTGATGATGCTGGTGTTCCTGGCCTGGGCAAGGGACGGCCGGGCCCAGGGCCTGCGGCGCGGTGGCTGGCTGGAATCGGCCCGCCAGGCCAGTTTCGCGGCCCTGACCGGGTCGGGCGGCGCGGCAGCGGCGGCGCCGGGCGGGACAGGGCCCGCCGCGGCCAGCGACGCTACGATCGATGACGACGAGCACCTGGCGGCGTACAACGACTTCCTGGCCCGGATCAATGCGGCGGAGAAACAGCGCGGCGAGGGCCAGCGGTAGGGCCGCCGGTACTCTGTGCCCGGAAGCGCGGATGAAAGGTACGGACACGTGTCCAAGGGCAGCAGGAACCGGCAGCAGGCCCGGGAGAAGATCGCCAAGATGCGGGCGCTGGAGGCGAAGCGTAAGCGCCGTCGCAACTGGCTCGTCGGGATCGGCACCGCGGTCGTCGTGGTGGCCGCCGCCGTGGGCATCACGTTCGCGGTCACCGGAGGGCACAAGGCCAGTACCGGTAGCACGCCGCACCTGAAGCTCGCCTCGCTCAGCACGCTGGGCACGCTCCGGTCACCCGGCTCCCCCGGGCAACTCGGGCCCGAGGGAGTCCCGGTCCCCAGCGGCGCGCCGCTGGCCGGACTCGCCACGGCCGCGATCGGGAAGACCGTCGACGGGATCGGCTGCCAGAGCAGCGAGCAGACCATCTTCCACATCCACGCCCACCTGACGATCTTCGTCAACGGGTCGCCGCGCCAGGTCCCCATGGGGATCGGGATCCCCGGCGCTCAGGCGAAGAACTCCGCGCAGGGACCGTTCGTCTCCCAGGGCGCCTGCTTCTACTGGCTGCACGCCCACGCCGCCGACGGGATCATCCACATCGAGTCGCCCGTCCACCGCACGTACACGCTGGGCAACTTCTTCGACGAGTGGGGCCAGCCGCTCGGGCCGGATCGGGTGGGCACGGCCACCGGTCCTGTGGTCGCCCTGTACAACGGGCAGCGTTACGTGGGCAATCCCCGCGACATCCCGCTGAACGCCCACGCCCAGATCCAGCTGGAGGTGGGCACCCCGCTGGTCGCGCCGCTGAAGATCACCTTCCCGCAGGGCCTGTAGCGGCCCTTCCGCCGGGACGCCCGGTCGCCTTGGGCAGGCCCCAGATGGCCGCGGAGAACGTGACCAGCACGAACAGCAGGAACGTCAGGACGTGCACGCTGGTGCACCACAGGCAGATCGCCTTCACCTGGATGAGCTCGACGTAAATCAGGTAGAGGATGAAGCCGACGCCGACGATGACCGAGGCCAGCCGGGCCAGGGCGATCTCCCGCCGGGGCGACCGCCATGCCCACGGCGTGGTCATCGGGACCATGAACACGAAGAAGGCCAGGCCCAGCACCGCCACCGGGAGGACGCCGAAGACCATGGACTCCGGGCTCGTGGTGACCGCCTCGCAGTTGACCAGGCCCGAGCCCGAGCAGGCCAGGATGGACGAGGACGTGAAGTGCGCGATGGTCAGGTAGACCGAGACGCCCAGGCCCCCGATGGACAGGACCAGCGAGGCGATCTGCAGCCAGCGGGGTGGTCCGGCCGGCTCGGGCCTGACCACCTCCGCCTGCTGGGCGAGCTGCCGGGCCTGGGCCCGGTCCCTGGCCTTCCTGGTCTGGCCGGGCCTGGCCACCGGGCGGGCCGTGGTCATGGCGCCATTCTTCGCCACGTTACTGGCGGCGGACCGGTTGCGGGCCTGCTTGGCGCCAGCCATCAGATCTTCGCCTCCAAGGCCTTGACCACCGGCGTGCACGCGCTGGCCGGCTGGTCGTGGGTCAGCTTGCAGATCGCCGCGGTGATGTAGTTGGCCGAGCCGAGCGCGCCCTTGGCGATCGGGCTCGACGGGTCGTGGAGCGCGGTCGCTATCTGGGTCCAGGTGTGGCTCTGCAGCACCGCCGGATTGTAGGTGGCGCCGCTGAGGACGAACTGGTTGCCGAAGTCTATGAACGGTATCGCGCCGGGTGAGCCCTGCACGTAAGGCGGCCCGTCGTACTTGGTCACCAGCGCGTTCTGCGCCGCCGTGATGTGGTCCAGCGGCTTCTCGTCGACGGTGAGCGTCTCGACCGGGACGAAGGTGATGTACCTGCTCGTGTACGTGGACCCGTGGAAGGTCAGCGTGTGCGTGCCGGGGAACGGCTCGCCCGGCTTGGTCGAGGACTGGATGCCGCGCAGCCCTGTGAACGTGCCGAACCGGCTGAGCGCGACCGCCATCGCCCACCGCTCGGTCGCGCAGTAGGGGCAGTACTCGGCCCCGACGTACAGCACTTCCGGCTTGCTGTTCGCCGTCAGCGACGTGCCGGGGATCGAGACGATCGGCTTGGGCACGGTGACGGCCCCGGCGCCGACCGCGTCCAGGGTGGCCGCTGGGACGCCAGTGATGTTGGCGATCGTGCTCGCGCTGAGGGTGGTCCTGCCCGCCGAGCTCGAAGGCGATTTGGCGTTGGCCTTGACCAGCACGAAGGCCACCACGATGGCGATCACCACCACGACCGCCCCCGAGGCCATGAACACCCGGTTGCGGAGCTCGGCGCGCCTGGCCGCCGCCCGCTGCGCAGCGATCTTCTCGCGGGCCGTTCCCGCTCTCTTGTTCCTGCTTGCCTTACCCATGGCCTTGTCTATCCCGGCTTTCGTGCGCTTGTCTGTCCAGCTAGACCACCCGGCATCCAGCCGGCATCCGGCCGAACCGGGTACACCGGCGAAGGCTACCCACAGTCCGGCTGGGCGTTCATCCGAACTCATGGTAGAGCCGGCCTGACCCGGAATACACCGCGCAGGCGAGGACTCAGATATTCCATGGCCGGCGTTCAGCCCGCGTTCAGGATCGGGGACCCGATGGCGCCGCCGCCCGCCTGTTTGACGGGTCTGGTTTGACGAGCCCACCATAATGATTATCATTTTCATCTGAGAGTACGGGCCACGTATACCTGATCGGACGTTGCAGCCATGCCCCTGCCCACCAGGGTCGCAGCGGCCGCACTGAGTGCGGCCGCTGCGCTGACCGCCGCGGCCTGCTCGCCGGCCACCGCTTCCGGCCGCGGCGGCACCATCAGCGCAGTCGGCGCGGAGAACGAGTACGCCAACGTGCTCAGCCAGATCGGCGGGAAGTACGTGTACGTCACCGCCATCGAGAGCAATCCTGCGCTCGACCCGCACCTGTACACGGCGAACCCCCACCTGGCCGAAGCCGTGGCCGCCGCCCGGCTCGTCGTGCAGAACGGCCTGGGCTACGACACCTACATGAACAAGATCGAATCCGGGTCGCCGAGCGTGAGCCGCAAGGTGATCGATGTGCAGGCGCTCCTGCACCTGCCGGACAGCACGCCCAACCCGCACCTGTGGTACGCGCCGGCCACCATGCCCGCCGTGGCGAAGGCGATCGCCGGCGACCTGGCCGCGATCCAGCCCGGCCACGCCGCGTACTTCCAGGCCAGGCTGCGGGCCTTCGACCGTTCGCTGCGGCCCTGGCTCCAGGCGCTGGCCACCTTCCGGGCGTCCTACCCGGGCACCCCGGTCGCCGTGACCGAACCCGTCGGCGACTACATGCTCCAGGCCGCCGGGGCCCGCATCCTCACCTCGTTCAAATTCCAGGCCGACGTCATGAACGGCGTGCCCCCCGCGCCGCAGGACGTATCCCTGCAGGCCGGCTTCTTCAGCGGTCACCAGGTGAAGGCCTTCCTCTACAACCAGCAGGTGACCAGCGCGACCACCAAGACCTTCCTGAGCCTGGCGCACAGGTACGGCGTCCCGGTCGTGGGCGTCTACGAGACCATGCCGGTGCCGGGATACGACTACCAGTCGTGGATGCTCGCCGAGGTACACGCCCTGCAGGCGGCCGTGGCCAGCAAGATCTCAACGGAGAAGCTATGACGACGACCCAGCCCCAGCCCCAGCCCCCTCCCCCGCCTGCCAGTGCCGACGGGCACAACCTCGACCACGAGGTCCTCGGGGTGGACGGCGTCAGCGTGCGGCTGGGCGGCCGGGAGATCCTGCACGACGTCACGTTCAGCCTGCGCCGCGGCGAGTTCGCCGGGCTGATCGGCTCGAACGGCGCGGGCAAGACCACGCTGCTGCGGGCCATCCTGGGGCTGACCTCGCCCACGGCCGGGACCGTGCGCATCGGCGGCCGCCCCCGGGCCCGGCGCGGCCGGGACATCGGCTACGTCCCGCAGAAGATCCTGCTCGACCCGGACATGCCGCTGCGGGCGCGGGAGTTGGTC
>DASZAD010000063.1:0-3765 GCA_035945415.1 Streptosporangiaceae bacterium
TCCTGGCGGCGAGGTAGGCACGGAAGTCCGCGGCCTCGCTCTCCAGTTGCTTAGCCACGTCACCGAGGGCGCTGGCGTCCCGGAACGCCTGCTCGGCATCGGGTGATGCCCTGATCGCGGCGCCGGCGCGGACGAACGCCGCCCGCATGGCGGCAATCTCCTCCGTGACGTCCGTGCCCTTCTCGTAACCGCGCATGTCAGCAAGTGTAGAGCCCCTGAACGTGAATGCTAGTGGCAGAGGCCCTAGACAAGATTCCATAGGCACTATACGGTGGATGTCAGCACAGCAGCAAACGGAATTGCTGCCCGTCCGGAGGGAAGCCGCTCATGGCGTACGACGTGCGTCTCGCGACCCGGATCACCCCCGCGGTAGACCGGCGGCTGCGCATGCTGGCGCTAGCTAAGAGCCAACCCCTCAGTCACGTCCTGACCGGGCTGCTGGATCAGGCGCTTCCCCCTGCTGACGAACTCGCGTCGATGCTCGCGACCGCCGAGATCGCGGACGAGGCGGCAGCATGACCCGCACCTACCCCGTAAACGAAGGCGGCCCCCGAGCGCTTGGATCGCTGGGGACCGCCGTAGAAGCCTGCCCGCCCGTAGACCTGCTGATCCTAGAGAGGCCGACTGATGGCTGCCACGCTACCACACCCCCCCGACACCGACCGCTACGCGACCCGCGAGGAACTCCAGGCTGCAGTCGACGGCCTGATGCACCTGCTCGACTCCGTAGCGGCGGCCCGGGGCCTGCCCGTCCTGTCCCCTCGTCACCGTTCCGGTCTGCATCTGGTGGCTTCCGAGGGCGAGCGGCTGATCCTGGAAGCGGCACGGACATGAGCAGCATCCGCCCGGCCGGCGGCATGACCGTCACGCTCCCCTCGTTCCCTGATGCCGCATGCAAGGGCACTGACCCGTCCCTGTGGTTCGCCCCGGAGACCGAGGGCGGGCAGGCCCGCCAGCGCCGCGAGGCGGAAACGCGCCGGATCTGCTCCGCCTGCCCGTCCCGCGTCCCGTGCCTTGAATTCGCCCTCCGCCAGCCGGACCTCAGCGGCTTCTGGGGCGGCGTCACCGAGGAAGGCCGCAAGCACATGCGCCGCCGGATGCTGCGCCGCGAGGCCGGCGCGGCGAGGAGGGCGGCAGCATGAACCCCTGCACGTTCGGCCCCGGCATCCCGGACACCTGCTTGGCCACCCCGCACGCCGCGCCCTGGTGGGCCACCGAGACCCCCCTGTGGGTCTACCTCTCCGCTGTAGCGCTCGTCGCGCTCGCCTCCTGGTCCGCGTCGTGGCTCAAGGACCACTACGCGATGTCCGGCCGCCGTCCCGTCCGCCGCTGGTATGGCACCGGGGCATGGGTCACCCTCCGCCGCGACGGCTGTTTCCAGTCGCCTGACCGCTGGCAGGTCACCGCTTGGTCCGATGAGGCAACCGGCGTCCCGTGGCTGCTGGTCTCGCCCGTGGACAACGAGGACTCCGAGGCGTTCTGGGCTGCCGTCACGGATTTCGACCCGTTCGCTATCCGCCAGTTCCGCCCGCACCTCTGGCGTGGCTGGCTGCCGGTCCTGACCGCTCGCGTCCTGCTGGAAGGGGGCACGTCATGAGCTTCCCCACGACCTTCCTGCTGATCCTCGCCGGCATGATCGTATCGGCATTCACCAAGTACCACGGCATTCCAGCGCTCTGGCTGTTCGACGCCGCCCTTGTGCTGGGGCTAGCCGCGGTCATCCTGTGCCTGATCCGGGCGATCCTGGATGACCGGCCGCAGCCGCAGCCCGAGCCCCGTCTCGTCCACGTCATCACCACCCTGCGCTAGGAGAGAGGCTGACCTGCCGCCATGAGCCGCTACACGGGAGAGCACACCCACAACCACAGCATCCTCGCCGGCCTCGGCGCGGGCACGGCTGCGGTGCTGGGCTGCTTCCTGCTCGTGGCCGGCGTGTGGCACCGGGTCAGCTCAGCGGTCGGCACGGCAGTCACGGTGCTCGTGTGGGCGCTCGTGGCCGCTGTCCTCGCTGCTGCTGTCTATGTGGTCGCGTTCCTCGGCCTGCGGCTGCGGCACCACGCCGCCCACCCAGAGACCCTCACCCGGCACGCGGTCCGCGCCGAGGTCATCCCGCCGCCGGCTCCGGCGCTCCCGGCTCCGGCTCCCCTCGCTGCGCTCCCGCCAGCCAGCACGCACTACCACTTCGATACCCCGGACGCGGTTGAGGCCGCGCTGCGGGCAATGACCGGCACCGAGAGGAACTGACCATGCGACTGCTCAAGAAGCGCGAGCCTGCGCTCACCGCGGAGGAAATCCTCACCGACGCGCTGAGCCGGGGCGGCAGCGAGAGGGATATCCGGGCCGCTCTCGGCCTGACGGCCTACAAGCTCTACCGCGACGAGACCGCCTGCGACACCGACGACTTCGGTCCGCCATACGGCGAGTACCCGACTCTCGCCCTGGCGATGGTGGCCGCGCATTTGCCGGTCAGCGCATGGCATACCTCCGAGTTCTGCCCGGACGAGATCTTCAGCACCAGGCTCGGCGGCGAAGTGGACTGGCAGATCATCGCGCCGGGTGCCGCCGCCGAGTTCACCGCGCTCAAGGCCGCGTGAGGTCATGAGAGCACTGATCAGGCGGCTCAGGGGGCAGTGCTGCGGCGGGATGTACGGCTGCTGCTGCCCGTCGACTTGCAGATGCAACTGCCCCGGCTGTTATTGCAGGTAGAGGACATTGATTGAGCCATCAGGTACGGCGCCACACCCGGAACGTCGGCGGGCGCACCGTCACGGTCCGCAAGCACACCGCGGACGACCCCGGAGCAGAGCAGAAGAAGCGCCACGCCTTCGAGCGCCGCGTCCAGCGGGAACGCGCGCAGGCCGAGGCTCAGCAACTCCGCGAACGCCAGGGTGCCGAAGCGCTGTACGAGAAGAAACCGCCCGCCCGCAAGCCCCGCGCTCCAGGCGAGCGGACACGGCGCAAGAGGCACCTGAAACCCGCCAGGGCCAAGCGGCACGCCAGGAAGGCGCTCCGGCTGTGGCGGCGGCACAAGGTCAAGGCCGTCCTGTTCGCCGCGCTGGCAGCCGGCGAGATCACGGCGTGGGCCGTGGCGGCGGGCGCAGGCAAGGCACGCGGATTCGTCCGGCGGATGCGGAAGACCAAAGGTAAGGGGAAGAAGCGGTGAAGGTGCTCGTCCTCGGCGCTGTAATGGCCGCCACCGGCCTCGGGCTGCTCTGGATGGCTGCCCACGTGGCGAACAAGGTCATGCGCTTCCTGAAGCACTTCACCCTCCTCAAGCGCTACCTCGCCGGGCATCCGATGGACGGGAGCGCCCGGACCGACGCCAAGTTCTTCCAGGCACCGACGAAGGCGCTGCACCCGACCGCGGCCGGGTCATGGTGGCACTGGCGGCCAGGTTGGCACCGCTCCGCGATGCGGCTGGGTGCCTTGGCGCTCGCCCTGCTCGTCCCGGCCGGGCTGCTGTTCGCCACCACGCTTACCGAGGACACATTGCTCGCTGTGGTCGCAGCAGGCATCCTGCTGCTCGCCTGGAACATCGCCTACCGCATCGTCACCTTCCGGCACGAGCGGCACTACGTCCGCCCCCTGGAGCGGACGCTGGCCGCTACGGGCCTGCCAGCGCCCCAGTCCCTTGAGGTCACGCGTGACGGTGACGCCGTGACAGCGGTCGCCATTGAGTGGTCCGCGGAAACTGAGATCAAGGACCTGGACCAGGACGCCATCATGCAGGCCGTGACCCGGCGCCTGGCCATCGAAGCCCCGGAC
>DASZAD010000064.1:0-7950 GCA_035945415.1 Streptosporangiaceae bacterium
ACCGGCAGGTAGCCGATGGCGGTAGCGTCGTTTCAGATAGCCCGACTGAGGAGGTGGCGTGCGCGAGTACAGCACTCCGGCCCTGGTGGAGATCCCCGCCACCGAGAACCTGGCCCACGTGGTGTTCCGGCGGGCGACCGAAGAGCCGGACGCCGTCATGATGCGGCGGCGCGCCGAGGACGGCGGCTGGCAGGACGTCACGTGCCGGCAGTTCAACGACCAGGTCGTGCCGCTGGCTAAGGGGCTGATCGCGGCCGGGATCGGTCCGGGCGACCGGGTGTGCATCATGTCGCGCACCCGGTACGAGTGGACGCTGATCGACTACGCGATCTGGACCGCGGGCGCGGTGCCGGTGCCCATCTACGAGTCCTCCTCGGCCGAGCAGGTTGAGTGGATCGTCAGCAACTCGGCGGCCAGGGGCGTGTTCGTCGAGACCGAGGCCCACGAAAAGGTCATCGACTCCGTCCGCGACCGGCTGCCCGGACTGGAGATGTCCTGGCGCATCGACGGCGACCGCCTGGCCGCGCTCGTCGCCCAGGGCGCTG
The DNA here is from genome assembly GCA_035945415.1 of Streptosporangiaceae bacterium. Taxonomy (GTDB): domain Bacteria; phylum Actinomycetota; class Actinomycetes; order Streptosporangiales; family Streptosporangiaceae; genus PALSA-505. The sequence continues at coordinate 546 of DASZAD010000064.1, forward strand.
GCGTCTCCGACGAGCACCTGCGATCCAGGCGTGTGAGCGCAACGGCTGGTGACCTGGCTACCATCATCTACACCTCTGGCACCACGGGACGTCCGAAGGGCTGCGAGCTCACCCACTCCAACCTGCTCTTCGACGCCAGGAACGCGACCGCAGGGGCGCTGCGCGAGGTCTTCGACGTGGGCCACGGCTCGACGCTGCTGTTCCTGCCGCTGGCGCATTCGTTCGCCCGGATCATCCAGGTGGGCTGTATCGAATCCGGGGTGGTGCTGGGCCACACGCCCAACATCTCAAATCTGGTGCCTGACCTGGCCTCATTCCAGCCCACGTTCATGCTCGCGGTGCCGCGGGTGTTCGAGAAGATCTACAACGGCGCCCAGCAGCAGGCCGCGGCCAGCCCGGTCAAGAGCCGGATCTTCGCCGCCGCGGCCGAGACCGCGGTGGCCTACAGCCGGGCCCTTGACGTCGCCGCCCGCACCGGGCAACGTCCCGGCCTGGGGCTTTCCGCCCGGCATGCGCTGTTCGACCGGCTGGTGTACGCGAAGCTGCGGCAGGCGATCGGCGGCCGGGTCCAGTGGGCCATCTCCGGCGGCGCGATGCTGGGCGAGCGGCTGGGCCACTTCTTCCGCGGCGCCGGGATCACGATCCTGGAGGGCTACGGCATGACGGAGACCTCCGCGGCGGCGACCGTCAACCTGCCCAGCCGGAACAAGATCGGGACCGCTGGGCGGCCGATTCCGGGCGCCGGCGTCCGGATCGCGGACGACGGCGAGGTCCTTCTCAAGGGCGGGATGACCACCCCCGGGTACTGGCGCAACGAGACCGCGACCGCGGACCTGCTCGACGGCGACGGCTGGGTCCGCACCGGCGATCTCGGCTCGCTGGACGACGAAGGCTTCCTGAGCATCACCGGCCGCAAGAAGGAGCTGATCGTCACGGCAGGCGGCAAGAACGTCCAGCCCGCCGTGCTCGAAGACAGGATCCGCGCTCACCCGCTGGTCAGCCAGACCATGGTGATCGGTGACGACCGTCCCTACGTGGCCGCGCTGATCACCCTGGACGAGGAGATGCTCCCCCGCTGGAAGGAACAGCACGGCAAGCCGGCCAGCGCGACCGTCGCGGACCTGGCCCGGGATCCCGACCTGCTGGCCGACCTCCAGACGGCGGTGGACGAGGCCAACCTGGCGGTCTCGAAGGCCGAGTCGGTCAGGCGGTTCCGCGTGCTCGAGACCGACTTCACCGAGGCCGGCGGCCAGCTCACCCCATCGTTCAAGATCCGTCGCAGCGTCGTGGCCAAGGAGCGCGCGACCGACATCACGGCGCTCTACTCCTGAACCCAGGAGCTTCCTTACGCCTCAGGGTTAGGGCCTTGACCCGCGGGTTGACCCGGCTCGCGGTTTCCGCTCGTCAGTCCTGGGCGGAATCCCGGTCCTTCAGGGCAGGGGTAGTCAGAGCTTGATCCGGTCCCAGGCGTCGTGCCCGGGCAGGTCCAGCCCGAACGTGTCCGGGTTGACGCTGAGGGTCTCGGCCGCCTCCAGCGCGATGCGCTGCACCGCTACGGTCAGCGGGAAGATCGACAGCTGCTCCCCCAGGTCGGTGTCGGTGACACGGCTGACGGCGGCTCCGGCCTCCTCAGCGGCGTCCGCCACCTCCGCGAGCCTGGCTGACCAGTGCCCTCCTCCGTCCAATACGACCAGCCGGTCCAAGGCGCCGAGCGCCACCGACGGCCCGTGCAGGAGCTGCTCCACCGACAGCCCCTCGCTGGCCACGTATGCGGCCTCGCGGATCTTCAGCGCTCCTTCCGCGGCGGTCCACTGGTTGATTCCGCCGCCGGCGTACTCCATCAGCCGCGTGGGCACCGGAGCCAGCGGAGGATCATGTTTGGCTTGCCAGGCGCGCTCGACGGCCGCCGGCACGTCGTCGATCCGGAGCAGTTCCGCGCCCAGCGCCTGGGCCAGCTGCGCCACCCGCAGCAGCGCCCCGAGGTGGCTGGCCGTGTACGCCGACGAGCGTTCCCGCTCCACCGTGACCAGATCCGCGTCCGCCACGCCCTTCGCGGAGATCTGGATGACCGCCGCACCGCGCGCCCGGGCGCGCTCTGCCGCCTGCGCCGTGTACCGCTTGCCTCCGGTGTGGGTCAGGGCCAGCAGCACCTCGCCCTCACCGGGCAGCGGGCCGTCGACGGCGGCGTCGGCGGACTGGGCGGCGGCGGCGTCCAGCCCGGCCGCGCGCAACAGCGCGGCGGCCTGGCTGGCCGCGTGCCAGCTCGTCCCGGTGCCGATCACCAGCACCCGGCGGCCCCGCAGCCGCTCGGCCACGGCCGCCGCTGGCGCGTCATCCGCCACGATCTCCGCCAGCATCTGAGCCTGGCGCTCCATCGTCTGCCGCATCGCGCTGGTCTCCGCTGGCATCGGCCATCTCCTCCCAGTCCAGGGCTCGCGATGCTTTGCATATCACATGCCGGCCCAACCTGACCGGCTTCCCGTCCGCGGCCCCCGCCGGTCAGCCGGGACTGTGGATCTAACGGCTCTGTCGCACTTCCTGACAGTCCCGGGTGAGGCGATCGCGCTGTATGAGCGCACCCTGGCCGACCCCTTGATTGGGCGCGGAGATCACCGTTACGATCTCGGTAGATGTATTTTGCCGAGGGTTATTTCAGTCGTATCTTGCTTATGGGTGTGCTGTGCGCAGGTTAGTTCGCGTGTCTAGTGTGGTCGTGGCCCTGGTCACGGTTGCCGCGCTCGTGGCGTCGGTCTCGGTCTCGGCTCAGGTGCAGCGGGGCACGCGGCCTGCGCGCGGATTCTGGTATGTCATGACGCCTGGAGAGTCCTTTGCGGCAGCAACCCAGCGGGCCGCCATGAGTACGGGCGGCAGCCAGGTCGCGGCAACGATCAACACGATGCTGGAACGGGCGGTGGCTGGCCGGGCGGTGTATGTGCCGCAGGGAACGCGCCACAGCGTGATCATGGTTCGCGCTACTGTTCCTGAGCTGAGAAGGGTGCTGTCGGCAGCTCAATCGGTGAGTGGTTATCGAGGGTCTGCTGTCCGGCTGGCTGGGGCAGTGTCATCGTTAGTGCCGTTCAGCTTCGAGGTCCGGGGGACTGCGTGCAACCCAGTCACGTGGCAAGGCCAGACCTGGTTTACAACGTGGTGTGATCTGCCGTTGGAGGTTGACGGTGGCCTTTGCGATCCGACCTGTCATACCGTTGATAAGCTCAGGGCAAAGATCACGACCAATCCGGGCTCTATCACCAGTCGCGCTTCCTACACGCTTACAAACACGGTGACCACGGGTTATCCTTCTGTGTTCACCGACGACGAGATCAACTGGAACACACTCTGTTACAGAAGCCTGCAAGAGTGCGGTCACGGCTCAACCGGGACCATTCAGCCGGGCAATGGTACGATGACAATGGACAACCCGGGTATCGACCTGCACGGCGATAAGATTACGCATCTGTATTACCTCTGGACATTGTTCATACCAAACGGCAACAGATACTCCGATAACGCCGGGACTGGGACGGCGACATGTGCGGATGCTGGCTCGGGCAGCAACCAGTGCTATTACCCATCTCTACTCCTCCACCGATAGCCGAGGGCTGGGCTAGACTCGGCCGGTGGAACGCACGGCTGAATCGGCGGAGAGGCCTCCGTCGTGGGCTTTGCCAGTAACGGTCGCGGGTGGCCTGGCGCTGGTCCGCCAGCCCGGCGTGCTGGCCTACCTCGGGCCGGTGTGCGCCTACCCGACGGGCTTGCTGTTCTGGGTGTCGGTCAGCCTGGACCCGCAGCGCTTGGGTGATCGGGGGGCCGGGTTCGACGCTGGAACTCGCGAACGGCCTCCGTGGGCACCCCGAGTACAGGTTCGGTTCGACGGCATGGTCGTGGACTCGGCTACGCGCCCGACCGGGCGGGCCGCTGCGGGGATGGCGGTGCTGCGGTCGTGCGGCTGGCGTGCCAGCGGTGCCGCCAGCCCGGATGCCCGGCATGACAGCCTGTGGTGGGTGGCGCCGCTGCCCCGGGAAGGACCGGTCGAGTTTGCTGTCTTCCTGGACGGGGTGACGGAGCACAGCGGCACGGCGCGGATCGACGCCGGCTTGATCGTTGATGCCGCCCGCCGAGCGATGTCGCTGTGGGACCAGCCGGGAACGGGCCGGCGATGAGGCGGTGGCCGGCCCGGGCGCGCCCGGCCGGGGGGATTATCCCGGTGGTGGTGCCGGGTGATGTGGCGCTGGTCCGAAAGCCTGGGCTGGCGGTCTGGGCAGGAGCGGTTGTGGTGTTCCCGGATGGATTCCAGTTCACCAGCTTGATCTTGTTTGACCCGCGCTCCTGCCGGCCGCCGGCCGAGTTCACCCAGTTCCCGCACGAACGCGACCACAAGACCTGGCTGGAGATCCGGTACGCCGATGGACGACACGGGGCGAGCTACCAGGACTACGCGGCCAGCGACCAGCCTCAGGAACTGCTGGTGAGCGGGCAACCCAGCCTGGCCTCCTGGGACGACGGCTGGATCCGCAGGGAATGGTGGGTCACGCCGCTGCCGCCTCCGGGCCCGGTCGACCTAGCCATTCATGTCGGCGGCGAGGACAGTCCGAGCGGAACGGGTCGCCTAAACGGCGCGCTGCTGGCTGACGCGGCCCGTAGCGCCGAAGTCCTGTGGCCGGATGGACGGCAGGAGTAGTTGATTGGACACTCCTGAACGACCCGGTGGAACGGGCCGTCACTCCGGTTTGGAGGAGGGGCGTGCCGCGCGCTGGTAGTGCCAGCGCGGGGATCAGTGCCAGCAGGGCACCTTGTCCTGGCGGGCTGTGCCGCCAGGCGGAGGTGGGGCGGGAGGGCTGCCTCCTGTGGCGGGCTGGTTTCTAGGTAAGCCGGGGCGGCGGAGATGTTGTGCTGGTCATGGCGGTGATCGCGCGGTGGGGTGGAGCGAGGCGGCCTCGCGGGCTGTCAACGGCCAAGTTGCGGTAGACATGGCCACACGCGGGGACTTTCTCATGGCCACGGACACGGGCTGGGGTTACAGTTGTCCGGTCCATTCGACGCTTCTATGTTTGTCAAGCCGTGAGTTTGTCCGGTGATGGTGGGGTCATGGCGGTGGTGAGCGCGCGGTAGGGCTGGCGGGCGATGTAGCGCTTGAGGCAGCGGCGTATCTCGCGGTTGGTCTTGCCTTCGGCGCGGCGGCGGGTGACGTAGGCGATGGTGGCGGGGTCGCGGCGCATCCGTGTGGTGGTGATGACGTGGATGGCCTGATTGAGTGCCCGGTCGCCGCCCCGGTTGAGCCGGTGGCGGGTGGTCTGGCCGCTGGATGCCTCGATGGGGCTGGTGCCGCCGAGAGCGGCGAAGGCGGCCTGGTGGCGGCAGCGCCCGGGGTGGGAGAACGACACGATGGCCTGGGCGGCGCTGACCGGGCCGATGCCGCAGCGGCTGGTCAGCCCGGGCGCCAGCTCGCTGACGATCATGGCCAGCCGGGCATAGTTGGCCTTCACCTGCCGGGCGGCGTCCCGCAGTGCCACCGCGAGGCGGCGGATCCCGGCGTGGCGCACCGCCTGGGCGCGGGAGGCGCCGGAGGGCGGCCGGCGGCGGGCCAGGGCAGCCAGGGCGGTGTGGCCGAGGTAGCCGCGGGCCAGGTCACGGCCGGCGTCGTCGCCGTCGCGCAGCAGGGCGCGGAGCCGGTTGGTGCGCGCGGCGGCCGTGGTGGTCAGTTCCTGGCGGGCGCACACCAGGATGCGCAGGGCCTCGCGGTCTGCGTCCGCGCGGGGGCGGGCAGCTTGGCGGCGTCTAGTTGCAGGGCCGTCAACACGGCCAGGTGCGCGTCGATCGGGCCGGACTTGCCCTTGCCGCGGCGGGTCTTGCGGGTGGGCTGCTCGCACTCGATCACGGTGAGCCCGGCCGCGGCGGCCGCGCGGGCCAGCCCGGCGCCGTAGCTGCGGGTTCCCTCGATGCACGCCGCCAGCCTGAGCCCGGGGGCGTGCTGGCGGGCCCAGTCCAGCAGCTACGCGTAACCGCCGCTGGTGCTGGGGACCGGGCAGGCCGCGATCGCCGCGCCGCTGGGATGAACGATCTCGGCGTGATGAACGTCGCGGTGGGTATCGACGCCGATGACGGCGTCCACGGTATCTGCCAGCATGGGCACGGACGGTGCTCCTTCCACAGGGCGCGGTCAACGCCGGCACCGGCCTGGGTGAAGGTCACCAAAGTGGCATATCTGTGACGGGTCACGCTCGCGCGGACATGCTTCTGATCAAGCCAACTGGTGGGCTAGGCCGGTGCCGGCAACCCAGCGGACAGGTCGAATGCAAGGCACGCCGAAACGGCCAGATGATCAGAGAGTCACACCAGGTCACCGGCTCCGAGCCTGGCAGCGGACCAGACCTTAGCCACTTAACGAAACACACTCACAGATGATCAGGCGGCAGGGACTAGCCGGGGCAGAGTGTGTGGATTCCGTCCAATACTCCCCAGGCCATAGAACTCCCCATCGATCTTGATTCGACCGCGGGCGGCCGGAATCCCGGCCACCCGGAGACGGTTGCGCGGTCAGTCGTGGAGGATCTCAGCGAGGCGGGCGGCCACCAGGTCCCAGGTCCACTCCTGGCGCACCCAGGCCAGGCCCTGCTCCCCCATGGACCTGGCCCTGGCCGGGTCGGTGATCAGCTCGATGACCCGGTCCGCGACCGCGGCCACACTGCGGCCGGGCACGACGTAGCCGGACTCGCCGTCCTTGATCGCGTCGGGTGCGCCGCCGGAGTCGCCGCCGACCACCGGCAGTCCGGTGGCAGACGCCTCCAGGTAGACCAGGCCCAGACCCTCGACGTCGAGGCCGCCCCGGCGCGTCCGGCACGGCATCGCGAACACGTCGCCCGCGTCGTAGTATCCGGGCAGTTCCGGCCACGGAACGGAGCCGGCGAACAGCACCGATTCGCTCACCCCGAGCCGCCCGGCCAGCCCGCGCAGCTTCGCGGCCGACGGTCCCCCGCCGACCAGCAGCAGGGCTGCGCCTGGTGCCTCCCGCAGGATCCGCGGCCAGGCGCGGATCAGCGTGTCCTGGCCCTTGCGCGGTACCAGGCGGGACACGCACAGCACGACCGGCCTGCCGTCGAGGCCGAGCCGCTTCCTGACCCGCGCTCCGCCGGCCCCCGGATGGAAGGCGGTGACGTCGACCCCGGGCGCGAGCCGGGCCATCCGGCTGGCCGCTTCGGCAGACAACGCGCGGACCAGCCGGACTCTGGTGTACTCACCCAGGTAAGTGAGCACGTCCAGGGCATCACCGATCCGGTGGAGCACGCTTCGCGCGCCGGGCAGCACCGCCCAGCCCGCCTCGTGGCCGTGAGTGAGCCCGACCAGCCGCCTCGCACCCGCCCGGCGCAGTGCGGGCGCCAGCAGTCCGAGCGGCGCGGCCGCGCCGAAC
>DASZAD010000065.1:0-10877 GCA_035945415.1 Streptosporangiaceae bacterium
TGCGCGGCAGGCTCGGGCGCGTGGTCGCGGAGCACTCCGCCCGCGATCCGCTCGCGCCCGGGATGCCGCTCGAAGCCGCCAGGACCGCCCTGGGCCTGCCAGACCGCCGCGTGGTCGAGGCACTGGCCGCGGTCCCGCCCGATGCTGGGCCCGATGCTGGGCCCGGCGCTGGGCCCGATGCTGGGCCCGATGCTGGGCCCGATGCCGGGGCGGCCGGTGAGGCCGGCTCGTCGTCGACAGCGGGCACGGGGCAGCGACTGGCCGCGCGGGGGGGTTATGTCTGCCTGGCGCCTGCGGCGGCGGACAGCGGGCCGGGGAGCGGGCCTCATCATCGGGCCGCACAGACAGCACCGGCCGCGAGCCCCGGACCCGCCGCTCTGCCGGAACGGGTGACGACGGCCGTGCGGACGCTGCTCGGGGAGCTCGCGGCCAGCCCCTTCGGCGCGCCCGAAGCGAACCGGCTGCGAGAGCTCGGCCTGGACCGCCGGGCGCTGGCCGCCGCCGAGCGAGCCGGGCTGCTGCTGCGGGTCAGCCCGGAGATCGTGCTGGCCCCGGGGGCGGACGGGCGCGCCGCCCGGCTGCTCGCCCCGCTGCCGCAGCCCTTCACCACGGCCCAGGCCAGGCAGGCGCTGGGCACGACGCGGCGGGTAGCGATACCGCTGCTGGAGTACCTGGACCGGGCCGGGGTCACCCAGCGGCTCCCCGACGACCGGCGCAAGCTCCGGGACGGTTAGGGCCGAAGGAGGCCGGTGCAGGCAGCCTGCCGCGGGATCACGCCACATAGGGTGAGTGTTACGACTACGTGCATGGCGTAGCCCGGGTGCGGGAGGTGTCAGGCGTGCTATCGGACTCGTACGGGCGAATCGCGACCGACCTGCGCGTCTCGCTCACCGACCGGTGCAACCTGCGCTGCACTTACTGCATGCCGGCCGAGGGCCTGGACTGGCTGCCCAAGGCGGAGCTGCTCACCGACGACGAAGTCGTCCGGCTGGCCAGGATCGGCGTGCGGCTCGGCATTCGCGAGATCCGCTTCACCGGAGGCGAGCCGCTGCTGCGGCGCGGTCTGGCCGGCATCGTCGAGCAGACGGCGGCGTTGCGCCCCCGTCCGGAGATCTCGCTGACCACCAACGCGATCGGCCTGGCCCGGCTGGCCGCGCCGCTGCGGCAGGCGGGCCTGGACCGGGTGAACGTGTCGCTGGACACACTGGACCCGGATACCTTCCGCAGGCTGTCGCACCGGGACCGGCTGCGCGAAGTCCTGGACGGCCTGGCCGCCGCCGCGGCCGCCGGGCTGTCGCCGGTCAAGGTCAACGCCGTGCTGATGCGCGGGCTCAACGACCGTGAGGCACCCGGGCTGCTGCGGTTCTGTCTGGATCATGGGTACCAGCTGCGCTTCATCGAGCAGATGCCACTGGACGCGCAGCACGGCTGGCGCCGGGACAACATGATCACCGCCGAGGAGATCCTGGACATGCTGGCCGTCGCCGGCTTCACGCTGACACCGGACGAGAAGGACGACCGGGGCTCGGCGCCGGCGGAGTCGTTCCTGGTGGACAGAGGCCGCGCCCGGGTGGGGATCATCGGTTCGGTCACCCGTCCATTCTGCGGCGCCTGCGACCGGGTGCGGCTGACCGCTGACGGCCAGGTCCGCAACTGCCTGTTCGCCCGGCACGAGAGCGACCTGCGCGGACCGTTGCGGGCGGGGGCCAGTGACGACGAGCTCGCCGCTCGCTGGCGCGCGGCGGTGGCTACCAAACTGCCGGGGCACGGGATTGACGATCCGTCGTTTCTGCAGCCCGACCGGCCTATGTCGGCTATCGGTGGGTGAAACCTGGTGAGGGCCGGGACAGGTGACGGGCCTGCGGGGGCTGGGGCAGGCGCTCGTTCCGCCGGCTCGGACTTCGCCGAACGCCGGCGTCCCGGCCACCTGCCCCAGCCAGCTCGAACGCGAGTGAATGCCTCAGATCCCCAGCTTGACGCGATTGTGCTGGCTGGGGGTACAGCGTCGCGGCTGGGCGGGGGCGACAAGCCCGCCCTGGAGGTTGGGGGGCACAGCTTGCTGGCACGGGTCGTGCTGGCCGCGCGGGAGGCGGGGGCGGGGCGGGTGGTTGTGGTGGGGCCGCCGCGGCCTGAGCTGGATGCGCTCGTGGTGCGAGAGGAACCGCAGGGGGCTGGACCGGTGGCCGCGCTGCGGGCGGGACTGGGGGAGGTCAGTGCGCCGTGGGTGGCTGTACTGGCGGCGGACCTGCCCTTTCTTAAGGGCGAGCACCTCGCCGCACTGCTGGCAGCCGGGTGTGACGCGGGGACGGGGGCTGTTCTCGCTGACGATGGGGGACAGGCGCAGTGGCTGGTGGGGTGCTGGCGTACGGAGAGGGTGCGCGGAGCGATCGGGGGGTATCGAGGCGGGTCCATGCGCGGGCTGTTCGGGCCGTTGGGGCCGGTCATGGTGAGGCTGCCGCCGGATGAGCGGGGCCGGCCGCCGTGGCTCGACTGCGACACGCCGGAAGATCTGCGCCAGGCGCGGGCCTGGTGCTCGCGGGAGACCGGTGCTCCCGATCCTGTCGGAGGGATGAGCGGCGATGAGCGAGCTTGACCGGTGGGCAGAGGCCGTCCGTGCGGAGCTGGGCCTGGAAGCCGCCCCGGTCGATGCCAAGGTGGTCCTCGATCTGGCCAGGGACGTGGCGCACGACGTCGACCGGCCGGCCGCGCCGCTGACCACGTACCTGCTCGGCCTGGCCGTCAGTCAAGGACATACGCTCCGCGAGGCGGCCTTGCGGATCAGTGCCCTGGCGGCTGGCTGGGATGCTGGCGGCGGGTGATCGCTCAACGGCCCTTCAGGCCAGGTGGGATTTATTGATGCCGCCTATGGGTAGGGGAGGGAATTGGCATTGGACCTATCAACAGGCTGATTTCTAGATTTGGAAAGACCCGCAACAGGCGATGTGCCCGCAATTCAGGCGGGCGCTCCCGGTCGACGGGAGGAGAGTCATGACCAGCGTGAGCACGGCGCCTGTCACCTCAGCCAGCCTCTCCGAGGTCGTGTGCCACGTCCGGGCCGCCGTCGGGCAGGGCGGCGACTGGGATCTGACCGCCCGGCGGGTGAAGGAGCAGCTTCGCAGGCACCTGCCAGGCCCGGACCTCCTGACCAGCGCCCAGCGCGAGGGCGACCCGGCCGGATACCGCAGCCACGTGCTGCACGTCGAGCCGGACGGTTCGTTCTCCGTCGTGGCCATGGTCTGGCTGCCGGGCCAGGTGACCCCGATTCACGACCACGTCACCTGGTGCGTCTTCGGCGTGCTCGACGGTATCGAGCACGAGGAGCTCTTCGCCCTGGCTGACAACGACCAGAGCCTGGTGCGCACCGGCGCGGCCGAGAACCAGACCGGCCAGGTGAGCGGCTTCGCCCCGCCCGGCGATATCCACCGCGTCCGCAACATCGGCACCGGCGTCACCATCTCACTGCACGTCTACGGCGCCGACATCTCCCGCCTGGGCTGCAGCATCCGCCGCGAGTACACCCTGCCGATCCGATAGCCGGCATCGGCGCGGCGTCCGCTAGCGCCCGTGCTTACCTTTCCGCATCAGTAGTCCGGATAAGGGCCCGTCGCACGTTTCCTGCTCGCATATGTGCAGGCTGGGGCGGGTGGTCGCGCAGCCGGCGTTCGGCTTGCCGACGGCCGGCGGAGCGGGCACCTGTCCCAGCCTCCCCACGTCCGCCATCGAGGAGACTTGTGCTCCGGAATATTCCGATATATCTTTGAGTTATACAGATAGTTGCTGGGGTATCGAATCTCCGGCAGGATAACGAAGGAGATGTGAACATGCATCAGGAAGACGACTGGCCACGCCGTGGCGGCCGTCCGGGACACCGGCGGGGCGATCACGGCGAGTGGCCGGAACATGGGGAGAGGCCGGAACGAGGTGGGCCATGGGGTCCGCCGGTGCGGGGACGAGGGCGCGGTGGCGGCCCGTCCAGGCACGGACCCGGCTGGATGGGCCGGGGATTCTGGCCCGGCGACGAGCGGATGCGGCGGCCGAGGGTGCGGCGCGGTGATGTGCGGGCCGCGGCGCTGGCTCTGCTCGCCGAGGAGCCGAGAAACGGCTATCAGATCATCCAAGAGCTCAGCGAGCGCAGCGGCGGAGTGTGGCGGCCAAGCCCCGGCTCGGTCTATCCGGCGTTGCAGCAACTGGAGGATGAGGGCCTGATCCGCGCTCAGGAGCTGGACGGCGGTCGCAAGGGCTTCGTCCTCACTGATCGGGGACAGGAGTACGTGGAGTCGCACGCGGCTGAGCTGGAGGCCCCCTGGGAGGTCGTCGCCGGCAGGGAGCGCGGTTCGGTCCGGGAGATGCGCGGGCTGATCGGCCAGCTCGCGATGGCGGCTGTCCAGGTGACCAACGCCGGCTCCGACGCGCAGGTCGCGGAGGCGCAGCGAATCCTTATCGAGACGCGGCGCAGCCTCTACCGCATTCTCGCGGCCGATGACGAGCCCGGCGAGCCGTCGGCCGGTTCGGGCGAGGCCGGGTGACCGGCCCTCCCGCTAGTCTCGAAAGTGGCAGCAGGGAGGCACCGTGACGGTGGAGCAGACAGCAAGCGGGCCGTCGGCGCGGCCCGCCGCTCCCGCGGGCGGTGGCCCGCCGGGAAACGGCGGGCCCGCCGTCCGGGTCAGCGGCCTGACCAAGCGGTACGGCGAGATCGAAGCCGTGCGCGGCATCGACTTCGAGGTCGCGCCCGGGGAGACGTTCGGATTCCTCGGGCCGAACGGAGCCGGTAAGTCCACCACGATCAAGATCCTGTGCACGCTGGCTTCACCCACCGCGGGCAGCGCGAGCGTGGCCGGACACGACGTGGTCGCCGAGCGGGACGCGGTCCGGCGCAACATCGGCCTGGTCTTCCAGGACACCACGCTGGATACCTACCTGACCGCCACCCAGAACCTGCAGTTCCACGCGGAACTGTACGCGGTGCCCAAGGCGGCGGTCATGCCTCGGATGCGCCAGGTCATGGAAATGGTCGGCCTGTGGGACCGGCGGGACAGCCTGGTCAGCACGTATTCGGGCGGCATGCAGCGCAGGCTGGAGATCGCCCGCGGCCTGCTGCACGCGCCACGGGTGCTGTTCCTGGACGAGCCGACGGTCGGGCTCGACCCGCAGACACGCTCGTCGATCTGGGCCTACATCAACGACCTGAAGCGCCGCGAGGACATCACGATTTTCCTGACCACGCACTACATGGACGAGGCCGAGCACTGCGACCGGATCGCGATCATCGACCACGGCCAGATCGTGGCCATCGACACCCCCGAAGCGCTGAAGGCCAGCGTGGGCGAGGACCGGGTGCAGATCCACACCGCCGGCGACCAGGCCGCGATCGCCTCTCTCGCGAGCACCTTCGGCATCGGCGCGGCCATGCACGACGGCGCGGTCACCTTCTCCGTGCCGAGCGGGGAGCGGTTCGTCCCGCGGCTGTTCGCAGAGCTGAGCGTGCCGATCCAGTCGGTCAGCGTGTCCCGGCCGACGTTGGACGACGTGTTCATGTCGTATACCGGCAAGACCATCCGCGACGCCGAGGCCACCAGCACCGACCACATGCGCACCATGGTCAACGCCTGGCGGAGGAGGGGCTGATCCGATGGCAACTCAGACTGCCGGGCCGCTGGCCGGCGCCGGCGCCCTGGAGCTCTCCGAGAGCATCCGGGTGGCGGTGCCCGAGCGGAGCATCCGGCACGACATCCGGGCCGCCTGGATCGTCTGGCGCCGCGAGCTGATCCGCTTCCGCAGCGACCGGCTGCGCGCGGTCAGCGGGCTCATCCAGCCGATCCTGTTCCTGCTCGTGCTCGGCACCGGCCTGTCCGCACTGGCCGGGCGCGGCCTGCCGGCGGGCGTGAACTTCAGGACCTTCATCTATCCCGGCGTGCTGGGGATGTCGGTGCTGTTCACCGCCATCTTCTCGGCCGCCTCCGTGGTGTGGGACCGGGAGTTCGGCTTCCTGCGCGAGATGCTGGTCGCTCCCGTCAGCCGATCCGCTCTGGTGGTCGGCAAGTGCCTGGGCGGCGCGACGGTGGCGACGCTCCAGGGCATCGTGATCCTGATCCTGGCCGGGCTGGCCCACGTGCCCTACTCTCCGGTGCTGATCCTCACGCTGATCGGAGACCTGCTGCTGCTGTCGTTTACGCTGACCGCGTTCGGCCTGATGATGGCGGCCCGGATCAAGCAGATCCAGGCCTTCATGGCGCTGACCCAGATGCTGGTGATGCCGCTGTTCTTCCTGTCCGGCGCGCTGTACCCGCTCAACGGGCTGCCGGCCTGGCTGAGCGTGCTCACCCGGTTCGACCCGCTCACCTACATCGTCGATCCGATGCGGCACGCGGTGTTCAACCATCTGAACCTGTCGCCTCTGGCCTTGCGGGCGCTGGCCCCCGGCATCACCTGGGCCGGCTGGCTCGTCCCGCAGTGGCTGTCGCTGGGTATCGTGGCCATCATGGGCCTGGCTATGCTGACGGTGGCGATCTTCGAGTTCCGCAAGACTGAGTAAAGCGATAGTAAGGTCAAGGCCATGCGGTGCTAAAATAAGCACAATTCCGACTACGCCGGTCGCCTTCGCACCTCTGATGCCCGAGCTACGAAAGTCAGCTATTGGGGCTCGGCTCCAGTCCCGGGTTCCGGTCATCAGTCACGCAGTGTCACCGTTACCCTGAAAGCCCTCCGAGCAGAACAGAGCACGCGCCGAAGAAACGCACAGTGACCAATCCCCCGGCATCCCAGGGGGAAAACCGGCGGGTTCACGGCCATTACGTCACCATATGAACACAGAGTGAACAAATTCACATAGAGTGACCACCCCGGAAGGGATCTTCGTACAAAGGCCGGCGACCACCATCGCGGCCCCGCTAAAGGTGCACACCATAAGCTGGCCGCGACCGGGCTATCGCCGGGAAAGCACGACCCTTGGCCGGCAGGCCGCGTGGCGCATACGGCTGAAAACGCTAAGTATCCCCGAAGCTGCCGCTCCCCGTGGCGGCTGCCAGTTCCGCGGATCCAGCGGTTCTCGCCGGCCGGCTGGCGGGTCCGCGAGACGAACCACCAGGCGAGGGCCGGCAACCACGGCAGGCCAGCTGACCAGCCCGCCAGCCCGTCAGCGCGCCAGCTGACCAACCAGCCTGTCAGCCCCGCCAGCCCGTAGGCCAGCCCGCCAGACAACTCCCCGGCCTCAAAAGGCATTGCAGCCGATGCCAACGGCGAGCCCTGGACATGGGGAAACGAGTATCGCCGGGAAAAACGTATTACAGACTTACGCCGCCTTGGCTGGGAGCCCGAGTAGGGATAAGTCCAGGAACAGCAGACACCGCTCCGGGAACTGGACGGTATACAGCCGGAACTGGAGAGGGCGACCGGGGTCCGGGGGGTATCCCCCCCGGGAAAAGCACTGCGAGCCTCCGGCGAAGGGGTTCAAAACCCCTGAGCATAGGGCGACGCCGGGTGGCTACGGGGGCAAACCACCCGGCGTCGCAATCATCGGCGTTCCGACGGGGGCCCGGAACGCCGGCATCGGTGCCCCGACGGGGGACCAGAGCACCGATATGCATGTTACACGTCCAACCCCCCTTGTGTGTCAAGACCCGGCTACTAACCCATCCCGTTAGGACATCCGGATCTCTACCGATCAGCCGTTTCCTCCTCCGCTAATGTGCCCCCTAGCCCTGATGAGGACTGCGGTCACGCTGTGTGCCCGCTGTAGTGTCCGGCCCGGGGATCCGGCCACCTCCAGACGAAGAAGGCTCGCCCGCAGGATGCCCCTGAGACCCCTCCAGTCGCTCCGGGAGGTTCGGCTCATAGCCGCGGAAGCCCCGGGTGCTCGTAGGCTCCCGGCCGCCATTGGCGAATACGACCGCGAAATAGGGGATAACAATCGCGCCTACGGCCGGAATCGCCGCCACCCACCCAGCGTGCGCGACGAAGAGGATGATCGCTATCACAAAGCAGCAGACCCGGATTCCCATCATCAGCAGGTAGCGGCGCTGCCGGTAGGCGATGTCCTCCGACATCGGCCGCTTCGCTTCGGTGACGAGCGCGACCTCGGGGCGTGGCGCCCGGTGGACCATCCTCACACTTCCACCGTATGCCCGCCTGGACGGGACGTCCACGCCGCGCGGTCCGGAGGCCACGCTGTTCCCGCCAGATCCGGCACGCGGGCCGCGCCGGCCAGCGCCATAGCGTGGCTGAGCCCGCCCGTCAGGCTGGTCAGCAGGCCGGCCACCCCGTCGGCACCCCCGCAAGCCAGCGCCCAGAGCACCGGCCTGCCGATGAAGGCGGCCCGGGCGCCCAGGGCCAGCGCCGCCAGGACGTCCTCACCGGTGCGCAGGCCGCCGTCCACGTAGACCTCACACCCGTCCACCGGACTCAGCGCGGCGACGATTCCGGGCAGGGCGCGGGCCGTGGGGATCGCGCCGTCCAGCTGCCGGCCGCCATGGTTGGAGACGATGACCCCGGCCGCGCCGTGCCGGGCGCAGGCGAGCGCGTCGTCGGGCCGCAGCACGCCCTTGACGATCACCGGCAGTCCGCCGCTGATCTCGGCCAGCCAGGTGATGTCGGCCCGGGTCACGTCGGCGGCTTGCCCGGCGGCGGAGATGTCGTCCAGCGGCCCGAGATTCACCAGGAAGTCTCCTTCGCTGATCAGGTCCGCGCCGCGGCCACGCCGCCGGTGGGCGAGCACCGGCGTGTCCGCGGTGAGCACGACGGCGGCGGCCCCGGTCGCGGCGGCCCGCCGCACCAGGCCGGCGGTGAGCTGACGATCGCGCATCACGTACGCCTGGAACCACCAGCTCGCCCCGGCCGGGGTGAGGACCGAGGCGACGTCCTCGATCCGGCGGGAGCTCCGGGTGGACAGCACGTACAGAGCGCCCGCCCGGGCGGCGCCGGCGGCCGAGGCCAGCTCCGCGTCCGGATGCACCAGGTGATGAAACGCCGTCGCGGCCACGGCGATGGGGGTGGCCAGCCAGCCACCGTTAATCATGACCCTGGTATCCACCCGGGAGACGTCGCGGAGCACCCGGGGAGCCAGCGATACTTGCCGCCAGGCTCTGGCGTTTGCCCGCAGCGTCCGCTCCTGGCCAGACCCGCCCGCGATGAAGTCGTAGACCTCGGGCGGCAGCAGCCCTCTCGCCTCCCGCCGCAGCTCTCGCACGTCCGTGCTCATCTGGCCATCCTCCCTGATCCGCGGGCGGCGCAGGAGCGGCGAACGGGTGGCGGAAGCGGCGGACGAGTATCGTACGCCCTCAGCACCCGCGCACGCAGGAGGGCAGATGGCTGATCGCACCTACCGGGTCACCGAGATCGTCGGGACGTCACCGGAGAGCATCGAGACCGCGGTTCGCAACGGGCTGCGCCGGGCCGGGCAGACCCTGCGCCACCTGGACTGGTTCGAGGTGACCCAGGTCCGGGGCCAGATCGTGGACGGCGAGATCGCCCACTTCCAGGTGGGCCTCAAGGTCGGCTTCCGCCTCGAAGACGACTGAGCCGCGTCTAGCTGGCCTGGCTGACCGAGGACATGTTGAACCCCTCGATCCTGGCCGGTGGCATGGCGACCCGGCTGAAGAAGTCGCCCATCTCCCGGGGCAGGGCCGGCGCGCTCCGGCCCACCTCGGCCAGCCGGCCAAGCATGCCCACCGGGCTCTCGTTGAACCGGAAGTTGTTGACCGCCGCGGTCACTTCGCCGTCCTCGACCAGGTAGACGCCGTCCCTGGTCAGGCCGGTGAGCAGCAGCGTCTGCGCGTCCACCTCGCGGATGTACCACAGACAGGTCAGCAGCAGCGCACGGCGCGTGCTGGCCAGCATGTCCTCCAGCGTGGGCGCCCCGGGGCTGGCTGGTTCGAGGATGAGGTTGTCGATGCCCGGGGTGACCGGCAGGTCGCTCAACTCGGCGGAATAGCGCGTCTGCCGTAGGGCGGCCAGCGTGCCGTCGCGAATCCACTCACTGGGCCGCAGCGCCAGGCCGTTGTCGAACACCGACGTGCCGCGGCTGGACGCGTGCGCGATCACGAACGGCGCGCACTCCAGCCCAGGCGCAGCCGGGTCACTGCGCAGGGTCACCGGCAGGCTGCTCAGCCGCTCGCCCACCCGGGTGCCGCCGCCGGCCTTGCTGAACACGGTCCTGCCGTCCAGCGCGTCCTTTGCCCCGGCGGAGAAGTACAGGGAGACCATCAGGTCGGCCATCGCGGCGGGCGGCAGCAGCGTCTCGTACCGCCCGGCCGGCAACTCGATCTGACGGCTGGCCCAGCCGAGCCGCTGGGCCAGGCTCGCCTCCATCGCGGCCGCGTCCACGTCGGTGAAGTCCCGGCTGGCCTGGCCCGCCCAGGCGGACCGGCTGAGATCCGCGGACCGGCCGTTGATCTCGACCGTCCCCGATGGCTGGTCGTGCCGCAGCCGCAAGCCGCTCGACGTGCCGAGGAACGAGCAGGTGAGGTCGTGCTCAGCGAACCCGTACAGCTTGCGGTCCCGGGCGGCGGCCGCCTCGAACGCGTGCCCCAGGCTCTCGGTGAAGCGCCGGAAGACCCCGATCTCGGTGCGGCTCACCGGGTCGTCCCAGGAGGCACTGAACCCAGCACCGGCGGATCCAGCACCGGCGGACCCAGCACCGGAAGCGGCACCGGCGGAACCAGCACCGGCCGGCGTGACCAGTGGCCTGGCGTCATACGCCGGAGAGCTCTCGTCCGCCGCCCGCTCCGCCTCCCGCACCACGTCCTCAACCTGGTCGTCGCGGACGCCGGACCTGGAGACCACCCCGGCCATCGCCTCGTTGCCGCGCCGTCGCACGGCGATGACGGTCAGGGCGCGGGACTGCGTGACGCCGTTGGTGGTGAGCGTGTTGCCCGCCCAGCGCA
>DASZAD010000066.1:0-2398 GCA_035945415.1 Streptosporangiaceae bacterium
CCTGGACCTCCCCCCGGCGGTGTGGTCGGGCACCCGGCCGCGGCACCGCTCGTCGCCGGCCCTGCCGGTCCGCCCGCCGCATCGTGAGCCCGGCCAGCCCCGGGACATGGCGGCGGATGCGGAGCCGCAGCCGCCGCGCGGGCCGCAGCCAGGAGGCCCGCCGCGCCGGCGTCAGGCGCGGCCCGGCTGAGCGTGCACCACCGCCCAGACCGCGTGCACGTCCGCCGCGGTGTCGTTCCAGTACAGGTGCGGCACCGCGGAGTCGAACGCGATCGAGTCGCCGGGGGTCAGCACGAAGGTGTCGAACCCGACCGTGGCGTGCAGGGTGCCGCTGGTGATCAGGCCGTACTCGTGGCCGTCGTGGCGCAGCGGGCGCCGCGCGTCGGTGGAATGCCCGCTGGGCTCGTAGATCACTTCGAGGAAGTCTGCCCGCTCGTCAGGGCCGGGCGTCAGCCGCTCCCAGCGCACGCCGCTGGCCAGGTCGATGGTGCGCCGGGTGCCGGCCCGCTGCACGATGCCGTGCCCGCCGGGACCCGCCTCGCCGCGCACGCGGCCGTCGCCGTGCGCGGTCACCGTCAGGCTGTCGGCGGGCGCCGTCACGGCGAACAGGAAGTCGAGCGAGGTGCGCAGTTCGGTGGCCAGGGCGTAGAGCATGCCCACCGACGGCGCGGACAGGCCGCGCTCGATCTGCGAGATCAGGCTGGGCGAGCACTCGATGCGGCGGGCAAGCTCCCGCGCCGACAGGCCCCGCTGCTCACGCACCTGCCGCAGCCGGGGCCCGAGTTCCGCGCCGGGATCGAACGAGGCTGTCACGGCCCTTCCCTGCTAGCCCGGGGGAGCGACCCCCGGAACCCCCGGTGGCCTGCGGCCTCGTTCCTCCGTCACGAGGCCTTGGCCGTGTTAGTTGACAGCCACACTGTACATACGTTAAATCAGGCTGTACACCGGTTGGCATGCGAGAGGAAGCCGTTATGGTCGCGCCCATCCCGCCCGTGCCCGCCCTTCCGCTGACGCCCGCCCCCGGGCGGATGAACGTCGACTTCGAGCAGCGCGTCGATTTCGCCCGGCTGCGCTCCTACCGGCTGAGCCGGGCCATGGCCGCGCTGGAGGCCAGCGAGCTGGGGGCCCTGCTGGTCTTCGACAACAACAACATCCGCTACCTCACCGGGGTGGCCATCGGCGAGTGGACCAGGGACAAGCTCTGCCGGTACGCGCTGTACACCCGCACCGGCGAACTGTTCCTCTGGGACTTCGGCTCGGCCGCGGTGCACCATCGGATGTACTGCCCCTGGCTCAAGCCCGAGCACTGCATCGCCTCCTACACCACCATGCGCGGCGCGACCGCGCCGGAGGCCGGCCTGGCCGCCAAGGCGGTGGCGGAGATCAAGGGGCTCCTCGAAGACTCCGGGGTGGCGGGGATGCCGGTCGGGATCGACTTCGCCGAGCTTCCCATGCTGTTCGAACTGCAGCGCCAGGGCGTCGAGGCGCGCGACGGCCAGCAGGTCATGCTGGACGCCAGGCAGCTCAAGTCACCCGACGAGATCGCCCTGCTCACCACGGCCGCCGCCATGGTGGACGGCGTCTACCAGGACATCACCGACGCGCTGCGGCCCGGCGTCCGGGAGAACGAGATCGTGGCGCTGGCCACCAAGCGGCTGTACGAGATGGGCTCCGACGACGTGGAGTCGATCAACGCCGTCTCCGGCGAGCGCTGCAACCCGCACCCGCACAACTTCTCCGACCGCATGATCCGGCCCGGAGAGCAGGCGTTCTTCGACATCATGCACTCCTTCAACGGCTACCGGACCTGCTACTACCGCACCTTCAGCGTGGGCAGCTCCAACCAGGCCCAGCGGGACGCCTACGCCCGGGCCGGCGAGTGGATGGAGGCCGCGATCACGGCGATCAAGCCGGGCGTGAGCACCGACCAGGTGGCCAGGCTCTGGCCGACCGCGCAGGACATCGGCCTGCCCGACGAGAAGACCGCGTTCGGCCTGCAGTTCGGCCACGGGCTCGGCCTGGCCCTGCACGAGCGGCCGATCATCAGCAGGCTGTCCTCGCTGGACGCCCCGATGGAGATCCACAAGGGGATGGTGTTCGCCCTGGAGACCTACTGCCCGGCCAGCGACGGCGTGTCCGCCGCCCGGCTCGAGGAGGAGGTCGTCGTGGTGGACGACGGCGTCCAGATCATCACCAGGTTCCCGTCCAAGGAACTGTTCGTCACCAACCCGTATTGAGCGGCAGCGCGGCGGGCTTGCCCGACGCGCTCGCTCCAGACAACAGAGTGGACCCGCGCGATGGATGAGCAAGCCGCACTCGGGCTGTACCGGACCATGACCAGGATCCGGCAGTTCGAGAAGCGCGCGCACGACCTGTTCCTGCAGAACCTGGTGAAGGG
>DASZAD010000067.1:0-6028 GCA_035945415.1 Streptosporangiaceae bacterium
CAGGTGTCCAGGTGCGCGTCGAAGTGAACCAGGGCCACCGGGCCGTGCCTGGCCGCGACCGCACGGAGCAGTGGCAGCGCGATCGTGTGGTCGCCGCCCAGCGTCAGCAGGCAGCCGGTGCGCTCCAGCAGGCCGCGGGCCGCCCGTTCGATCGTGACGATGGCCTCGTCGATACTGAACGGGTTCACTCCGAGATCGCCCGCGTCAGCGACCTGCTGGCGGGCAAAGGGCGACGCGTCCAGAGCCGGGTTGTACGGGCGCAGCAGCCGGGACGACTCCCTGATGTGGGCAGGACCGAACCGGGCGCCCGGCCGGTAGGTGACCCCGCTGTCGAAGGGCACGCCCAGCACGGCCACGTCGGCGTGGTCCACGTCGGCGAGCCGGGGCAGCCGGGCGAACGTCGCCTCCCCGGCGAAGCGGGGAAACTGCCTGGAGTCCACCGGGCCGGTCTTACCTCCGGCCATCACCCGGGGAACGGGCTCGGTCATGTGTCCGCCTCTCCTGCCTGCTCTGCGTTCGCTCCGTACCCATCATCTCCCGTGGACCGGGTCATCTCCCGTGGACCGGGCGGGCACCCGGATGATCACGCGGTGATCTCTCGTCCACGCGGCGAATTGGCTGGCCAGAAAGTATTCCGCTGGGCGCCAACTGGGTCCAGAGTGTGCGCATGGCGACAACTACCGAGCAGCCGCGCCCAGGCCGGATCGAGGTCCGGTCGATCGACTATGTGCCGCTGAACGAGCGACACGGCAAGATCTGGCACCTGGGCCCGCTGTGGTTCATGTCGAACGCGCAGATCGCCACGCTGGCGGTCGGCCTGATCGGCTTCTTCGAGGGCGGGGACCTGTTCTGGTCCGTGCTGGCCATCGTGCTCGGCGTCCTGATCGGCACGCTGTTCATGGCGTTCCACTCCGCCCAGGGACCGCAGCTCGGGCTGCCGCAGATGATCCAGTCGCGGCCGCAGTTCGGCTACATCGGCGCGTTGCTGGTCTGGCTGTTCGCCTACATCCAGTACGCCGGCTTCAACGTGTTCAACATCATCCTGGCCGGCGACGCGATGAACATCACCGCGCACGGCCCGGTCAAGCTCTGGGTGGTCATCGCGTCGGTCGTGGCGCTGATCGTCGCCCTGGTCGGGTACGACCTCATCCACAAGGCCGAGCGGTGGCTGACCTATGCGATGATCGTCATCTTCGGCATCTTCACGGTCGCGCTGTTCGTGATCCACTACCCGCCCGGCACGTTCAGCGTCGGCACGTTCAAGGCCGCCCCGTTCCTCGGCCAGTTCGGCGTGGTGGCCGGTTACCAGATCAGCTGGGCGATCTACGTCTCGGACTACTCCCGGTACCTCCCGCCCACGGTGACCGTTCGCCGGACCTTCCAGTGGACCTACTGGGGATCGGCCATCGGCGGCGCCTGGATGATGATCGTCGGTGCGGTGCTGGCCTTCTGGGCAGGTAAGAGCTTCGACGGCACCGGCATCAGCGAGCTCAACAAGGTGGGCGACCACGTCTTCTCCGGCTTCGGCGCGATCGTCCTTATCCTGGCCGCGCTCGGCCTGGTCTCGGTCACCTCGCTGAACAACTACGGTGGCTCGCTGACGCTGATCAGCGGGATGGACTCGATCCGGCGGGTGCGGCCGACGCTGACCGTGCGCGTGGTCACGATCACCTTCACGGCGGCGCTCGCGATGGTCGGGGCGCTGGCCGCGAGCAGCCACTTCCTGAGCAACTTCAGCAACTTCCTGCTGCTGGTCCTCTACCTGTTCGTCCCGTGGACCGCCGTCAACCTGGTCGACTACTACATTGTGCGGCGCGGCCACTACGCGATCGCCGAGATCTTCAACCCGCACGGGATGTACGGCCGCTGGGGATGGCGCGGGGTCACCGCTTACGTCGTCGCCTTCGCTTGCATGTCACCGTTCTTCCACGCGGGCACGCTCTTCGAAGGCGCGGCGGCCAAGGCGCTGGGCGGTGCCGACATCTCGTTCTTCGTCGGGCTGCCGATCGCGGGCGGCCTCTACTACCTCTTCAGCAGGTCGATCGACGTGGAAGCGGAGACCCGCGTGGCCCAGGCCGAAGCCGCCGAGCTGGAGGAGGCGGCCGCCAGGCACGAGACCCCATGATCGGTGTTCAGGCCAGCTCGCCGGCCTCACGCGCCGCGCGTTCCAGCCGGTCATGGTAGTCCTGCCACCAGGCTTGATCGCCCGGAGGCAGGTTGTCGTTCCCGTTCTGGTAGCCGATGCTCCGGTCGATCAGCTCCCGGACGATGTCGGCGTGTCCGGCGTGCCGGTTGGTCTCGGCCACCATGCGAACCAGGATCTCGTGCAGCGTCACCGGGTTCCGCTCCTCGGGCCACCACGGCACCCGGCCGGGCGCGTCCAGCGGCAGGGCGGTGATCGTCGCGTCCGAGTGCGCCCAGACCCGGTGGTAGAGCCCCACGATCTGCTCGCGTGACTCGCTGACCGTGGCCCACATGTCCGCGTTCGGCTCCGCGTCCTCGGCGAACCAGGGCAGCGGCTCGTCCGACGGCCGCCCGAACGTCTCGCCAAGGTACCCGAGCTCGACGCTGGCCACGTGCTTGACCACGCCCAGGAGGTTGGTGCCCGTTGGCGTCATGGGCCGCCGGATGTCGTACTCAGAAAGCCCTTCGAGCTTCCACAACAGGGCGTCACGGGCCTCCTGCAGGTAACGGTGAAGGTCCGCCTTCGGAGCGGCAGGATCTGATCCGGTCATGCACGGCAGTCTGCCACCCGGCACCGACAGCACGCCGGACGTACGGGGGCGCGGCGATCAGCTCACCGCATCCGGGCCAGGCCCGCGTCGAGCTCCGCCGTGGTCACAGCTCCGAAGACCCGCTTGACGACCAGGTGGCGTGCGTTAAGGAAAAAGGTCTGGGGGAGCCCCGCGACGCCGTACCTGATGGCAGTCGCCGCCGACTGGTCGGTCCCCACCGGGTAGCCGGCCCCGGAGCGGTGCACGAAACGCAGGGCCGCGGTCCCGCCGTCGTTCACGTCCACCCCGATGATGATCACCTGTCCGTGGTGAGCGTGGTAGAACCTGGCCAGCAGCGGCGTCTCCTTCTGGCACGGCTCGCACCAGGAGGCGAAGAAGTTGACGATGACCGGCCGCCCGGCGTACTGGCTGAGCGACACCGAGCGGCGGGAACCGGACCCCGCCAGAGCGGGCAGCGAGAAGGCCTTCGCGGCGGGCGTGGAGCCCGGGTGGCTGAGGGTGGCCGGTGACGGGCCGCCGAGGGCGATCGTGACGATGACCAGGACCAGGGCGCCCGCGCCCGCGCCGAGGGCGAGCCTGCCCCGCAGGCTCAGCCGCCTCAGCCGCCTCAGCCGCCTCAGGCTAGCCCGCAAGCTGGTAACCCTCACCGCGCACCGTCTTGATCAGGTCGAAGCCGAGTTTGGACCGTAGCCGCCGTACGCAGACGTCCACGACATTCGAGCCGGGGTCGAAGTCGTACCCCCAGACCGAGGCCAGGAGCTGGTGCTTCGACACGGACTGGCCGACGTGTTCCATGAGCTCCCTGAGCAGCAGAAATTCCAGGCGGGTCAAGGGTACCGGCCCCTGTCCGCAGTCGGCCTCCAGCCGCCACAGATCCAGCGTGAGCGCGCCATTGCTGATCAGCTCGGAGCGCGCGTGCGCGTCCCCGGGCGACCGGGTCCGCAGCCGGACCCGGGCCAGCAGCTCGTCCATGGCGAACGGCTTGGTGAGATAGTCCTGGGCCCCGAGCTCCAGGCATTCCACCTTGTCGGTCACCGCGGACAGGCAGGACACGACGATCACGGCCTGCGTCGGGCGAGCGGCGAGCAGGCGCTCCAGGACGACGCGCCCGTCCAGGTCGGGCATGATCAGGTCGAGCAGGACGAGCTGGTACGGCGTGGCGGTGGCCCGGCGCAGGCCTTCGGCCCCGGTGGCCGTCACGTCGACGTCGTAGCTGTCCGCCGTCAGCGCGCGGGCGACAAAGGAACTGATCCTGGGCTCGTCCTCGATGAGCAGGACCCGGGGCTTCGCCCAGTCATCCGGACGGGATGCGGCGACGGGATGAGCTGCCCGGGAAGTCGTCATCGCACTCCCGCCATTTCATCTCGCCCGCCATCGATGGCGAGTCTGAGCCGTTCCCCCAAGCGGCTGGATCCACTGACAGTGAGTCACTCTACTCCGCGTCACCCGGCCGGCGGGCAGTAGCGCCCAAACGATTGCAGTGAGGTTGAAGTGACGTAGGCAGGCGAAGCGCAGCCTGGCATATGCCTTCGCGCGGCGATACGCTGCTGGCACGCTTCTGGTCACCTGGCAGTGAATTATTGGTCACCCACGCGCCAGGGAGAGGCATATGGCCATTGCCACGCTCGTCACCTGGTTGCTCACCGTTAGCATCGGGGCCTACATGCTGCGTACCTGGATCGCCCGCGGCGGCCCGCGGATGTCGCGGGCCGGCACGGGCCGCCTTCCCCCGGTGGTGGTCTACGGGCACGCCGGCCTGGCCACCACCGGGCTCGTCTTGTGGGTCAGCTATCTGGCCACCGGCATCGCCGCGTTGGCCTGGTCCGCCGCCGGCCTGCTCACGCTAGTGGTCGGGCTGGGCGTCGCCATGGTGACCGTGTGGACTCCTTATCCCACTCCCGCCGCTGGGGCAGCCGGGCCCGCCGGTGGCGCCGGCATCGGCGGAGTTTTCACCCCGCCGGCCGAGGACGCGCTCGCCAGGCGGCTGACCGACGAGGTGCTCGCCCGGGCACTCACCGACGACGCGCTGGCCGGTCGGCTGACCGACGAGGTGCTCGCACAGGTTCCGGCCCACCCGTCGGCGACGGGTCCCAGGCCGAAGGGGTACCTGGCGCCTCTCGTCCCGGCCGGCCACGGGATCGCGGGCCTGACCACCGTCCTGCTCGCGATGGTCACCGCGGTGAGCGCACGATGACCAGACAGGGCCCGGGTGCGGACCTGCGGCGCTGGCTCCCGGTGGCCGGCCTGGTGCTGGCGATCGTAAGCCTGGTGCCCCCGCTGTCCACGTTGGCCCGGCGATATCTCTGGGCCGAATCACTCCAGTTCAGCATGTTCGCGATGGTCTGCCCCGCGCTGATCGCGCTGGGCGCCTCCTGGCGCCCGCGCCAGAAGGGCCGGCCGTCCTTCCGGCGCGGCGCGGTGTTGCTCGCCGGGTTCGCCGGCGTGAGCCTGGCGTGGCGGTTGCCGCCGGTGCTCGACGCGCTGGCCCGGGTTCCTGGTCTTGTCGCGGCCGAGGCCATCACGCTTCTCATCGCCGGCGCCGGGCTCTGGCTCGAGCTTGTCTCGCCGCCGCTGGCACCCCGGCTGCCCGGCCCGCAGCGTGCCGTCATCGCGGCGTTCGCCATGTGGTCCACGTGGATCGTCGCCTACGTGCTGGGATTCGCGAACAGCCCGGTGGTCCAGGCCTACGCCGGGTCCGGCGGCCCGGGGCGCGTCGCCGACCAGGAGATCGCCGTCGGGCTGGTGTGGGGCGTGGCTGCTGCCTGCTTCCTACCCGTGATCTTCGGCGTCCTGTTCTCCTGGCTGCGGGAGGGCAGCGACGTCGACGATGAGCTCAGGCTCGACTTCCCTGACACCAGCGCCAGGATCGGGGTGCGGGGCTGGAACCGCCCTCCGCGCAAGCGGGCCGGCCAGGTGAGACGTGCCGGTCAGGACGGCTTGTGACCCGGACGGGCATCAGCTGAGCAGGCTCAGCCGGACGGGCATCAGCGGGGCAGGCTCAGCCGGGCAAGCTGGGCGGAGCGACGTGGGCGGACAGCGCCCGGTCGGCCGACATTATGATCTTGTCGATGGTGGCGCGCTGCCGGTCGAGCGCCGCCTGATCGCGGTGCAGCGCGGCGGCGGCCGCCGCCCGCGCCGACGCGTCACGCCCGCCCAGCTGGCTGGCCACGTCGGTCATCACCCGCTGCGCGAGCGGGAAGGCCCAGGTGACGAGGTCGTTCACGGCGACCTCCAGGTGAAACCGGGCGAGTGATTCTGTCACCTGGTACTGGACCAGGTCGTCCAGCGGCATG
>DASZAD010000068.1:0-8184 GCA_035945415.1 Streptosporangiaceae bacterium
CCTCCCGGGCGCTGCGCACTGGCCCTATCACGGGCGGATAGTGGGAAGAGAAGACCGCCAGGAACCGGCTCAGCCCGCCTTCGACCGGCAGCACGTACACGATGTCGGCGCGGGTGAGGCCGGTCTGCGGCCGCGCGTTCACGATGTTGTCGATCTTCACCGCGAGCACCCGGTTCAGCGACGGCACCACCTCACCGGTGAACGGCGACCGCAGCTGCGGGACGGGCGAGGGCGCGGCCGCCGGCTTCGCCTTCTCACCACCGAGAAATGCCAGCAGCAGGCCAGCGACCAGCCCCGCCAGCGCGATCACCGCCGCCACCGCGATCACCGTGGCCTTGTGCTGCCGGATCCACATCTTCACGGCTTCTCATCCTCCTCGCTGCGGGGTCTAGCTGACGCCGAGACACGCCTGGCCGGTAGGGCCGTTGGTCTATTTCCCCGGGCCGGACTGGAGACCGCCGGCCGGGGCCTACGCACCAGCTGGAGGGTGTGGGCGGCGAAGCGGCGGCCCGGCGGTGCACGCGGCGGCCCGGCGGTGCACGCGGCGGCCCGGAGCGCGGCGACGGAGCGACGACGGAACAGCGCGCTTTTCTCGCGACGTGGGACGGCAACTGTCACGGTCTTCTCCCTGCTCAGCTTCGCCATGCTCTCCTGCTGGCCCTTCCTGTGGCAGGGGCAAAGGTCACCAGCTGGAGGGACCGGCATCCCGGCGCGGGCGTAGCGAAGACAACGACCTGGACGTCATCATGGATCACGGCGGCTGGGAAGGACGTCATGCGGGCGTTGTGGCGGGACGAGGATGGCTGGTGGCGGACCACGCTGCGCGGCCGGCAGGTGCTCGCCGATCCGCGGATCAACAAGGGCACCGCGTTCAGCGACAGCGAGCGCCGTGACCTGGGCCTGACCGGGCTGATCCCGGCGGCTCACTTCACTCTGGATGACCAGGTCGCGCGCGTCTACGCGCAATACCTCAGCCAGCCCGGCGATCTGGCCCGCAACGTCACCCTGAACGCCCTGCACGACCGCAACGAGGTGTTGTTCTACCGGCTGCTGACCGACCACCTTACTGAGATGCTGCCGATCGTCTACACGCCCACAGTCGGGCTGGCGATCGAGCATTACAGCCACGAGTACCGGCGGCCTCGTGGGATTTACCTGTCGGTGGACCATCCCGAGCTGATCGAGACCTCGCTGCTCGCGGCCGATCTGGGGTCCGCCGACGTAGATCTGATCGTGGCGACCGATGCGGGCGCCATCTTGGGCATTGGCGACTGGGGAGTCGGCGGCATCGACATCGCGGTGGGCAAGCTCGCCGTCTACACGGCGGCGGGCGGGATAGATCCCGGCCGCGCGATCCCGGTCATGCTGGATGTGGGAACCGACCGGCAGAGCCTGCTCGACGATCCGCTTTATATCGGTAACCGTCATCCCCGGGTGCCCGCGGACCAGTACGACGCCTTCCTTGACGAGTTCGTCGGCACGGCCGGCAAGTTGTTCCCGCTGGCCTTGCTGCACTGGGAAGACCTGGGAAGGGCGAACGCCAGGCGGGTGCTCGACCGGTCCCGGGGTGAACGGCTGACGTTCAATGACGACATCCAGGGCACGGGCGCGGTCAATCTGGCTGCCGTACTGGCCGCGACCAGGGCGGCCGGGATCCCGCTGCCAGGCCACCGGATCGTGATCTTCGGAATGGGCACGGCCGGGGCGGGCATCGCCGACCAGTTGACCGCGGCCATGGTGGCCGATGGCATGCCGGAGACAGAGGCCCGGCTGCGGTTCTGGGCGGTCGACCGGCAGGGCCTGCTGACCCGGGACATGACGGCGCTCAGCCAGGCGCAGCGCCGGTACGCGCGCGACCCGGCAGAAGTCGCAGGCTGGCGCGACGATGCCCGCCTGGCCGAGGTGGTCGCCCGGGTGCATCCCACGGTGCTGATCGGGACCTCGGCCATAGCGGGAGCGTTCACCGAGGGGATCGTCC
Source organism: Streptosporangiaceae bacterium (assembly GCA_035945415.1). Taxonomy (GTDB): domain Bacteria; phylum Actinomycetota; class Actinomycetes; order Streptosporangiales; family Streptosporangiaceae; genus PALSA-505. Next base: position 1,979 of record DASZAD010000068.1, read on the forward strand.
GCGACATGGCGGCCCACGTCCAGTCGCCGGTGATTATGCCCATGTCCAATCCGACCGCGTTGTCCGAGGCAGTGCCGGCCGACCTGATCAGGTGGACCGGCGGCCGTGCGCTGGTCGCTACCGGGAGCCCGTTTGGGGCGGTGGACCATGAGGGCATCCGCTATGAGATTGGCCAGGCCAACAATGCGCTGGTCTTCCCGGGCGTGGGCTTGGGCGTGATCGCCGCGCGGGCCCAGCGGGTCACCGGCGGGATGCTGCTGGCGGCCTCCCGTGCGGTCGCCGGTCTGGCGGACATCTCGGCCTGCGGCGCTCCGTTGCTGCCGCGAGTGGCCGACCTGCGGGAAACGTCCGTGGTGGTGGCGGCCGCGGTGGCCAGGGCCGCTGCGGCCGAAGGCGTGGCCACCGCCACCCTGGACACCGACCTTCTCGGCCAGTTGAGAGCGCTGATGTGGCAGCCCCGCTACCGCCCGGTCAGGCCGGGCTGACGCCCGCCGTCCCTGGCCCCGATGGACCCAGCGTAAGGGCATTCGCCATCTCGGCGCGGGACCTTGGTGCCGAACGTCCCGGGCCGACGGGACCACGGACTCTCGTGGCGATGGCCGGAGCGGGCGATGGTCGGTGGCATCCGCAGCAGCAGGAGGTGACCATGGCCGGCGCGGCGAAGGCGATCCTGGCGGGATACGACGGCTCCCCGGACAGCGAGCTGGCACTGGACTGGGCAATTACGGAGGCCCAGGCTCGCCTGCTCGACCTGATCGTGTGTCATGCCTGGCAGGCCAGATACCAAGGACTGTCAGACGGCAGCCCCGATGACGAAGCCGCGCGGCAGCACGCCGAACGGATCCTGGCCGGCGGCCTGCGCCGGGCCCGGACGGCGATCGAGGCTGACTCGGTACGGCCCTTGCTGGTGAACGGTTCTGCCGCGCGGGTGCTGTGCGACCAGAGCGCCGGAGCGGCGATGGTGGTGGTCGGCTCGCGAGGCCGCGGCGGGCTCGCCAGGCTGCTGACGGGATCGGTCAGCTCGCAGGTCGCCGCGTATGCCAGCGGGCCGGTGACCGTGGTGCGCGGGCGCTCCAGGCCGGTTCCAGGACACCAGCCGGGACCCGTCGTCGTGGGCGTGGACGGGTCGGAAGCCTGCCAGGCCGCCGTCACGTTCGCGTTCGAGGAGGCGGCGCTGTGCGAAGTCCCGCTGCACGCCATCTGCGCTCTGGCCGACGCGGCAGGGCTCCTTGGCGGCGCACATCAAGTCGAGGAGGACTTCGAGAAGGCGCTGGCCGGATACGAGGCGGCCTTCCCCGAGGTGACGGTGCACCGGATCATCTCACCGGGCTCCCCGCGCCGCGCACTGCTGGACGCGACCGCGCAGGCCCACGCCCAGTTGCTGGTCGTGGGAGCCCGCGGGCGCGAGGGCATGAAGGGGATGGCACTCGGCTCGGTCAGCCACGCCGTGTTGAATCATGCCCCCTGCCCGGTCAGCGTGGTCCACCCGCGATAACGGGGCTATCTGCCTGAGCGGTCACGGGGTGCGGCGGCGGAGGGTCGCCGCGCCCATCCCCAGCGAAAGCAGGGTGCACCCGGCGATGATCGCCAGGTCGCGGCGTAGCGTGCCGGTCACGGCGGGGTAGATGGTGACCTGTTGCATCGCCTCCACCGCGTAGGACATGGGCATCGCGTCCGACAGCGCGTGCAGGAACGCGGACATCTGCCCGCGGGAGACGACGAGCCCGGACAGCACGGCCTGCGGGAGGACCAGGGCCGGCATGAACTGCACGGCCTGGAACTCGGTCCGGGCGAACGCGCTGGCGAACAACCCCAGAGCCATGCCGAGCAGCGCGTCGAGCACCGCCACGGTCAGCAACGCCCACAGCGGGCCGGTCAGGTTCAGCCCCAGCCAGGTCAGCGAGATGGTGGCCACCACCGCGACCTGCACCAGGGCGGTCAGGCCGAAGGCCAGGGCGTACCCGGCCAGCAGGTCGAGCTTGGCCATCGGGGTGGTCATCAGCCGTTCCAGCGTGCCGGTGGAGCGCTCGCGCAACGTGCCGACCGAGGTGACCACGAACATGACGACGAACGGGAACACGCCGAGCAGCATGGGTCCGAACCGGTCGAACACGACCGGATTGTTGATCACGTACCGGAGCAGGATCATCAGCACGCTGGGCACGCCGACCAGCAGCCCGACGGTCCGGTGGTCATGCCGCAGCTGGCCGAGTATCCGCGCCGTGGTGGCCAGCGTGATCTTGATGCTCATGCCACGGCTCCGTCCCTCGCGTCGATCAGCCGCAGGAACGCGTCGTCCAGCTCGCTGGTCCCGGTCGTGGCGCGCAGTCCGGCGGGAGTGTCGTCGGCCAGGATCTCACCGTCTCGCATCAGGATGAGCCGGTCGCAGCGGGCGGCCTCGTCCATGACGTGGCTGGAGACGACGAGGGTCAGCCCTCCGGCGGCCAGCCGGTGGAAGAGGTCCCACAGATCCCGGCGCAGGACCGGGTCGAGTCCCACCGTCGGCTCGTCCAGCACCAGCAGCTCGGGAGAGCCGAGCAGGGCCACGGCCAGGCTGGCCCGGTGCAACTGGCCGCCGGACAGGCGGCCCGCGATCTGGTCGCGGACGTCATCCAGCCCCAGCTCACCGAGAACCCGGCCGATGTCCGAGCGCGGCGCGGTCAGTACGCGGCCGAAATAGCGCAGGTTCTCGGCCACCGTGAGGTCCGCATAGACGGCCGGCTCCTGGGTGGAGTACCCGATCAGGCGGCGCAGTGGCCGGCTTCCCGCGGGATGGCCGAGGACATCGATCGATCCGCCGTGGACCAGCTGGACGCCGACGATCGCGCGCATCAGCGTGGTCTTGCCGCAGCCGCTCGGCCCGATCAGGCCGGTCACCGAGCCGCGGATGACACCGAACGACAGGTCGTGCAGCACCTTCCGGCCGCTCCGGATGACCTGCAGGCCGGCCACCCGAACCGCGACGGCCGGCCCGCCTGGGCGCGGCGCCGTGCGAATCATGTCGGCCCTCCCTTTCCGCCAGTCAGCGGATCAACCGGGCGGCCCGGCCCGGCAGAGCCGATCGGCCCTGTCCGAAGGGCCGAAAGGCCCTGTCCGCCGCATCAGCGGCGGACGACGGTGGCGACATGACAGAACATGCGCCTGGCAGCACCGGATCCGTCCGGCCGGGGATAATCTCCCGGCTGGCCGGGGAGCTGATCAGGGCTGCGGTGACCGCGCCGTCGATGCACAACACCCAGCCCTGGCGGTTCCGGATCACCGGTGCTGGTTACACGATTGAGCTACGCGCCGATCCGGCGCGGATGCTGCCGGCCGCGGATCCGGACGGCCGGGCCACGCACATCGCCTGCGGCGCGGCGCTGTTCAACCTGCGCGCGGCGGCTGCGGCGACGGGGGTGAATACGGAGATCCGGCTGCTGCCCGACCTCGGCCAGCCACTGCTGCTGGCCGGGGTCCGGCTGGCCGGGCGGCATCGCCCCACGTCCTGGGACCGTGAGCTGGCCGCGGCCATCCCCCGTCGGCAGACCAACCGGGAGCCGTTCAGCGCCCGGCCGGTGCCCCCGGGCATCCGGGCCGAACTGGCCGAGGCGGCCGGCCTGGAAGGGGCGCGGCTGGATCTGCTGGACCACGAGGAGAGCCTGCGCGTGCTGGGCCTGGCCGCCGACGCCGAGCGCGATCTGCTGGCCAGCCCGGCCTACCGCGTCGAGCTGGCCCGCTGGGCCGGCGGCGAGCGTGATCGGGACGGCATGCCGGACCGCGCCCTCGGGCCGAGGTCGCTGGAGGGTCACGCGCCGGTGCGGGAGTTCGCGCCGGACCGCGACACATCCCGGGTGATCTATGCCTGGTTCGAGCAGGAGCCGCAACTGGCCGTGCTGTCAGTCGACACCCCGGGGCCGGCTGGCTGGCTGGCCGCCGGGCAGGCCCTGGAGCGGGTCTGGCTGACCGCCACCTGCCGCGGGCTCTCCGTCAGCCCGCTGACCCAGCCGCTGGAGGTCGCTGACGCGTGGCTGGTCCGTGATCCGCGGTCGGGGAGGGGAGAACCGCAGATGATCCTGCGGATCGGCTACGGGCTGCCCATACCGCCGGGAGCACCCCGGCGGCCGGTCACCGAGGTCATCGACGAACCAGGGGCAGAACCGTGATCACCAGCGAAACCTCCGGCCCCGGCGGGAGAGGGGACCTTCGTCCCAGCAAACTCGGGGACCTTCGCCCTTGGCCGGGCGAGCATCACACCGGTTGAATTGCGCCGTGTTCGTCAGTGGGCAGGTACCGGTGGAGGCCGGCTTCGAGGTCGCCCGGGTCCGGCTGGCGAAGCTGGGCAGCTGGCTGGTGGGTGCTTCGAACGAGGCCTACAGCGAGGAAGTCGCGATCCTGCTTCGCGTGGGGCCGGCTGGCGCAGTACCGGGCCTGTCGAGGCTGGCCGAGATTCGTCTCCGGGATCTGACCAACGACAGCCGGGCCGGGCTCGCGCTGAGATGGGAGGTCCGCGGGCCGGGTGGCCGGCTGTTCCCGGTCCTGGACGCCGACGTCACGCTGGCCCCGGACGGGGAGGACTCCGCCCTGCTCGTGCTCGAAGGGTCCTACCGGCCCCCGGGGGGTGCGCTGGGCGCCGGGCTCGACCGCGTGCTCCTGCACCGCGTGGCCTCGGCGACGGTCAGGAACTTCCTGGGCCGTGTCGCAGGCGTGCTCGCCAGCCCACTGGCGGGAGCGGCTTAGAGCAAAGGCCGAAGGTCCTCCGGATCAGGGCCGCTTTGCCTCTGCCCGCAGGTCAGTCGTTCCCCGAACCTGGTTATAGCCAAAGAATCGAGGTGTCGCGATGCGAACGCAGGCTGGCCCCAGGATGGGAGCGGTGGCATGACTACCGCGACATTCGCGTTGCTCATCGACGGCAGCACGATCGAGATCCGCCCCGCCACCCCGGAGGACTTCGAGGCGGTGCGGGCGATGCACGCCGCGCTGTCACCAGAGAACGCCTACCTGCGGTTCTTCAGCCTCAGCCCGCTCAACGCCGACCGCGAGGCGCGACGGGTGTGCCGCGCGCCTGGTCCCGACCACGCGGCGTTGCTGGCCTGGCTCGGCGACGAGCTGGCCGGCGTGGCCAGCTACGAGCCGATACCCGGCCCGGCCGTGGCCGAGATCGCCTTCGCCGTGCCCGACCACTTGCACGGCCGCGGGATCGCCACGTTGCTGCTGGAGCACCTGGTGTCGATCGCCCGGCAGCGCGGCCTGCGCGCCTTTACCGCAGAGACCCTGACCGAGAACACAGCGATGCTGGCCGTGTTCGCCAACGCCGGGCTGCCGGTACAGCGGAAGTTCGCCGATGGCGACATGCAGCTCACCTTCCCGCTGCCGTGTGACGAGGCAGACCAGCGCTTGGACCGCTACCTGGACGCGGTCGCCGCCCGGGAGAGCCGGGCCGACGTGGCCAGCCTGTGTCACCTGCTGCGGCCCGGGTCGATCGCTGTGATCGGCGCCAGCCGCCGCCGGGGATCACCGGGCCGGGAGATCCTGCACAACATCGTCACCGGGGGCTTCGCCGGCCCGGTCTACCCGGTCAACCCGCGCGGCCGGTCCATGGAAGGCCTGCACTGCCTGCCATCGGTGGCCGACCTGCCCGAGCACGTGGACATGGCCGTGATCGCGGTGCCCGCGCCCGCCGTCCCGGCGGTGGCCGACGCGTGCGGGCGACGGGGGGTCCGGTCGCTGGTTGTGATCACTTCTGGGCTGGGGGCCGAGGGCGCCGACCTGCTGGCGATCTGCCGCCGGTACGGTATGCGGCTGGTGGGGCCGAACTGTTTCGGCATCGCCGTGCCCGGCCTCGGTCTGGACGCGACCTTCGGCGCTGACCGGCCGCTGCCCGGCCGGGCGGGCCTGGTGGTGCAGTCGGGCGGGGTGGGGGTCTCGTTCCTGGCGCACCTGTCCCGGCTGGGCATCGGGGTGTCCTCGTTCGTGTCGGCCGGGGATAAGTACGACGTGTCCAGCAACGACCTACTGACCTGGTGGGAGCAGGACGGGCAGACCGCGCTGGCGGTGTTGTATGTGGAGTCGTTCGGCAGCCCGCGCAAGTTCGCCCGGACCGCGCGGCGGGTGGGCCAGATGATGCCGGTGCTGACGGTGGTCAGTGGCCGGTCGGTGGCGGGGCAGCGGGCGGCGGCCTCGCATACGGCGGCGGCGGGCACGCCGCTGGCCACTCAGGAGGCGTTGTT
>DASZAD010000069.1:0-8209 GCA_035945415.1 Streptosporangiaceae bacterium
TCGTATCCGGGTGGGCCGGCTAGCCGGGGTGAACGGTCGTATCCGGGCTCCCCGGCCCGGGCGGGCGGTGGTCCGTATCCACCCTGGTCCCGGCCGGGCAGGCGAGCCGTCTGGTCGAGCGCAGGTGGCTCCTGACCCGATCCAGCCGGGGCCTGACCGCGGGTCTGCGCCCGCCGCTCCGGGATGGGCGGCGAGCCGCCTTCGCCGGTCCAGGGCGCCAGCCTGGCCGTCTCGGGTGCCTCGTCCGGCCAGGGGGCATCCGGTGGCGGCCCTGCCGTCCGGGAGCGCCGTCCGGGGGCCCAGGGCGAGGGGCTGGAACCGCGCGTGGGCTGAGCCGGGTCCGCTCGCCGGCGTCCCGGTTCTCCCGGGGTCAGCTCCTGCCCGGACGCGGGCCCATCTGGCCAGCCGGCGGGGGCCGCATGATCAGCGGGCAGCCCGTCGATCGGATCCGCCCGGCCGGAAGGCACGCCTGCCGCGGCGGCCTGCTCGGCGGCCTGCTCCGCAGCAGGGCCTGGCGGCGCGCCGTGCCGCGGGGTCCCCCCGCGGCCGCGGTCAGCGCCTCGCCCGGCCCCGTGCGTCGGCGTATTCATCCGGATCCTCCGGCGGCTGGTCGGCGTGCGTAGGCTCGTCGGAGACGACGCTACCCGCTGCGGGCTTATCGTCCCGCGTATCGGAGGATGTGGTGTCGCCCCGTGCCCGCTCCTGCCGGGAACGCCGGAAGGCACGGCCGGACAACGTGAGCACGAACACGCCGAGCGCCACCGCGACGATCACCAGGGCCAGCGTGCCGAAGCGCGTCGCGTGGACGGACAGCCGCACCGTCGTGTCCGGCAGCGGGCGGCCGTCAGGACTGAGCAACCCGAGGGTCACGTCTGTCACCCCGACCGCCGGGGCGTGCATCTGCAACCTGACGGTCACCGTCTTGCCCGCCGGGATGGGCACCAGGTCCTGGAAGTGCCCGATGGCGAGCCGCCCGTCACCGGGCACGCTGACGTGCAGCCTGACCTGAACGTTCTGCGGCAGGCTGTTGACGATGGACACGGGCACCTTGCCGGACGACCCGCCCAGCGTGATCTGCCCCGAGTCGATGATCGTGACGCCTCTGTCCTGCGCCGCGACGTATCTGATGACCCGGTCCAGCAACTGCTCGCGAACGCCGGCGAAGCTCCGGCCGCGCCAGGCCGACGACTCCAGCGCGGCCACGGCGGCGCTCAAGTAGCTGGGGTCGGGCGGGCTGAAAATGCTCGCCTGCAGCCTGATGGCGGCGTCCACGCTCTTCACCTGGCTGAGAAAGGCCGGGCTCAGCTCAGCAACGCTGACCCGGTGGGCGGGCGGCGGCTGGCGGGACACCCGCCCGGGAGGCCGGGAGGCGGCGGCCAGGGAAGCCGCGCTGACCGGGCGCAGCCAGGGCGCCTGTGTGGTCTCGGCGAGCAGCTCGCCGGCCAGACCGGGCGCTGGATCCCAGCGTCGCGGCGGTGCGACCACGATGGATCGTCGCAGGGACGGAGCCTCAGAGACGATCATGGCGGTCTCGGCCAGGAACCGCTGCGCGGCGGCGAAGGCCGTGCCCGGGCCTGCCGAGGCCGCGCTGGCCGAGCCCAGGATGCGCGTGATCGTGTCGTCGATGAGCAGGACGTGCAGTGACGAGCCGACGCCGGACGGAGCCGAGGTCTGCGCGCTCGGCGTGTAGGTCGGTAGGGCCGGGCCGGACGGCCGCATCAAGCTGGAATCCAGCAGCACGGTGCTGATCCCGTTCACCGCCAGGCTGCCCAGCACACCCCAGTCGGCCACGCCGCCCGGCGGCCACGCGACCGCGCCGGCCACCGGCGGCAGGTGCAGGAGCTGACGGCCCACCGCCCTGCCTTCGGCGTAGGCGTTGCTCAGATCGGTGTCCAGCCCCTCGTGGCTCAGCGCGGCCACGTCGACGTCGGCATACGGAGTCAGGAAGACCTGCTGCCCGGCGCCGGGCGAGGCCCCCGCGGCCCCGGCGACTCCGTTCGAAACCACACCCCGCAGCTGCGACAGCCAGGCCCGGGCCGGGCGGCTGGCGGGCAGCCGGGTCGCACCGCCGCAGCCGGGCTTGCCGCCGACGCCGTAGCCGCCGGTCATCGTCTGCACGTTCCGCACCAGCGCCGGGTCGATGGCCCAGGTCAGCTTCGCCGTGGACGAGTAGGCGCCGCCCACGGCCAGCAGGCCGTTCAGCCGCCCCCCGCTGGCCAGGCTTTTCACCAGGCCGTTGGAAAGCAGAGCGGGGCAGGCGGCCTGGTAGGGCTGGTCGATGAGCGGCCAGATCCAGGCGACCTTCAACGGCTGCGGCCGCTGAGACCGGGGGCCGCCCGGCCAGAACGGAAGGAACGTGTCGTCGGTGGACAGCGACATGCCCGCGAGGTTGAGCACCTGGGCAGCCAGCGGGTAGGTGCCGGCCAGGGACATGCCGATGGCACTGGGCCGGAACGTGGCCTGCCAGTGCTGCGTGGCGCCGGGAGCGAGCACGCCGGGGAGCGGCACCGCCGTCCCGACCGGCATGTCCACGGGGTACTGGCCGGCGGCGTAGAGCGCCAGGTCGTCCCGGCTGTGAAATCGGTCCGGCGAAGATCGCAACTGCACCGACAGCTCTGGCTGCGGCACCTTCGTGGTGTTCCTGACGATGCCGGACACGGTCACGGTGTGCCCCGGCGTGGCCCAGCGCGGGCTCACCGACTCGATGACCACCGACACCTGTCGCCCGGCCTGTCGCCCGGCCTGTGCCCGCTGTCCGGGCTGCGTCACCCCGCCCAGCGCCGCCGGACCGGCCACGATGGCCAGCGCCGCCGCCACGCCCAGCGCCGCCGCGGCGTCAGTCACAAGCCGGCGGGCAATGCTCGCCGGCCTCGTCTTCTGGGATCGCGGCACAGCTGAAATGCTATTGCCGCCGGCTGAGTGACGAGGCTCGGTGCGGAAGCCCGGCCAGCTCCGGCTACCCTACCCTGGATGCCCGTGCCTGATCAGACCCCGCTCACAGCAGTGCAGCGCAAGGCGGCTGCCAGGCTGCTGGACGCGGTCGCCCGCCCGGCGGACGAGCTCAGCCGGATGTTCACCCGCCGCCACCGCGAGCTGGCGATCGTCGGCGGCTCTGTGCGTGACGTGTTTCTGCGCCGGCCGCACAGTGACCTGGACCTCGCCACCGACGCGACGCCCGGGGAAGTGCTGGAGATCACCGGCCCGTGGGCGGACGCGAGCTGGACCGTGGGCGTGGAGTTCGGCACGGTCGGGCTGCGTAAGGGCAACACCACGTTCGAGATAACCACCTACCGCAGCGAGGAGTACCAGCCCGGCTCTCGCAAGCCCGACGTGCGGTACGGAAAGTCGCTGGATGCAGACCTGGCCCGGCGGGACTTCACGGTCAACGCCATGGCCGCGCGGCTGCCCTCTCGAGAGCTGGTGGACCTGTTCAACGGGCTCGGCGACCTGAGGGACAAGGTGCTGCGCACCCCCGGCCGCCCGGAGGACTCCTTCATCGACGACCCGCTCCGCATCATGCGCGCGGCCCGGTTCAGCGCCCAGCTCGGCTTCGAGCCGGCGCCCGAGGTCAGGCACGCGATGACGGAGCTCGCCGGGCGGCTGGAGATCGTGTCGGCAGAGCGGATACGGGACGAGCTGACCAAGCTCATGCTGGCTCCGGACCCGGTCCGCGGGATCCGGCTGCTCGTCGACACCGGGGTGGCTGAATACGTCCTGCCGGAGGTGCCCCGGCTCCGGCTGGAGGTCGACGAGCATCACCGGCACAAGGACGTGTACCAGCACTCGCTCACCGTGCTGGAGCAGGCTATCGCTCTGGAGGACCGCTACGGCCTCCACGATGATCTCGTGCTCAGGCTGGCGGCGTTGCTGCACGACGTCGGCAAGCCGCGGACCAAGGCCGATCTACCCGGCGGGCGGGTCGCCTTCCACCACCACGAGGTGGCCGGCGCGGCCATGACGCGGTCCCGGCTGCGCAAGCTCCGCTTCCCCGCCGCCGTGGTCGACGACGTCTCCACGCTGGTCGGCCTGCACCTGCGGTTCCACGGCTACGGGACCGGCGAGTGGACCGACTCCGCGGTCCGCCGTTACGTCCGGGACGCCGGGCCGCTGCTCATCCGGCTGCACGCGCTCACCCGGGCCGACTGCACGACCAGAAACCAGGCCAAGGCGGCCCGGCTGGCCCGCTCCTACGACAGCCTCGAAGCCAGGATCGAGGCCCTGCGCAAGCAGGAGGAGCTCGACAGCCTCCGGCCCGACCTGGACGGCAACGAGGTCATGAGCATCCTGGGCATCCCGCCGGGTCCGGCCGTCGGCCGGGCGCTGCGCCACTTGCTCGACCTGCGCATCGAGTACGGGCCACTGGGCCGGGACCGCGCCGTTCAGGAACTGTTGCGCTGGGCGGCGGCCGAGGGGCTGGCGGCCGAGGGCGGCGCTGACCCGTCAGGTGAGGATGCGGACGGCGACGGCTGACGGGTCAGCAGGGGGTAGGCCACCGCGGCGAGCAGGTAACCCCCCGCCGCCGCCGCCACCAGCGCGTACGATTTGCCGTCCTTCGGCATGAACGCGGCGCTGACCGCCGCGCCGGCCACGTACGGCACGTTGAACAGCATGTCCCACAGGGCGAACACGCGGCCGCGGAAGCTGTCCTCGACTTCCCGTTGGATGATCGTCGTTGCGGTGATGACGACGCCCTGGGTGGTGAGACCCACAGTGAACCCGATAACAAGGAAGGGAATCTGGCTGAATGTCGCGCCCAGCGGGCCCGTCACCAGAGCCGCGACGGTGAGCAGGAGTGTTATCAGCCCGCCGGCCGACAGCCGCGAGCTTGCCATGGGGATGAGGACCGCGGCGAAGGCATAGCCAGCTGCCACCGCCACGAGGGCGAGAGAGAAATGGCTCAGCGCCTTGTTGGCGCTGGCGTGGTAGAAGTAGTTGCGATATAGCAAGATCGACATCAGGAACAAGATTCCGAACACTGCTCGCTGGCAGCCGATGACGAGTAGCGCGGCGGCCGCCCGGCGCCTCCCTATGACATGCCGCGCCCCCGCGGCCAGGCCTGCGGCGACGACGTTGAGTTCGGCGAGTATCCCGGCGCGGCCCTGCCCCCGCGGGGTCTGGTCTGGGCCGAGTACGTCCCTGCGCATCGTCGCCGCCACCGCTCCGGCCAGCAGATAGCAGGCCCCTGTGAGCAGCATGGTGACCGCCGAGCCTGCCCGGCCACCGATCGCGAAGTGGATGATGCCCAGGCTGATGAAACCGCCGAGGAATCCGACCATTGTGCCGGAGGTCGTGGACACCGAGTTGGCCATGACCAGCTTGTCCTGCGTCACCACGTGCGGCAGGGCGGCCGAGAGGGAGGACAGGAAGAACCTGTTCACGCCGTACACGGCGAGGACCGCGACGTAAAGCGGGGTGCCGAGGCTTCCCGAGATCACCAGGAAGATGGTGACCGCTACGAAGACGGCGCGGATGAGCGCCGACCAGACCAGGATCTGCCGGCGCGACCAGCGATCGATGAAAACGCCCGCGAACGGGCCGATCAGCGAGTACGGCAGGTAGAGGACCGCGAATGCGGCGGCTGCCGAGGCCGGGTTGGGAAAGCTCGTCGCGTTGAAGAACACGTATGTGCCCAAGCCGGCGGTGAACATACCGTCGCCGGTTTGCGATATCAGCCGGGTGCCCAGCAGGCGGCGGAAGTCTCGTCCGGCCAGCACAGCGCGCAGATCGACGGAGAAGGACGACCATGACTTCGACCCGCCGAGCCTGCTGCGCGCCAGACCGCCCAGTTTCTCGCGCACCGGGGTCGCCGCACTGGGCGGGTCCGCCTCAGAGCCCACGCGCTCAGCCTACGGCGTCGCCCAGACCCGGGAGGCCCGCTTGGACCGCGGACCGGGCCGGGCAGCCGCGGCTGCTCGCGACCGTCGGACTGCTCAGCGGTCGATCTCGCCGCGAATGAACTTCTCCACCAGATCCCGGCATACGTCGTCGCCGTGCTGCTCGGGCGGCGACTTCATGAAGTACGAGCACGGGGACAGCACCGGACCGGCGATGCCACGGTCCCTGGCGATCTTCGCGGCGCGGATCGCGTCGATGATCACGCCGGCCGAGTTCGGCGAGTCCCACACCTCGAGCCGGTACTCCAGGTTCAGCGGGACGTCGCCGAACGCGCGCCCCTCCAGCCGCACGAAGGCCAGCTTGCGATCGTCCAGCCAGGGCACGTAGTCCGACGGGCCGATGTGGACGGCGGCGCGCTCCATCTCGTGCGGGATCTGCGAGGTGACCGACTGGGTCTTCGACAGCTTCTTGGTCTGGAGCCTGCTGCGCTCCAGCATGTTCTTGAAGTCCATGTTGCCGCCGACGTTGAGCTGGTAGGTGCGGAGCAGCTCCACCCCGCGATCCTCGAACAGCTTGGCCATCACGCGATGGGTGATGGTGGCGCCCACCTGGGACTTGATGTCGTCGCCGATGATCGGAACGCCCGCCTCGGTGAACTTCGCCGCCCACACCGGGTCGGAGGCGATGAACGCCGGCAGCGCGTTGACGAAGGCCACACCCGCGTCGATCGCGCACTGCGCGTAGTAGCGGTCGGCCTCCTCGGAGCCCACAGGCAGATAGGACACCAGCACGTCGGCCTGAGTCTGCCTGAGCACTTCCGCGACGTCCACCGGCGGCTCGTCGGATTCCGTGATGACATCGCGGTAGTACTCGCCAAGGCCGTCCAGGGTGTGCCCGCGCTGCACGATGACCCCGGTGGGGGGCACGTCACAGATCTTGATCGTGTTGTTCTCGCTGGCCGCGATGGCCTCGGACAAGTCCTGGCCGACCTTCTTGGCGTCGACGTCGAAGGCCGCGACGAACTCCACGTCAGCGACGTGGTACGGGCCGAAGCGCACGTGCATCAGGCCAGGTACCCGGCTGTCCGGGTCCGCGTCCGAGTAGTACTGGACGCCCTGGACCAGGGAACTCGCGCAGTTGCCCACGCCCGCGATGGCTACCCGTACCGATCCCATCAGGATGGCTCCTTAACTTGTGCTGTTCAGGGGTTGTTCACTTCGTGCCGGAGCGCCCGGGATTCATGCCGCGCGCCCGGCGTCAGGTCCTGGCGTCGTCAGGCCCGGACTTCCGCTCCGAATCGATGAGCTCGTTCAGCCAGCGGACCTCGCGCTCCACCGACTCCAGGCCATGCCGGTGCAGCTCCAGGGTGTAGCTGTCGAGACGTTCCCTGGTCCTGGCCAGCGCGGCCCGGACGGTGTCCATCCGCTCCTCGAGCCGGGTACGCCGTCCCTCGAGAATCCGCAGCCTGACATCCGCCCGAGTCTGGCCGAAGAAGGCGAAATGCACGCCGAACCCGTCGTCCTCCCAGGCGGCGGGGCCGCCCTCGGCCAGCAGATCCTGCAGCCGCTCCTTGCCCTCGGCGGTCAGCCGGTAGACGATCTTCGACCGGAGGCCGGTCCGCGCCCGGGAGGCGTCCGCGGGCGCGGTCTCCTCGGCGATCAGGCCCAGGGACAGCAGCTCCTTCAGGCAGGGATAGAGCGACCCGTAGGAGAACGCGCGGAACGCTCCGAGCAGGGCGTTGAGCCGCTTGCGCAGCTCGTAGCCGTGCATCGGCGTCTCATGCAGCAGGCCGAGCACGGCCAGCTCGAGCACCCCGGCTCGCTTGCCGCCTCCCCGGCGCTGGCCAGCCCCCTGACCGCCCGCGTGGTAATCGCTCACCTGTTCGCACCCTCCGTCGGCCTGGTGGTGAGCCGGCTAGGGCAGCTGGCTGTGTGGGGGTTCCGGCAGCGAGTAGCCTCCATCGCCTCTTCCCATATCAGGTCGATGTATCGGGTCGATACATCGCAAAGATATGTCGGAACGATGCATAGGGCAAGCCTGGCACCGTAAGGAAGCATCTCGGACTCGGCTCAGGGCATGTTCCGTCGTACCCTGTCGGTCATGGGCTCCATCCGCTCGGTCGTGGACTACGCGCTCGCCAGGAGGGCGACGCTGGCTTCCGTGCTGGCCGGGCGCACCACGGTCGCGGACGTCTGCGACGCCCATCCGTACCTGCTGCGGGCCGCGAAGTTCCACGGCGAGCCGACCGACACGCCGTGCCCGATCTGCCGCAGAGCCAGGCTCACTCACGTCACCTACGTATACGGGGACGAACTCGGGCAGTACGAAGGAAGGGTCAAGCGGGGACCTGAGCTCGATGAAATGGCGCTGGAAT
>DASZAD010000070.1:0-11250 GCA_035945415.1 Streptosporangiaceae bacterium
AGCAGTCTACTTTGACCACCCGAGACGGACCGGTTCGCGGGCAGCGAACCAGCGCGAACGGCCCCGGTCATGGGGACAGCCAGAGCCCGGTGGTGGCCATCACCGGGGCCGCGCGCGGACTCGGCCATGAGCTGGCCGTCAGGCTCGCCGCCTCCCCCCGGGTCAGACGAGTGATCGCGATCGACGACCACCGGGGCGGGGCGACCGGCGTGACCTGGCGGGTAGTGAGCGTGCGCGATCCCGCGCTGGCCGGCCGCCTGGCCGAAGTGGACGTGCTGGTGCACACCGACCTGGATCTGAGGCCGGGCGGCGACCGCGCCGCCCGGCGGGCGTTCAACGTCCGCGGCGTGCAGACCGTCTTGACCGCGGCGGCGGCCGGCCGGGTCGCCCGCGTGGTCCTGGTCACCAGCACGATGGTGTACGGGGCCAGGGCGGACAACCCGGTGCCGCTGCCCGAGACGGCGCCGCTGGCGGCCGACCCCGATGACGGTGTCGTCGGCGACCTGCTCGAGGTCGAGGATCTGGCCCAGCGCTCGGCCCGGAGCCACCCGGGTCTGGCGGTCACCGTGGTGCGCCCGGCCGCGCTGGTCGGCGCCGAGGTTGACACGTTCGTGACCAGGCATTTCGAGGCGCCCAGGCTGCTGGTTGTCAAAGGCACCACCCCCCGCTGGCAGTTCTGTCACACCGGCGATCTGGTGTCCGCGCTCGAACTGGCCGTAACCGGTGAGATCACCGGCGCCTTCGCGGTGGGCTGCGACGGCTGGCTCGAGCAGGACCAGGTGGAGGAGCTGAGCGGGCTGAAGGGGATCGAGCTACCCGCCGGGCTGACCTTCGGTGCGATGCAGCGGCTGCACCGGGTCGGAATCACTCCAGCGCCAGCGACCGACCTGCGGTTCGTGGTCTACCCGTGGGTGGTCGACTGCGCCGCGCTGCGCGCGGCCGGGTGGCGGCCGGCCTTCGACAACGTGTCGGCGCTGGCCTTCTTGCTCGACCAGCGGACCGGACGCCACGCCGTGGCCGGCCGGCGCCTGGCCGGCAAGGAAGCGGCGATCACCGCCGCTGGGGCCACCGTCGCGGTCATCGGGACCGCTGCGATCGTGCGCCAGGCCCGTCGCCGCCGCCGGGACGGATAACTGCCGCCGCCGAGCCGGGCCGGACTGCTGAGCTGGGCCGGATGGCTGAGCTGGGCCGGATGGCTGAGCCGGGATGGATTGTGCTGCCGCCGCCGGACCCGGGCCAGGTAGTTTTGCCGTGTGGACGTCATCAGGCTGACCGCAATCCGCGCTGACCCGCTGTCGGTGGACGAGGTGCGACTGGCGGTGGCCGACGCCGCGGCGGGCGGCATCGCGCTGTTCGCCGGCACCGTGCGGCGCAGCGATCACGGGCGCGAGGTCCTCCGGCTGTCCTACAGCGCCCACCCCACGGCGCCTGCCGAACTGCGTCGCGTGGCCGAGAAAGTGGCGGCGGACTTCCCTGTCTGCGGGCTGGCCGCCGTACACCGGGTGGGGGACCTGGCCATCGGTGACCTGGCGGTCGTGACGGCGGTGTCCAGTCCGCATCGGGCCGAGGCGCTGGCCTGCTGCCGGGTCCTGATCGACGAGATCAAGCGGTCCGTCCCGATCTGGAAGCACCAGCACTTTGCCGACGGTTCCGACGAGTGGGTGAACAACGCGTAGTCTTCCCCCATGTCCCGGCGTCCGCTGACCCTGCTCGTGGCTGGCCTGGCGGTCGTCGCGGCGGCCGTGGTGGCGGCGTTCGTGCCCGTCCCCTACGTGATCCTCAGCCCGGGACCGACGCTGAACACGCTGGGCACCTCGGGCGGCAAGCCGGTGATCCAGATCCAGGGCCACCCGGTCCACCCCTCGACCGGGAACCTCGACATGGTGACGGTCAACTTCCAGGGTGGCCCCGGGAACGAGATCAACATCTTCACCGCGCTGCGGGCCTGGCTGAGCCCGCGCAACGCGATCGTGCCGCAGTCCGAGGTGTTCGGTAGCGGCAAGTCGCAGCAGCAGGTGCTGAGGCAGGACATCCAGCAGATGGCCAGCTCGCAACAGGCTGCCACCGCCGCGGCCCTGTGCCAGCTGGACATCCGGTTCCAGACCGTGGACACCATCTTCGCGACCGAGTCCGGAATGCCAGCGGCTGGCGTGCTGCGTAAAGGAGATGTCATCACCGCGGTGGACGGACAGCCGGTCGGCTGCCGGGCCACCGCCAGCGACCTGCTCTCGCGGGTCCGGCCCGGCACGCCTGTGGAGCTGACCATCCGCCGGGACGGCCGGCTCCAGCAGATCCGGGTGCGCACCACGCAGTTCCAGGGGCGTGCCGTGGTCGGCGTTCAGGTGGTGGAAAGCTTCGAGTTCCCATTTTCCGTGAGGATCAGCGTCGGTAACATCGGCGGCCCGAGCGCAGGCCTGATGTTCGCCCTGGCCATCATCGACAAGCTCAGCGGCAGCGACCTGGCCGGCGGCAAGGTGGTCGCCGGGACCGGCGAGATCACGACGAACGGCACCGTCGGCCCGATCGGCGGCATCCAGCAGAAGATGGCCGGTGCGCGGGCCTCAGGGGCGACGGTCTTCCTGGTGCCCGCGGACGACTGCTCGGATGCCCGCAGCGCCATCCCGGCTGGCCTGCGGCTGATCAAGGTGAGCACGCTGGCCGGGGCCATGCAGGACCTGCGAGCGCTCAACTCCGGGCAACCCGTCCCGTCCTGCTGACGCCTAACCCGCGGTGCGCGCACCAGGGTGGCGGTGGGCGTACGCTTCGATTCTGACGGGACATTGACAAGAGTGTTGATCTTCGCAGCTACTGGCGCGCATCCGGGTTCGCGGCCCGGCCGGGCCCGATGCTGGCACCCCCAGGAGAGGAGCGAGATCGGTTGTGTCGCCTCGTGTGCTAGTTGACGCGACCACCGTTCCGGCCGACCGCGGCGCGCTCGGCCGCTATGTCGATGGGCTGGTCGCCGCGCTCGGGGCAGCGGGCGCGGATCTGGCGGTCGCCTGTCAGCGCGCCGATGAGGAGCGATACTCCAAGCTCGTCCCGGGGGCGAGCGTCGTGGCGGGACCGACCGCGATAGCGCACCGCCCGGCCCGGCTGGCCTGGGAGCAGACCGGCTTGCCGCTGGTCGCGCAGCAGGTGAACGCGGACGTGATCCACGCGCCGTACTACTCGATGCCGCTGCGGCCACCCGCGCCGACCGTGGTCACCATCCACGACCTGACGTTCTTCACCGAGCCGGCGTTGCACAGCGCGGTGCACGCGGCCTTCTTCAAGTCGGCGATCAGGACCGCCGTCCGCCGCGCGAGCCGGCTGATCGTGCCCTCCAAGGCGACCAGGGACGAGCTGGTCCGGGTGCTGGAGGCCGACCCGACCAGGATCGACGTCGCCTATCACGGTGTGGACCACGTGCTGTTCCATCCCCCCGCTCCGGACCAGGTCCGCCGGGTCTCCGACCGCCTCGGCCTGCACGGCATGCCCTACATCGCCTACCTCGGGGCGCTGGAGCCGCGCAAGAACGTCCCGGCACTGATCACCGGCTGGGCCGCCGCGATGGCCGACATGGAGCATCCGCTAGCTCTCGTCCTGGGCGGCGGCAGCGGCTGGAGCGAGGAGGTGGACTCAGCGGTCGCGGCCGTGCCCGCGCACTTGCGCCTGGTCCGGCCGGGGTACCTGCGGTTCACCGACCTGCCCGGTTATCTGGGCGGCGCGCTCGTGGTGGCCTTCCCCAGCCGCGGCGAGGGGTTCGGCCTGCCGGTGCTGGAGGCGATGGCCTGCGGCGCGCCAGTGCTGACCACGCACCGGACATCGCTTCCCGAGGTCGGCGGGGACGCGGTCGCCTACACCGAGCCCGACGCCGACAGCATCCGCGACGCGCTGCGGGCGCTGATCGAAGATCCGGAGCGGCGCGCGGCGCTCGCCGCGGCCGGGCAGGCCCGCGCCCAGGAGTTCACCTGGACGGCGTCGGCCGAGGCGCACCTTGTCTCGTATCAGCGTGCGGCCGAGCAGCGACGGGAGTAGCCTCGCACCTCATGCCGCGTGATACACGATTCCCGGCCAGAGCGGGTGAGCCGTTGGAGGCCGTTCTGCTGGTCGGCGGGCGGGGGACCAGGCTGCGCCCGCTCACCGTCTCGGTGCCCAAGCCACTGCTACCCACGGCCGGCGTGCCTTTCCTCGCCCACCAGCTGGCCAGGGCCGCGTCGTTCGGCGTGACCAGGGTGGTGCTGGCCACCTCGTACCGGGCCGCGATGTTCGCCGAGTGCTTCGGCGACGGTTCCGCGTTCGGGCTGGAGATGGACTACATCCAGGAGGACGACCCGCTCGGCACCGGCGGCGGCATCAGGAACGCCGCGTCGCGGCTGCGCAGCGGCCCCGACGACCCGGTGGTGGTGCTCAACGGCGACATCCTGTCCGGCCACGACCTCGCAGCCCAGCTCGACATGCACCGCAAGGCGGACGCCGCCGTCACCCTGCACCTGGTCGAAGTGGCGGACCCGTCGAGGTTCGGCTGTGTGCCGGCCGATGCGAGCGGCCGGGTGACCGCGTTCCTGGAGAAGACCCCCAACCCGGTCACCAACCGGGTCAACGCCGGCTGCTACGTGTTCACCCGGCGGATCATCGACGAGATCCCGCCCGGCCAGGTGGTCTCGGTCGAGCGCGAGACCTTCCCCGGCCTGATCGAGTCCGGGCGGATCGTCATGGGGTACGCGGAGACGGCGTACTGGCTCGACGTGGGTACTCCGGAGGCGTTCATACGCGGCTCCCGTGACTTGGTGCTCGGCCGCCTGGCCTCGCCAGCGGTACCGGCCACCCACGGCGAGGCGCTGCTCCTGCCCGGGGCCACGGTCGACCCGAGCGCCACGGTGGCCGGCGGCACCGTGGTCGGCGCGGAGGCGGTCGTCAGTGCGGGCGCCCGAGTAGAGGGCAGCGTACTTTTCGACGGTGCGGTCGTCGGAGCCGGCGCGTGGGTCCGAGCCAGCGTCCTGGGCACGGGCGCCCGCGTGGATGCCGATGCGGTCCTCGACGGCGCGGTGATCGGAGACCAGGCGCACGTCGGCGCCCGCAACGAGCTGCGCGGCGGCCTGCGAGTCTGGCCGGGCGTGGAGCTCGCCCCGGTCTCGATCAGGTTCTCCACCGACGCCTGAGCGTATTGCATTTCTCCCTCGCGGTGCGTCGCGCCTGAGGCGCGCCGGCAAGCACTTCGCCCGGTCGTGCCGGAGGCGCGCCAAATGGCACCGCGGGAGGCTGCGGTGCGGGGAGCGGCCGGCCGCACAGCGTAGGGTGCGGCCATGGGCATAGCTGACAGCGCGCTGCGGAGAGTGCTGGCCAGGGCCAGGGACGGGAAGCCTTTCGACGCCGCCGAAGCGGAGATCGCGCTGCAAGCCCGCGGCGACCAGCTCGCGGCGCTGCTCGGCCACGCCAGCCGGATCCGGGACGCCGGGCTGACCGCGGCGGGCCGGCCGGGCGTGATCACCTACTCGCGCAAGGTCTTCATCCCGCTGACCAGGCTGTGCCGGGACCGGTGCGGGTACTGCACGTTCGCCACGGTGCCCGGCAGGCTGGAGCGCCCGTACCTGACTCCGGACGAGGTGCTTGCCATCGCCCGGCAGGGCGCCGCGCTGGGCTGCAAGGAAGCGTTGTTCACCCTGGGCGACCGGCCCGAGGACCGGTGGCAGCAGGCCCGGGCCTGGCTGGACGAGCAGGGTTACGACGACACGCTGTCCTACGTCCGGGCGATGGCCATCCTGGTGCTGGAGGAGACCGGCCTGCTGCCCCACCTCAACCCGGGCGTGCTGTCCTGGGCGGACTTCCAGCGGCTCAAGCCCGTCGCCCCGTCCATGGGCATGATGCTGGAGACCACCGCCACCCGGTTGTTCACCGAGCGCGGCGGCCCGCACTTCGGCAGCCCGGACAAGGACCCCGCCGTCCGGCTGCGGGTGCTCGAAGACGCTGGCCGCTGCGCGGTCCCGTTCACCACCGGCATCCTCATCGGTATCGGCGAGACGCTGGCCGAGCGGGCCACCTCGATCCTCGCCATCAGGAAGATCGCCCGGGAGTACGGCGGCATCCAGGAAGTGATCGTGCAGAACTTCCGGGCCAAGCCGGACACCAGGATGCGCGGCGTCCCGGACGCGGAGCTGGAGGACTTGGCCGCCACGATCGCCGTGACCCGGCTGATCCTCGGACCAGCCGCTCGTATCCAGGCGCCGCCCAACCTCATTGGCGACCAGTATGAGCTGATCCTGCGGGCAGGCGTCGACGACTGGGGCGGCGTCTCGCCGCTCACCCCGGACCACGTGAACCCCGAGCGCCCCTGGCCGCAGATCGAGGACCTGGCCGCCCGCACCGAAGCGGCCGGCTTCGAGTTGCGTGAGCGGCTGACCATCTACCCCGGCTATATCCGCGAGCCCTGGCTCGATCCCAGGCTGGCCGCTCACGTGGCCCAGCTCGCCGACCCGGCCACCGGCCTGGCCAGCGAGCGGGCGGCGCCGCGCGGGCTGCCCTGGCAGGAGCCGGACGGCGGGTGGGGCGACGCGGCCGGGCGGATCGACCTGCACGTCACGATCGACACCACCGGACGGACCAAGGATCGCAGGGACGACTTCGCCGAGGTCTACGGCGACTGGCAGGAGATCCGCACCCGCATCGCCGCCGGAGCCCCCCACCGGCTCCGCTCCGACGTGTCCGCCGCTCTGCGCGAGGCCGAGTCCGACCCGGCCAGCCTCACCGACGACCAGGCCCTGGCCCTGCTGGACGCCGACGGCCCTGAGCTTGACGCGCTGGCTTCGCTGGCCGACGCGATCCGCGCCGATGTGGCCGGCGACGACGTCACCTTCGTCGTCAACCGCAACATCAACTTCACCAACATCTGTTACACCGGCTGCCGGTTCTGCGCCTTCGCCCAGCGCCGCACCGACGCCGACGCCTACACGCTCTCCCTGCACCAGATCGCCGGCCGCGCCGCGGAGGCCTGGGCCGCGGGCGCGACCGAGGTGTGCATGCAGGGCGGCATCCATCCGGACCTGCCCGGCACCGCCTACTTCGAGATTGCCGGTGCGGTGAAGAGCCGCTGCCCGGACATGCACGTGCACGCGTTCTCGCCGATGGAGGTGATGAACGGCGCCTCCCGCACCGGCCTGCCGGTCCGCGAGTGGCTGGTCCGCGCCCGTGAGGCCGGCGTCGGCTCGCTGCCGGGCACCGCGGCGGAGATCCTGGACGACGACGTGCGCTGGGTGCTGACCAAGGGCAAGCTGCCCGCCGCGACCTGGATCGACGTGATCACCACCGCGCACGAGCTGGGCATCCCCACCTCGGCCACGATGATGTACGGGCACGTGGACACCCCGGCGCACTGGGTCGCGCACCTGCGCGTCATCCGCGGCATCCAGGAGCGGACCGGTGGCTTCACCGAGTTCGTGCTGCTTCCCTTCGTGCACCAGAACGCCCCCATCTACTTGGCCGGCCTGGCCCGCAGCGGCCCGACCCGCCGGGAGAACCGCGCCGTACATGCGGTCTCCCGCCTGCTGCTGCACGGCGCGATCGGCTCTATCCAGTGCTCCTGGGTCAAGCTGGGCGACGACCTGTGCCGCGAGGTCCTCAGCGGCGGCGTCAACGACCTCGGCGGCACCCTGATGGAAGAGACCATCAGCCGCATGGCCGGCTCCCAGAACGGCTCCTACAAGACCATCAGCCAGCTAGCAGCCATGATCGCCCCCACCGGCCGGCCGCTGCGCCAGCGGACGACGATCTATGGTGCCGTGCCCGCCGAGCGGATGGCTGCCGCTGCCGCCAGCGACGGCGTGTGCGCGGCCGTGCGAACCCGTCTGCCTGTCGTTGCTGGCTGAGGTGGGGCCTGGGGCAGCCACTTGCTCCGCCGGCCGCCGGCTCCCGCCGAACGCCGGCTGCGCAAGCACCTGCCCCAGCCTGGCCACCGGTCAGATGAAGCGGATAAGGGCTGAGGGGTCGCGGGACGGGCGTGGCGGCGGGGCACCAGCGGGGTGACCCACGCCGATGGCGCCCATTGGCTCCCAATCTGCCGGCAGACCTAGCGCGGCCATGGCTACCGGGCGGCAGAACATGGTGCTGGAGACCCAGCACGAGCCGAGGCCCTGAGCAGCCAGGGAGACGAGCAGGTTCTCGACGGCGGCGCCCATGGAGACCAGGAACATTTCCCGCTCGGCGGTGGACCGGCGCTGGTCGGGGTAGGGGTGGGCGGCGTCGGTGACCAGGCAGGGGATGATCAGGAGCGGGGCTCGTCTCAGCGGGTCGCCGCGGCGGACGCGGCGGGCGATCTGCTCGTCGGTGAAACCGTCCGCGCGCAGGTCGGTCTGCCAGGTAACCAGCATGGCGTCAAGGAGCTCGCGCCTGATGTGCTCGGATTCGATCACCGCGAAGCGCCAGGGAACGCTGTGGTGCGGAGCGGGAGCGGTGAAGGCGGCGTCAAGGGCGCGCCCGACGGCTGACTGGTCGACCGGCTGATCAGAGAACTCGCGGACGGTACGGCGGGCGGTGACCACGTCGGCGGAGCCGAAGCGGAACATGTCCTCGGCGGGCGGCCGGATGAGGGCGGCGGCGCCCGGACCGTCCTCGGTGGTGACGAAGCTGCCGAGGCCCCTGACGATCGCGATCGGGATGCCGGCGGTCTTGCCCTTGACCAGGTCGGCGGCCGAGGCGATCTCGTCGGCCACCGCCGTCTGAGTGACCTCCAGCGGTTTACCGAACGAGTCGGGGTGGCCGCGATGGTCACGGACTGGAACCAGGCCAGCGGCGCCGATCGCGGCGTCGGTCTGGCCGGTGCGCCACGGACGCCCGAGGGTGTCGGTGATGATGACCCCGACCCGCACGCCCAGGCGGCCGGCCAGGTCCTTGCGCAGCCGGCGGGCCGAAGCGTCCGGATCCTCCGGCAGCAGGACCACCGTGCCGGGCGGGGTGTTGGAGTTGTCCACGCCGCCGGCCGCGAGCACGAGCCCGTGCCGGGTCTGGACGATCCTGGTGTCGCCGCGCTGCGCCACCAGCCGCACACCCTCGGCGTCGATCGCCTGGTCTCTGCCGGCGGCCTGGCGCAGCCTGCCCTCGGTCTTGCTCACGATCTTGGAGGTCACGACCAGAATGTCGCCGTCCTGAAGTCCGGCGCCGGCCGCCTCGATCAGTTCCGCCAGGTCCATGCCGGGTCTGACCTCGGGCAGTCCGGGCAGCCCCGTGATGGTGATGCCGGTCATGATCGCAGCTCTTGCGCCAGGGCCACCGCGGCGCGCGCGATCTCGGCGGTGGCGGGTACGTCCCGCATGTAGAGCGGCAGGGCGCGGACAGCTATCCCGGCCAGGCCCGGGTCATCGACGGCCGCCTTGTCCTGCTCGTCCACCAGCCAGCCGTTGATCAGATCCGGCCCGTAGTGGGCGGCGACGGCGGCGGCGCTGGTCTCCACGCCGATCGCGGCCAGGCAGGCGTCGGCCATCCCGCGCACCGGGGCGCCGCCGATGATCGGCGAGACCCCGACCACGACCTTGGCCCTGACCGCCTCGCTGATGCCGGGCACGGCCAGGATGGGGCCGATGCTCACGACCGGGTTGGACGGCGGGAACACGACGAAGTCCGACGCCGCGATGGCGTCGAGCACGCCCGGGGCCGGGGTCGCGACGGCCGCGCCGACCGGGGTGATCTGGAGCGCGGGGACCGCCGCGTGCATCCGCACCCACCACTCCTGGAAGTGCACGCTCCGCCGCCCGCCCTCGGCCGCGATCAGGACGTGGGTCTCGATCCGGTCGTCGGACATGGGCAACAGGCGCACGCCCGGCTGCCAGCGCTGGCACAATGCGGCCGTCACGGCGGACAGCGGCTGGCCGGCCGCCAGCCTGCGGCTCCGTACGATATGTGTGGCGAAGTCCTTGTCACCCAGCGAAAACCAGTCGGAGCCCTCGCCGTATACAGTCAGCTCTCGCTGGACGGTGAAGGACTCGCCGTCCCGGCCCCAGCCCTGGTCCTCGCTGATCCCGCCGCCCAGGGTGTACATCACGGTGTCGAGGTCCGGGCAGACCCGCAGACCGGACAGGGTGATATCGTCCCCGGTGTTGCCGATGACGGTGATCCCGGCGTCCGGGACGGCGGCCTTCAGGCCGCGGAGGAACCGGGCAGCCCCGACGCCGCCCGCAAGCACAGTGATGCGCATGGCGGACAGTCTCGCAGGTGCCGTCGGCCCTCGCGCCTCCGCGTGCCGCGGGGATATGGCAGGCGGATCGAGGCCGCCTGCGTCACCGAGACCCCAGGGAGTCCACGTGATACGCAACGAGGCGCAGCGGGTTCGCGAGCCAGCTGCCATGCTGCTCCTGGCCGCGATGGGGCTCAGCGTGTTCGTCGGCATCTGGACGTTGTTCAGCGCACGCAGCCAGCTGATCGACGTGGTGACGGCCGGCGGTCTGAACTTCGGCGACCGCGCGCTTGAGGCGTTCGGGCACTTCGCTGCCATCTACGTGACCGCCCTGCCGGTAACCGCCGTGGTGCTGGCCACGCTGGCCGGCGAGAAGGTGACCCGCGCGCGGCAGCTGACTCAGGCCGCGGTCGCGCTGCAGTCGGTGGCCCTGGTGCTCGGTGTGGTCAGCCTGCTGGCCGCGTTCGGCTCGCACCTCAGCACGACGGGCCAGGCCCAGAGCTTCTTCATCGACCTGGCGGGCCTGGCGGTCGCGGTGGCCGGGCTGATGTTCACTACGAGCGTGCTCCGGTCCGCCGACCTGCGACCGCCCGTGACCGGCACCGCGACGGCGACTCTACAGATCAAGCCGGTGCCCCACGGCCAGCCGGGCTACGGCCAGCACGCCGGCCACGCTGCCACCGGCCAGCAGTCGCCGGCCCAGGCCCAGGCCGCTTACGGCCAGCACCCCCAAGCTCGGGCCGCTTACGGCCAGCAGCCGTATCCCCAGGGCTACTCCCAGCCAGCTCGCCCGGCCCAGCAGCCCCCCGCCCAGCCAGCTCAGCCCGCCTACCCTCAGCAGGCCCAGCCGCAGCAGGCCCAGCCGGAGCAGGCCCAGCCTCAGCAGGCCCAGCCTCAGCCCGCCTACCCTCAGCAGGCCCAGCCGGAGCAGGCCCAGCCTCAGCAGACGCAGACGGCCTACAACCAGCAGGCTTATGCCCCGCCGGGCTACGGTCAGCAGAGCTACGGCCAGCAGGCGTACGACCAGCCCGGCCAGCAGGCGTACGACCAGCCCGGCCAGCAGCCCTATGCTCAGCCCGGCCAGCAGCCGTACGCCCAGACCGGCTACG
>DASZAD010000071.1:0-3614 GCA_035945415.1 Streptosporangiaceae bacterium
CCCATCAGGCGTGGGGCGGCCAACCGACCGCTTCGAACACTGCTACCGGGTCAAGGTAGTCCCGCCAACGGGCGACCTTCCTGTTGACGATTGTGAGCACCGAGATGTAGCGGTTGGCGTAGGCAGCTCCGGTGGCGACAACACGACCCTCGGAAGCGTATTCAAGGACGACGACGCCCGATTCTCGGTCGTGATGGACGGCCAGGTCGAAGCATCGGTGGAGCACGAAGGTGTCCCCATAGGGTTGATACAGCTCGGCCACGGCTGAACGACCGACGATGTGCCGAGGGTATCCGGGCACCGTGATGACGTAGTCGAAGACCACATCGTCAGCGAGGAGGTCGAAGAAGTGCTCTCCGTCGGCGAGCCCGCTGAGGCCCTCTTGGATTATGCGAAAGAACGGATCGAGCGCCGCGAAGTCGGCCAGGTTGGTGATGGCGCTCATTGGTGCACCATCAGTTCTGACGGCAAATCCAGGGCTGGAAGTTCGGTAGCCCGCAGAGTCGTCAACGCTTCTCGGTGCACGTCGGGGGACGGCCATGCGCGCGAGCCCTTCGAGGGCCACTGTGAGTACTGCCGCCCCCGGCGCGCCGAGAGCCCAAGACCGGCGTTAGGAACATGCCCGCGCGAGGGCCGAACAATGAGCAACCGGCAAGGGCTCTCAGCACCGTGGAGTGTGCCACGTCCCGCGGAGCGAAAGGGGTAGCAGGGATGAAGATCGGTTGGGATTGGGCCAGCGAGACCCACCACGTGAGCGTCATCGACGACGCCGGTGGGCTGGTCGATGCCTTCGAGGTGGAGCACACCGAGGAAGGGATGACCAAGACCCTGAAGCGGCTTGCCCGCCACGGTGAACCTGCGGAGCTGCCCGTGGCGATCGAGCGGCCCAGCGGCCTGGTGGTGGAACGGCTGCTGGCAGCAGGCCATCCGGTGGTGCCGATCCACCCCAACGCCTTCAACGCCGCCCGGCCCCGCTGGGGTGCCTCCCGGGCCAAGTCCGACCCGAAGGACAGCTACTGCCTGGCGGACTACCTGCGCACGGACGGCCATCGCCTGAGGGTCCTCCATCAGCTGTCGCCGGCGGCTCAGGGCCTGCGGGCGCTGTCCCGGCTGCGTGACGACCACATCGAGGCCAAGGTGGCCGCCACCAACCGGCTGGCATCGTTGCTGGATGCGCACTGGCCGGGAGCCGGGGCCGTCTTCGGCCGCCTCGACTCGGCCATCGCCCTGGCGTTCCTCGGCAACTACCCGACCCCGGAGTCCGCCGCACGCCTCGGCGAGGCCCGCATGGCGATGTTCTGCCGCCGGCACTCCTACTGCGGCCGGCGCAGCCCCGCCCAGCTGCTGCAACGGCTGCGGGCGGCTCCCGTGGCCCCTGCGACCTTGGAGCCCGAGGTCCTGGCGGAACTGGTCCGGGCCCAGGTCCGACTGCTGGCGGGATTGCTCGAGACCATCGCCGATCTCGACCGGGCCCTGGGGGCGGCCCTCCTCGCCAATCCCAAGGCGGCCCTCCTGGAGGCCCTGCCCCGCATCGGGGAGATCAACCTGGCCCAGGTGGTCGCCGAGGTGGGGCCGATCCTGGAGCGCACCGTCGACTGCGAGCACGCCTGTGCCGAGGTGGGCGCCGCGCCGGTCACGAAGAAATCGGGCAAGGGGGAAGCGGTCAACTTCCGCTGGGCCGCAACCACCCAGGCCCGCAAGGCCCTGGCCACCTTCGCGGACAACTCCCGGCACTCCTCGCCCTGGGCGGCGGACCTCTACCGCAAGGCCCGGGCCAGGGGCAAACGCCATCCCCATGCGATCCGGATCCTGATGCGGGCCTGGATGCGGGTCATCTGGGCCTGCTGGCACACCGGGGCTGCCTACGATCCGGCGAACCACGGTGGCGAGATCCGCTTTGCCAAGGCGGCGGCCTGAATGGCTGGCTCCCCCGTGCGTGACGATGGCGTGACGATGTCCTGCGCCAGCTGCGGCCGTCCGTTCACCGCATCCGGCCGCCGGCGCTACTGCACGCAGGCCTGCCGTCAGGCTGCCCATCGCAGGCGCCACGCCGTCCTCGTGGTGGCTGATCTGCCTCGCTCCCATCCCGTCGTCTACGAGTGCCCCGCCTGCGAACAGCGCTACCTCGACGTCCGGCGTTGCCCGGATTGCAACCTGTTCTGCCGTCGGCTGGGACACGGTGGATCCTGTCCCAATTGCGACGAGCCCGTCACTGTTCAAGACATTCTCCAGCCAATTTTCCAAAGGGGGTTGACTTAGGAATCTCACAGCGCCGGCACCACGACGCGCTGGCCGGCGGCCAGGCCAGAGCCGCTGACCTGGACCATGCCGGTGGCCTCGTCGAAGATCCCGGTGGTGACGCCGACCAGACTGCGGACGCCGTTGGCGCCGACGACTTCGACCGCGTAGCCCCCACTCGAAAGGGCGAGCAGCGCGGTCACCGGGACCGCCAGGGCGCTCGGGACGCTGGCGTTGGTGATCGACACCTGGACCGGGGCCTGGTCCAGATTCCCGGTTGCCGACGGGTTGCCCGGCGTGACGTCGACCTCGATGGTCGGGGGCGAACTTCCCCCCGCACCACCGGAGTTCGACGGCTGGCTGGCCACCGTCCCGACGTAGGAAACCGTCCCGGTCACCGTCTGGTTGGTGGGGAGGGTGATCGTGACC
This sequence comes from Streptosporangiaceae bacterium, assembly GCA_035945415.1. Lineage (GTDB taxonomy): Bacteria > Actinomycetota > Actinomycetes > Streptosporangiales > Streptosporangiaceae > PALSA-505. Next base: position 2,668 of record DASZAD010000071.1, read on the forward strand.
GGGTCCCCGACCGCCACCTCGGAGGCCTGGGCGGCGTCCAGCTGGATCGTGACCTGGCGGACCGTCGAGCTGGCCTGGATCAGCGAGGCTCCCGGCTGTGCCGGCCCGCCGACCGTGGTGTTCTGGTCGAGACTCACGACACGGGCGGCACCGGGGAGGAAGACCGCCTGGCCCAGCGGCAGGGTGCCGGTCTGGTCGAGCCCGAGGGCCGCTTGCAGCTTCTCCAGCGCCACCTTCGTCCCGTAGCCGAACGCATCGCTGTTGGCGGGGATCTCGCTCGCGGTGGCGTAGCCGAGCGCCAGCAGGTCGGCGTTGAGCTGGGCGACGTCGGTCCCGGTCACCGATCCCTCGGACAGGCTGCGGTAGGCCGGCGTCGACCCGAAGAGCAGGACGACCGGGGCGCCGTTGACGGCGTACAGCGGCATGCCCTCCTGGACGACTTGCCCCACGAGCGGGAGGGCGGTCAGGGTGCCCGGGGACTGGTTGACGACGTTGTAGCTGCCGGCGTAGCCGAGCGTGGCGTCGACGTTGGTCTGCGAGGAGAGCGGCTCCTGGGCGACGGTCGTCGTCGAGGTCGCCTCGGCGTTGTCACCGACCCCGCTGCCCGGAGCTCGGTGGCCGGAGAACTGCCCGGTCACCGCCAGTGTGGTCAGGACAGAAGCGTTGACCAGGATGGCCACCACCAGGACCGAATGCTTGCGCCTCCGCTCCGGAGGGGGACCGAACCCATCGTGGGCCGGCCGGTCAGGTCCGGCACCGGTCGACGCGGGCAAGGGCGGCGTCCCGGGTCCTTCGAAGGTTGTGTCGCTCACGGCGCCACCCCGATCTGGAACTGGCCCCCGCTCCCGGCGCCGGACTGGCTGGTCGTCCCGCCACCCGCGGGCCGCCCGGGCAGCTTGGACTGGCATGCTGTCTGCGCCGCCTGGAAGCTCGGGGAGTTGGGGTCG
>DASZAD010000072.1:0-2350 GCA_035945415.1 Streptosporangiaceae bacterium
ACTTTCCCTGCCGTCAACCGCAGGGCTGGTCGTGCTGGGACGCCACGTGGTCCGGCACACACCGGAGTCCGCTTCTACGTCCTGGGAATGGGTAGAACCACACGTTCAGCAGACGAGCGAGCGAAGCGCTCCCGGGTCGCAGATGACCAGGCGACGCCGGCCGGTCAGGACCAAGCCGCGCAGCCGCAGCGATTTCAGCGATGCGCTCACCGCCTCGCGTGATGCACCGACCCAGCCACCGGATAACCAGGCGGCCTGGGGGTAGCGCGTGTGCATCCGCGACGTCGCAGGAAAGGCGGGGAAAGCAGCATGGCGCACAGCGCTTCTGGTCAGGGCGACCGCACGCCGGATAACGCCGCGTTGCACACGAGGCTGATGCGTGAGGTGGACGGCGAAGTCCGGTTCGACGCCGGAAGCCGCGGGGCCTACGCCCAGGACGCCTCGAACTACCGGCACGTGCCCATCGGCGTGGTGGTGCCGCGCAGCGTGGACGCGGCGGTCGCCGCCCTGGCGGTCTGCCGGGAGGCCGGAGTCCCGGTGCTGTCCAGGGGAGGTGGGACCAGCCTGGCCGGACAGTCCTGCAACGAGGCGGTCGTGATCGACTGGACCAAGTACTGCCACCGGGTGGTGTCCATCGACCCGGAGGCCAGGACGGCGGTGGTCGAGCCGGGCATCGCCCTGGACAAGCTCAACGACGCGGCTGCTCCCCACGGCCTGATGGTCGGCCCCAAACCCTCCACGCACGTGAGCTGCACAATCGGCGGCATGATCGGGAACAACTCGTGCGGGTCGACCGCCCAGGCCTACGGGAAGATGGCCGACTCCGTGCGGCGGCTCGAAATCGCCTGCTACGACGGGCTCCGGATCTGGACCGGCGAGACCAGCCCCGATGCGTACGGGAGGATTCTGGAGGCCGGCGGCGCTGAGGCCGAGCTGTACCGGCGGCTGGCCGGGATACGGGACACCTACCTGGGCGCGATCCGCACCGGCTTTCCACAGATCCCGCGCCGCGTATCCGGCTACAACCTGGACTACCTGCTGCCGGAGAAGGGATTCAACATCGCCCGGGCCTTGACCGGCAGCGAAGGCACGCTGGTCACCGTGTTGCACGCGGAGATTGACCTGGTCGAGATCCCCCGCTGCCGGTCGCTGGTGGTAGTCGGCTACCCGGACGTCGCCGAGGCGGCCGACGTGGTGCCGCTGGTCGTCCGGCACGGCCCGCTGGCCGTCGAGGGGCTGGACGACAGGCTGATCTCGCTGGAGCGCGAGGAGCACCTGGGCGGGGAGGCGCTGGACAAGCTGCCAGAAGGATCCGGCTGGCTGATGATCCAGTTCGGCGGGGACAGCCAGGAGGAGGTGGAGGCCAAGGGGCATGCGCTCGTCGAGGAGCTGATGTCCGATGGCGACCACACGCGGCCGCACGTCGCCTACCTGGACGATCCCTCGGTCGAGGACAATCTCTGGAAGGTCCGCGAGCTGGGCCTGGGCGCCACGGCCTACCCGCCGGACCAGCACGAGACCCACGAGGGCTGGGAGGACGCGGCGGTCCCGCCCGAGCGGCTGGGCGAGTACCTGCGGGACTTCCGCCGCCTGCTGCACCGGTACGACTACGAGGGCGCCTCGCTGTACGGGCACTTCGGGCACGGCTGCGTGCACACCCGCATTCCCTTCGAGCTGCGGACCGCCGACGGCATCGCGGCCTACCGGTCGTTCGCGGAGCAGTCCGCCGACCTGGTGGTGTCCTACGGCGGCTCGCTGTCCGGCGAGCACGGCGACGGCCAGTCGCGCGGCGAGTTGCTGCCGAAGATGTTCGGGCCCGAGCTGATGCGGGCCATGGGCGAGATGAAGGCGGCGTTCGACCCGGGGAACCGGATGAACCCCGGCAGGATCGTGCGGCCGCGGCGGCTGGATGACCATCTCACCCTGCGCGGCTGGTTCCCTCCTGAGCCGGACACGTTCTTCCGCTACCCGCGAGAGGCTGGCAGGTTCTCCGCCGCCGCCTCCCGGTGCGTGGGCGTCGGCAAGTGCCGGGGCGACGAGGGCGGCGTGATGTGCCCCAGCTACCGGGTCACCAGGGAGGAGGAGGACTCCACCCGGGGCCGCGCCCGGCTGCTCATGGAGATGGTCCGCGGCGAGGTCGTCACCACCGGCTGGCGTTCCGCCGAGGTGCGCGACGCTCTCGACCTGTGCCTGGCCTGCAAGGGCTGCCGCAAGGAGTGCCCGGTCGAGGTGGACATGGCCACTTACAAGGCGGAGTTCCTGGCGCACCACTACCGGGGCAGGCTGCGCCCGGCCGCGCACTACTCGATGGGCTGGCTGCCGCTGCTCGCCCTGCTAGCCGCGCGCGTCC
>DASZAD010000073.1:0-9071 GCA_035945415.1 Streptosporangiaceae bacterium
AGTACGCGCCCAGCAGCCGCTGGTTGTCCGCTTCGCGCCGGTAGTCCAGCTCTTCAAGTACGCGCTCGCGCAACTCGGCCAGCAGCGCGTCCACGTCCTGGCTGGGCGCGGTGATGCGCAGCATCCGCCGGAGCAGCGACACGTTGTCCAGGTCCGCGGCCATGGTCTCGGCGATGCCCGGGTACTGCACCTTCACCGCCGCCGCGCGCCCGTCCCGGGTGATCGCCCGGTGTACCTGCCCGATCGACGCCGCCGCGATCGGCTCGGGATCCCAGCGTGCGAAGACGCGTTCCGGGGAATGTCCGAGATCTTCTTCAATAACGCGCGCCGCGAGCTCCGGGCTCATGGGCGGAACGCTGTCCTGCAGCCTGCTGAGCGTCCGGCGGACCGGCGGTGCCAGCCCGTCATCGACGTAGCTCGCCATCTGGCCGATCTTCATCAGCACGCCTTTCATCGCCCCGAGCGTGGTGGCGACGTCTTCGGCGGTCTGCAGGGCCAGCTCGTTCCGCAACTGCTGGCGGTTCTCCCCGGCGGCGGCGAACAGCTTCGGCGCGCTGGCCGCGTACCGGGCGCCGCCACGGGCGAGGAGCTGAAGCGCTTTCCTGCCGCGAACCATGCGTAGGCCGTAGCGGGCGGAGCTTCGGCGGCGCGGATCGCCGCTCTGTCGCGCCGGAGGCGCGCCAGGGAGAACTACCACCAAGTCCCGCCCGCCACGGCCTGGCCTCCCGAGCCGGCGGCGCGCCAGGGCCGCGGCCGCGATGGCACCGCCGATCGCGAGACCGGCATAGAGCTTCTTCATCAGCGCCGCGCGTTGCGCATCCGCAGGGCGATCCGATGCCGCGCCTCCAGCACGCCGGGCTCGCCCAGGAACACCGCGTCGAGGACGCCGATGGCCTGGCGGATCTCGCCGCGCCGTTCCGAGGTCAGCTCAGGCGAGGAGTAGCCGTACATCTGCCGGGCCCAGTCCGGCAGCGCGGCGACCGCGCCGTCGCGGATATCCTGCCAGATCTCGGCAACGTCTTCGTCCAGGCCGGGCGGGCTGAGCAGGTAGTTCATCGACTCTCTGGCGGCCGGGGTGCAACGCAACTCGGGCCGGACCGATTCCAGGTACGCCTCAAGCCCAGCCGCGTCGGACGGGACCATCGACCGGGGGACCCCGACGAGACCGGCGGCGACCACCATCTCATCGACGTACCGGTCGGCCTCGGCCGCCGGCAGCGGCGTGCCGAGCAGACGGCAGCCGGCGATGGCGGAATCGACCAGGGCGGCGTGCACCCAGAGCAGCAACGAGGGGTCGTCTGCGCGGTACTCCCCGCCGGTGACCGGGTCCACACCGAAGACATGGCTGTGGATGGTACGCACCCGGCGAGCGGCCCGCTCCGCCGCCGAACGCTCCCCGAAGGTGATCGTGGCGAGGTAGGCCGAGGTGGCGGCCAGCCTGCCGACCGGGTCCTGCCGCCAGTCGCTGTGCTGGTCCACCCCGGCCATAGCCAGGGGGTGCAGCGCCTGCACCATGAGGGCGCGCAGCCCGGCGACCGGGCTGCTCAGATCGGTGCTCACCCGCCAGGCCACGCTGTCCGGCCCGAAGAGCCCCTCGTCCACCGGATGCTCCGGTATGCCAGCGACGTAGGCCGCCGCCGAACGCGCGATCAGATCCGTCGCCGCCGCGTAGGAATCTGTGGTCACTTCGGCACCCCCGAACATCCACACGCTCTCGCCGTCATAACTGCCAAACTACCTACGACCTTCCCTCCGGAACTCACCGGCTCCGCCCGGCCGCCCGGCGGACCATCCGTCGACCGCGCGCCGGACGCTCACGGGGTCGTCCGCGGAGGGTCGGCTGACTGCGGCTACGATGCTGACCCAGGACGGCGGCGAAGGTGGCTATCCATGTCGCTTGAAGTCAAGCGGTTGCATCTGGCGAGCCTGCAGGGCATCGACGGGAGGCGCTGGCCGGTGCACGGCTTCGTGATCACTCACCCCTCGGGGGCGGTCATCGTGGACACGGGGGTAGGCGGGCCGGACGAGGTCCTGAACGACTGGCGCGTGGTCAACCGCTCGGTCGCGGACGCGCTGGTCGAACTGGACCTGGCGCCCGCCGACATCAGCCTGGTGATCAACACGCACCTGCACTTCGACCATTGCGGCCAGAACGCCGTGTTTGGTCACGCCCCGTTCTATGTGCAGCGAGCGGAACTGGAGCGGTCCCGGCGCGAGTCACGTGAGTTGTACGACTGGTTCGGCTTCATGAACGCCAGGTTCGAGTTGCTGGACGGGGACACCGAGGTGCTGCCCGGCGTGTCGGTGATCGCGACGCCCGGGCACACCGTGGGTCACCAGTGCGTGCTGGTCTCTGGCCACGACGGCCAGCCGGACCTGCTGATCGGAGACGCCGCCTACACCCCGCGCCAGTACGCCGAGCCACCGCCAGACCGGCTGCCGGTAGGCCAGGCGAACGACCTCGCGGCCTGGCGCGACTCACTGCGCCGGATCCGGTCGGTGGCGGGTGCCCAGGTCCACTTCTGCCATCACACCGGAATCATGCACAACTAGCTGCGCACGGAGCGTAGCCGCGCACGAGCGCGCGAGATTTCGTGAGTTCCGGACAAAACCTGCGTCCTTTGGGATCATGAAACATGCGGCGCAACATGGCAAAGGTTCTGTGATGGCCGGGACAACCACCAGGCCGCTGCATTCCCAGGGCGGTGAGTCTATGACTAGAAAAATCTGGACGACCGTCGAGACGTGGGTCCGGCAGGAATCGGCCGCGACCCAGGTCCTGATCACGGCGTTTATCGCGCTGGGCATCGCCTTCCAGTGGTGGACCTGGACCAACGCCGAGACCGGGGCGGTGATCGGGATCGTGACCGCCGTGCTCGGCATGTTCGTCCGAAGCCAGGTCACCCCGCTCATCAGGCCGACAATCTCCGAGCGCCATGCCCGTGATCTCCGCGTCGAACGCCTCCTGACGCCGGCGGAAATCAGCGCGGCGGCGGAGGCGGGATCCGCCCCCCACGCCCCGCCCCCGCCGCCTAGGTACCCTCGTTCGGACTGATTAGTTCGGACTGATTAGTTCGGACTGATTAGTTCGGACTGATTAGTTCGGACTGGCTAGTTCGGGCTGGGCGGGGAGGACCTGAGATCGGGCGCTGGCATGGAGGTGAGCGCCCGCAGCATCGCGGTCTCCCGGCCCAGCAACGCGCGCTCGGCCTCAAGCCGTCGCCGCGCGTCCGGCTCGACCAGCAGGGCCTGCCGGTGCGGGAGATCGATCACCATCGCGGCGGCCACCACATAGGACAGCAGGACCGGCTCGTCCGGCAGGTCGGGGGCGATCCGCTGGCTGACCCCGCGGGCGGCCAGCGCGTCCAGATAGGCGCGGAACGCCGCCAGCACCGCTCCGGCCGCCAGCGCCGCCGCTGACTCCTCCCCGGTGTCCTCGGCCAGCAGTTCGACCTCGCCCTGCGGGTATGGCCGCGAGTGATCGAGCCGCCCGAGCCGGAAGCGGTCGCCGCCCACGACCACGAGGTCGAACGTGCCGTCCTCGCGTTCCGACACCCGCCGCAACGTCGCCGTGCAGCCGATCTCATAGAGCGCGGACACCCCGTCCACGCCGGTCTCCCGGCCCTTCCTGATCGCGATGATCCCGAACCGCCTCGGCTCGGGCCCGGCCATCAGGTCCCGGACCAGCTGCCTGTACCGGTCCTCGAAGATGTACAACGGCAGCAGCAGCCCCGGATACAGCACGGTGCCCAGCGGGAACAGGGCCAGCCTCTCGCTCATGCCGCGAATCTATGCGGCCTCGCAGACGCCGGCCACCGGCAGCGCCCGGCGTCTTGCCTCAGCGCCCGGCGTCTTGCCTCAGCGCCCGGCGTCTTGCCTCAGCGCCCGGCGTCTTGCCTCAGCCCCCGGCGTCTTGCCTCAACGCCTGGCGTCTTGCCTCAACGCCCGGCGTCTTGCCTCAGCCCCCGGCGTCTTGCCTCAGCCCCCGCCGGGCGGGCGGAGCTGACGGCGCAGCGTGGGGATGTCGGCGAGCGGGCCGAAGTGGTGGAGCTTGTCCGGGTTGATCACCGACCGGATGGTCTGCACCTGTCCGTCGGCGATGTCGAGCACGAACACGTTGATCAGGTTGCCGTCCGGGTCGAGGAACAGGGCTCCCGGCTGGCCGTTGATCTCGGCCTGCCGGATGGTGATCCCGAGCTGCCGGATCGGCCCGCCGAGGCTGAGCAGCAGTCGTCCCGCCCGGTCGCGGCCGATGATCGGGCGTGGCCACGACGGGCTCGCCCCGCCGCTGTCGCCGTGGACCACGACGTCCTCGGCGAGCATCGAGACCAGGTCCCGCATGTCTCCGTCGCCGACCGCGCGGAAGAACCGGCTGGCCAGCTCCTCCCGCTTGCGGCGGGACGCCTCGAATCTGGGCCGGTGCCCGGCGATGTGACGGCGGGCGCGCAGCGCCAGCTGACGGCAGTTGTCCTCGCTCTTGCCGACGATCGCGGCGATCTCGCCGTAGTCGTAGCTGAACACCTCGTGCAGCAGGAACACGGCCCGTTCAACCGGGCTCAGCCGCTCCAGCAGCAACAAGAACGCCATGGACAACGAGTCCGCCTGCTCCACCAATCCGGCCGGATCCGGAGCGCCGGAGCCGGTGAGCCCGGTGCCGGTGAGCCCGGTGCCGGTGAGCCCGGTGCCGGTCAGCAACGGCTCGGGCAGCCACTCCCCCACGTATGCCTCCCGCCGCACTCGTGCCGACCGCAGGTGATCGATGCACAACCGGGTGGTCACCGCGGACAGGAACGCCTTCGGCGAGTCGATCCCGTCCGGCCCGGCCGCCGCGCCGTGGTAGCGCAGGAAGGCTTCCTGCACGATGTCCTCGGCGTCGCTCACCGAGCCCAGCATCCGGTACGCGATCGAGAACAACAGCGGTCGCAGCGGCTCGTAGATCTCGGCGGTGCTCATGGTCCCGGCTAGCGACCGGCCCGCAGCGGGGCGCCGGCGGTCAGCCCCTCCAGGAAGCCGTGCCGCCAGCTTGGCCAAGCCGGCCACCAGCCGAGCTCCCGCTTCGCCTTGGCGTTCGACGAACCACGGATCTGCGTCATCACGGACACTCCCACCTCACCGGCCGCTAGCCGGCCGAGCCACACCGGCACCCGGTAGGGCGGCTTCGCACCCACCGCCCGGGCCAGGTACGGCAGCCAGTCAGCCACGGCCACCGGCTCGTCATCAACGATGTTGTACAGGCCCGGCGCGCCGCGCTCCAGCGCGCAGACAGTCGCTGCCGCGGCATCGTAAATGTGAACGAACGACCAGATGCCGATCCCCCGTCCGACGATAGGGAGCTTCCGCCTGCGGATCATGGCGACGAGCTCATCCGAGGCGCCCGGCCCGTAGAACGGTCCATACCGCAGCACGATCCCCTCCATGGACGGGGAGGCGGGCACCACCCGCTCCAGGTAGGCGATGGCGTCCAGGCTCTGCCGCTGCGCGGCCGGCGGGCTCGGGTCGAGCGGGTCGTCTTCGGTCTTCACGAGATCGCCCTCGCGAGCGTTCGTCCAGCCCGTGTAGCTCTGCGCGATGAACCGCCTGGCCCCGGCCGCGGCCGCCGCGGCGAGCAGGTTGTCGGTGCCGGTGGTGCGCAGCCGGTTGGTGACGGCGAACGTCCGGTCGAACTGGCGCAGGCTGTTCGCTCCGGCCAGCGCGGTCATCTGGTGGATGACCACCTCGGGCTCGGCTCTGGCCACCGCCTCGCCCACGGCCATGGCGTCGAGGCCGTCGACCACCACCGGCTCGGCGCCCAGCTCGCGCAGCCGGCCGGTCTTGGCCGGGCTCCTGGTCGAGGCGGTCACCTCATGCCCCCGCGCGACGAGCTGCGGCAGCAGGTGCCGGCCGATCGCGCCGGCCGCTCCCGCGACGAAGACTCGCATAGCTGGCTCCCTTCCCCGGTCCCCCGCGGACCGGTCCGCACTCTGAGACGAGGCACCCCTCTCGTCTGTGACAGCCATGTTTCTTTACGCTGCGGTGTGCCCCCCGCTCCGTCGCGCCGGAGGCGCACCGGGAAGCACTGGCACCCAAAGAGCTACGAGTTACGGCCTTACGTTCGTCACAATAAAGCCGTGGAATATCGCCTCTACCAGGATCTGGCGGAGTGGTGGCCGCTCATCTCGCCGCCGCAGGAGTACGCGGAGGAGGCCGCCTTCGTGGCCAGGCTGTTCGCCCTGGCCGCTGGGCCGGTGCGCGAGGTGCTCGATCTGGGTAGCGGAGGAGGAAGCAACGCCAGCCACCTGACCGACCGCTTTGACCTGACCCTCGTCGACCTGTCCGCCGCCATGCTGGAGGTGTCGCGGCGGCTCAACCCGGGCTGCCAGCATGTCCTGGGTGACATGCGAACGATCCGGCTGGGCCGCACGTTCGACGCGGTCCTGGTTCACGACGCCGTCGACTACATGACCAGCGAGGCAGACCTCGGGCAGGTCATGGCGACCGCCTTCGCGCACTGCCGGCCCGGCGGGGTGGCCGTGTTCGTCCCCGACCACATCGTCGAGACGTTCGAGGCCGGCACCGGCTGCGGCGGCGGTGACGGCAGCGACGGCCGCGGCGCGCGCTTCCTGGAATGGTCCCGGGATCCTGATCCCGGCGACACCTGGACGCTCACCGACTATGTGTACGTGCTGCGCGAGGTCGATGGCAGCGTTCAAGTGGTGCACGAGGCGCACCGGCTAGGCTTGTTCAGCCGTGACACCTGGCTCACACTGCTGGCTGAGACTGGATTCGAGGCGCGCGCCGTGACCGAGGAAACCACCGAAGACCGACCGCCCCGCGAACTGTTCATTGGCCGTCGGCCGACCACCCGATGAATGGCCGCCGGCACACATGGCGCATGCGGGTGAACCCTCCCATGAACGTGACCGCGTGGCTTCGGCCTGTCACGATTAATCCCGTGGCTGACGTCAGTCTGTACCTGTGTGACTCTCAATCGAAAGGAGCGCGAAGTCATGTTCGCGAACACCAAGGCCTTTAGCGGCTTCGCCGTGGACGATGTGGCGAAGGCGCGCGAGTTCTACGGCGGCACCCTGGGCATCGAGATCTCGGAACAGAACGGCCTGATGACGTTGCACCTGGCCGGCGGCCGGGACACGCTCGTCTACCCCAAGCAGGACCACACCCCCGCTACCTACACGATCCTCAATTTTCCTGTCGATGACATTGACCAGGCGGTGGACGAGCTCACCGCGCGCGGAGTGACCTTCGAGCGCTACGACGGCCAGGCCCAGGACGAAAAGGGGATCAGCCGGGGCGGAGGTCCATATATCGCCTGGTTCCGGGACCCGGCCGGGAACATCCTGTCGGTGCTGCAGGGGCGGTAGACCTATTCCATGGTCCATTCGCACGGGCTGCGAGTGATCGCCGGTTCGGTGCCCACGAGTCCGCAGAGGTGGCATAATAAATGGTGATGAGCGCTTCAAGTTCACGCCGTTTCCCCGTGACGGTTTCACGTCTGCCGGTCGTACGCTGTCAGATCTGCAAGCGCACGATGGCACACCGCCCCGGTAAGGCCAGCGAGGTGCTGACCGAGCACTACCGCCAGGCCCATCCGGAGGCACTCGGCCTGACGACGCAGTAACCCACCGGGGTAGGCCCTACGAGCCGAGGCGTTCCGCGCGACAGCGGAACGCCTGTACAGCATTCATCTCGCCGAGTTCTCGTGGCGGGAACGGTACGGTGGGTAACCCGGTGTTGGCGTCTAACTCGCCGGGCCAGCCTCGACACCCGCGATCGGCTGGCTGCCGCCGACCCGGCCAGCACCCAATGCCAGCGCGACCCGCAATTCGTGCGTGAGCGGATCGACAGCCTTTCGACGAACACCTGTTTGCACGCGGCCCGGCGAATCGCTCGGTAGGCGCGCGCTGAGGCGGGGCGGCCGGGGGGACGGCGGTCTAACATCGGCAGCGAGTAGCCGCACGATCCGACGGGAGAGCCCATGATCTTCATCACGGCCAAGTTCCGGGTCCGTCCCGAGCATGCCGACCGGTGGCCGGAGATCACCGCCGAGTTCACCCGGGCGTGCCGCGCGGAGCCCGGCTGCCTGTGGTTCGACTGGTCCCGGAGCGTGGCCGACCCGGCCGAGTACGTCCTGGTCGAGGCGTTCCGCGACGGGGAAGCCGGGGCCGCGCACGTCCAGTCGGATCATTTCAAGAAGGCGCAGCAGGACCTGCCACCGCACCTGGTGGAGACGCCGAAGATCGTGAACTTCGAGGTCCCGCAGGACAACTGGTCCCGGCTGGGCGAGATGGCGGTGCCCGGGGAGGGCTAGGACACGCCCGACGCCCGCTACGCTCGCTCGGGTGACCTCACTGGTTCGGTACGACGTCGGCGATCGGATCGCCACCGCCACCCTTGACTCCTCGGAAAACCGGAACGCCCTCTCCCGCGCGCTGGTGACCGAACTCAGCGACCGCCTGCAAGAAGCCGCCCATGACCCTGAAGTCCGCGCCGTCGTGCTGACCCACACCGGCCGGGTCTTCTGCTCCGGCGCGGACTTGGCCGAGGCGGGCAGCGGCCAGCCCGGCACGGGCGCCACCACCGCGATGATGGCGGTGATGACCGCGATCGTGGAGATGGACAAGCCGGTGATCGCCAAGATCGGCGGGCACGTGCGGGCGGGCGGCATGGGCATCGTTGGCGCGTGTGACCTGGCGGTCGCCTCGCAGGCCGCGTCGTTCGCATTCACTGAGGCCAGGCTGGGCCTCGCGCCCGCGATCATCTCGCTGACCACGCTGGACCTCATGCCGTCGCGCGGCGCGTCCAGGTACTACCTGACCGGCGAGACGTTCGACGCCGAAACCGCGGCAGCACTCGGGCTGATCACCATCGCGACCCTCGCCGACGACTTGGACCAGGTGATCGCCGGATTGCTGGACCAGATCCGGCAGACCTCGCCCCAGGGCTCGGCAGAGACCAAGAAGCTGCTCACCGCCGCGCGCCGGCAGCGCCTGGAAAAGGACTCCCCGGCCCTGACCGCGCTGTCGGCCCGGCTGTTCGCCAGCGACGAAGCCCAGGAGAGCATCCACGCCTTCCTC
>DASZAD010000074.1:0-11628 GCA_035945415.1 Streptosporangiaceae bacterium
CAGCGCGCAGAACTCGTCGAACAGGCCGCGTGCGTCGTGCGGGCCGGGCGCCGCCTCGGGGTGGTATTGGACCGCGAACGCTGGGGCGCTGGTCAGCCGCAGGCCCTCGACCACGCCGTCGTTGAGGTTCAGGTGGGTGATCAACCCTGCGCCGTAAGGAGTCTCGAACGGCACCGGCTCACGCGGCGGCGGCCACGCGGTGCCCGCCGGGGCCGCCGCGAAGCCCCCGCCGCTCCCGCCTCCCGGGGGCCGCACCGCGAAGCCGTGGTTGTGGCTGGTGATCTGCACCCGCCCGGTGCGCAGATCGAGCACGGGCTGGTTGACGCCGCGGTGGCCGAACCGCAGCTTGTAGGTGTCCAGGCCGAGCGCGCGGCCCAGGATCTGGCTGCCCAGGCAGATGCCGAAGACCGGCACCCCGGCGGCCAGCACGCCGGCCATCGAGTCCACCGCGTACGTGGCGGCCGCCGGGTCGCCCGGCCCGTTGGAGTAGAAGACCCCGTCCGGCCCGGTGGCCAGGATCTGGCTGGCGGTGGCGTCGGCGGGCAGCACCCGGACCTCGCAGCCCCGCTGCGCCATCTGCCGGGGCGTAGAGGTCTTGATCCCCAGGTCGACCGCGGTGACCCGGTAGCGCACAACGGTCCCGTCCGGCGGGCTGACCGTGTACGGCTCGGGCGTGCTGACCACCCGGGCCAGGTCGGCGCCAGCCATGCCGGGGCTCTCCAGCACCCGGGGCAGCAGTTCGCGCGGATCGGTCGTCGCCGTGCTGATCGCCGCGCGCATGGCGCCACGCTCGCGCAGGTGGCGGGTCAGAGCCCTGGTGCCGCTGATCGCGATGCCGGTGATGCCACGCCCGGCCAGCTCGTCGTGCAGGCTGCGGCGGGACCGCCAGCTCGAAGTGATCCGGGCCAGCTCGCGGACCACGTAACCGCTCACCCAGATCGCGCGGGACTCCGGGTCTTCGTCGTTCATGCCGGTGTTGCCGATGTGCGGCGCGGTCATGGCCACGATCTGACGGCAGTACGAAGGGTCGGTAAGCGCCTCCTGATAGCCGGTCATGCCGGTGTTGAAGACCATCTCCCCAAAGGTCTCGGTGCCCGCGCCGAACGCCTGGCCGCCGAACGCCCGGCCGTCCTCGAGCACCAGGATGGCCGGGCGGTCGACCGTGCTGTCCATCAGGCCAGCTTCCCATCCAGCACGGTGGGTTCGCCGCGCAGGAACGTGGCCACCACCCGGCCCGGCAGCACCAGCCCGGCGAACGGGCTGTTGCGGCTCTTGGAGGCGTGGCTGGCCGGGTCCACCGCCTCGCGCGGCGCCGGGTCATAAAGCACCAGGCTGGCCGGGACGCCCGGAGACAGCCGGTGACCGTGGCCGGTAAGCGCGCCGATCCTGGCGGGGCGCACCGACATCCGGTCGGCCACCCCCGCCCAATCCAGCAGGCCCGGCTCCACCATCACGTGCTGCACCACCCGCAGCGCCGTCTCCAGGCCGGTCATCCCGAACGCCGCGCTCTCCCACTCGGTCTCCTTGTCCTCCAGCGGGTGCGGGGCGTGGTCGGTGGCCACGCAGTCGATCGTCCCATCGGCCAGGCCCGCGCGGAGCGCGCCGGTGTCGGCCGCCGTGCGCAGCGGCGGGTTCACCTTGTACACCGGGTCATAGCCCTCGGCCAGGTCGTCGGTGAGCAGCAGGTGGTGCGGCGTCACCTCAGCGGTCACCCGCCAGCCCTTGGACTTCGCCCACCGGATGATCTCCACCGAGCCCGCGGTGGAGACGTGGCAGACATGCAGCGCAGAGTCCACGTGCGCGGCGAGCAGGCAGTCCCGGGCGATGATCGACTCCTCGGCCGCCGCCGGCCATCCGGTCAAGCCCAGCCTGCCGGAGACGGCGCCTTCGTTGAGCTGGGCGCCTTCGGTGAGCTGCGGCTCCTGCGCGTGCTGGGCGATCACGCCGTCGAACGCTTTGACGTACTCCAGCGCCCGGCGCATCAGCCGTGCGTCGGACACACAGTGGCCGTCGTCGGAGAACACCCGGACCCGGGCGGCCGAGTCGGCCATCGCGCCCAGCTCGGCCAGCCTGGTCCCGGCCAGACCGATGGTGACGGCGCCCACCGGCTGAACGTCGCAGTGGCCGGCCTGACGGCCCAGCCGCCAGACCTGCTCCACCACGCCGGCGGTGTCGGCCACCGGGTCGGTGTTGGCCATCGCGTGCACGGCGGTGAACCCGCCCAGCGCGGCCGCCCTGGTGCCGGTCTCGACCGTCTCGGCATCCTCCCGGCCCGGCTCGCGCAGGTGGGTATGCAGGTCCACCAAGCCCGGCAGCGCGATCAGGCCGCCGGCGTCGATGACCGCGGCCCCGCCGGCGGTCAGGTGCTGGCCGATGCCGGCCACAGCGCCGTCGCGGATCAGGATGTCGGCCGGGTCGCCGCCGAGCGGCCGTGCCCCGGTAATCAGCCAGCCGGTCACGAGCCCGCTCCCGCCGTGGCCGCGACGCCGGGATCGAGGCCGCCGAGCAACAGGTAGAGGACGGCCATCCGGACCGTCACACCGTTGGCGACCTGCTCGGTGATGGTGGACCGGGGATGGTCGGCCACCTCGGCGGCGATCTCCACCCCCCGGTTCATCGGGCCCGGGTGCATCACCAGCGCGTGCTCGGGCAGCAGCGCCATCCGGGCGGCGTCCAGCCCGTACCGGCGGCTGTACTCGCGCTCGCTGGGGAAGTAGGCGGCGTTCATCCGCTCCCGCTGCACGCGCAGCATCATCACCACGTCGCTCTTGGGCAGCGCCGCGTCCAGGTCATAGCCGGTGGCGCACGGCCAGCCGCTCACCTCCACCGGGAACAGGGTGGGCGGCGCGACCAGCGTCACCTCGGCACCGAGCGTGCTGAGTAGCAGCACATTGGACCTGGCCACCCGGCTGTGCAGGATGTCGCCGACGATCGTAACCCGCATCCCGTCCAGGCCCTGCCCGGCGCGAGCCGAGGTACCGGCCTGGTCCGCCGCGGTCCCCCGTCCGCCGAGCCTGCGCCGCATCGTGAACGCGTCCAGCAGCGCCTGCGTCGGATGTTCGTGCGCGCCATCGCCGGCGTTCACCACGCTGCCGCGCACCCAGCGGGCCAGCCGGTGCGGCGCGCCCGCCGCGCTGTGCCTGACCACGACGGCGTCCGCGCCCATCGCCTCCAGGGTGAGCGCGGTGTCCTTCAGGCTCTCCCCCTTGGCCACACTCGAACCCTTGGCCGAGAAATTGATCACATCGGCCGACAGCCGCTTGGCGGCCGCCTCGAACGAGATCCGGGTGCGAGTCGAGTCCTCGAAGAACAGGTTGACCACGGTCCGGCCGCGCAGCGTGGGCAGCTTCTTGATCGGCCGGTCGGCCAGCTGGGCCAGCTCATCGGCCGTGTCCAGGACGAGCAGCGCCTCGTCCCGGCTCAGGTCGGCGGCGGAGATCAGATGCCTGCTCATGCGCTGGCCTCCCTGCTGGGCGAGGGCTCGGCGAGGAGCACGACGTCCCGGCCGTCGGTCTCGGTGAGCAGCACCCGCACCACCTCGCGCAGCGAGGTGGGCAGGTTTTTGCCCACGTAGTCGGCCCTGATCGGCAGTTCCCTGTGCCCGCGGTCCACCAGCACGGCGAGCCGGACCGCACGCGGCCGGCCCAGGTCGCTGATCGCGTCCAGCGCGGCCCGCACCGTGCGGCCCGAGTAGAGGACGTCATCCACCAGCACGACGGTCTTGCCTTCGATGCCCGCCGGGGGAAGATCGGTGGGTCCCAGCGCCCGGGTGGGGCGCAGCCGCAGGTCATCGCGGTACATCGTGATGTCGATCGAGCCTGTGGGCACGGTCCGGCCCTCGACCTGCTCGATGCAGCTGGCCAGGCGTCTGGCCAGCGGCACGCCGCGGGTGGGAATGCCGAGCAGGACGACATCGTGCGCGCCCTTGGACCGTTCCAGGATCTCGTGGGCGATCCGGGTCACCGCCCGGCCGATATCGGCCTGGTCCAGGACCGCCTTCTGCAGAGCGTCATCCGGCCCGGTATCACTGAACTCGGGCAGACCAGCACGCTTCATCTGGACCTCCTTTCCCGCCTCACCGGACGGGCCTTAAAGGACGTCTGTCCCGGTAACGGTATCAGGATCATGACCATGCTCCTGGCCGCCACCCCGGCGGCAGCCTAGATCCAGCAACTTGAACCACTTTTTGGCATTCGACTTGACCTGGACGCCAACGCGGCTTACCGTCACTGTCCGTAACCATTACTCATTCTGGGGGCCCAGACACCATGCCATCTGAGTACGCCAAGACCCTCGGCGCGAGACTCCGCGCCATCCGCACGCAACAAGGACTCTCGCTCCACGGAGTCGAGGAGAAGTCCCGGGGCCGGTGGAAGGCCGTCGTCGTGGGCTCCTATGAGCGCGGTGACCGTTCGGTGACCGTGCAGAAGCTGGCCGAGCTCGCAGAGTTCTACGGCGTCCCGGTGTCCGAGCTGCTGCCCGGCGATGCTGCTCCTACCCCGCTCGCGCCGACGCCGAAGCTGGTCATCGACCTGGAGCGGATGGGCCAGCTTCCCAAGGAGCAGGCCGGTCCCCTGGCCCGTTACGTCGCGACCATCCAGAGCCAGCGCGGGGACTACAACGGCCGCGTGCTGTCCATCCGGCAGGAAGACCTCCGCTCGCTCGCCGTCATCTACGACAAGTCGCCCGTCGACTTGACCGAGGAACTGATCGGCTGGGGAGTGCTTGATTCCGACGCCCGCAGCGCGGTCGAGGCCTTCTAGACCGGACCCGCTCATCCAACTGAATCCAACCTCCTCTCTGGGACGCAGCTCTCCTCGCTGAGTTGCGTCCCCGGATCGGCCTACCCTGTCGCGGGACGAACCCGGTACCGGTTCTCCGGGGTCGTCGTCCCCTCCCGGGCCACCCGATCACGGCCACCCACACCCCGAGGGCTCCGAGGCCTCAGCCCCGGACCAACGGCGAGCAACGGCGAGTCAACGCGGGTAACCCACCGCGTGGGGGCTCCGGGGGACTCGGCTCGGGTCAACGGCGAGCAACGGCGAGCAACGGCGAGCAACGGCGAGAGTCGACGCGGGCAACCCGCTGCGTGGGGGCTCCGGGGGGCTCGGCCCCCCGGGCCAGTATTGCGGGCCATCGGCGAAGCTGATCGAGATCAGCGAGCAGCCTGAGCCGCCTCGGCCGCCGCTCCCCTTCTACGCTGAGCGCAGCGGGAGCAAGGGCGTGTTCTGGACTCCCAGCACCTCCTCAGCCAGGGACAGGAACGTCTCCGCGTCCCGCAGCAGATCGTCGGCCTCGCTCGCGCTGACCGCCCGGGAGAGCCCTGCCTCGGCAGCGGCCCGCTTCCCCGCCCCCGCGGCGAAGAACGCCGCCCACTCAGCCAGCGCGGGCTCCACTCGGGGAAGCAGCTCCCACACGCTGCGCGGCGCCCGGCGCCGCCTTCCCGTGACGGGCTCGGCCTTCACGGTCACCACCGCCGCCGCCGCCCGCAGCGCAGCCAGGTGAGCGGCCACGTACTTACCACCCGGGTCCGGCTGGTCTTCGGCATCCGTGAGCCCCTGCCTGGCGGACTCGAGTAGGGCCATAGCCGAGGGCGCGACCCTGACCCGCGACCGGGTCGCGGGTCCTGGGACCGTGTTCATCGCCACCTCCTTTGCCGGGGGGAAGCCGTGGCCAGGCGGGGATGCTCCCGTCGCCCGCCTGGCCACGCCGGTCCGGTCCATCCCCGGGGAGGGGTCTTCGGACCGGTCCGGCGGCTCCGCCTGACATCTATTCGAACACAAATTCGCCTCAACGTCCAGCGAATCTGTACCTGAGTTCGAAAGTAACGGATAGGTCCGACAAAACCAGGTCAGGCCGGGGCCGGGCCAGACCGGGCATGGCCTAGGCTGGCGCAGGTGCGGACTGACGCCGATCACCGCGAGCCGTCGCTCAAGCTGGAAGAGCTGGACGCGACGGCTTTCAGCACTGATCTCGGAGAGCTTGTCGAGGTCTATGCGGCGGCGATGCAAGTTCCCCCGGTCCAACTCCCGGGCCGGCGCGCGATCATGGCCACGCACGCTGGCTATCCGGCGTTCCGCGCGTTCGTGGTGACGGCGCTCCCCGATGGCAGAAGCGCTGAAAGCACGCTGCGCGCCCGGACCACCAGCCGGATCGTGGCGTTCGGCTACGGCTTCCACGGGGCACGGGGGCAGTGGTGGCACGACATGGTGCGCTCGGCCCTGCACCTCGCCGGGGGACCCGCGGCCGCCGACGAGTGGCTCGCCGACTCCTTCGAGGTCGCCGAGTTGCACGTCCACCCCACGCATCAGCGCCAGGGCATCGGCCGGCGGCTGCTCTGCCAGCTGACCGAAGGCCGCACCGAGCGCACCGCCGTCCTCTCCACCATGGACAGCGAGTCTCCGGCCCGGCGGCTCTACCGCAGCCTGGGCTTCCGCGACCTGCTCATCAACTACCGGTTCAGCGGGGCGGATGTGCCCTACGCGGTCATGGGCGCCACGCTGCCGCTGCGCTGCGCCCGGCCGGCCAGCCCGAGGTACTGATAGATCTCCCGGGTCGCCCTGGAACCGTTCATGGTGTAGAAGTGCAGGCCGGGGACGCCTTCGGCGAGCAGCCGCTCGCACATGCCCGCCGCGTACTCCACCCCGGCTGCCCGCGCCGCGGCCCGGTCATCGCCGCAGGAGCGCAGCCGGTCGGCCAACTCGGGCGGGAACCTGGCACTGGACAGCAACACCACCCGCTCGATCATCCGCACGCTCGTTACCGGCATGATCCCCGCGATGACCGGCACCTGGCAGCCCTTGGCCGCCACCCGGTCACGGAACCGGAGGTAGTCCTCCGGGTAGAAGAACATCTGCGTGATCGCGAAGTCGGCACCAGCCTGGCACTTGCGCACGAAGTAGCCGACATCAGTACCGGCATCGGGCGACCTGGGGTGCTTCTCGGGAAACGCCGCCACGCCGACGCAGAAGTCGCCCGCGGTCCTGATCAGGCGGACCAGCTCCTCAGCGTGGCGTAGCCCGCGCGGATGCGGTACCCACTCACCGTTCGGGTCGCCGGGAGGGTCCCCGCGCAGCGCCAGCACGTTGCGCACACCGACGGCGGCGTAGGAGCCGATGACCTGCCTGAGCTCGGCCACCGAGTGGTTGACCGCGGTGAAGTGGCCCACCGGGGTCAGCGTGGTCTCCTCGGCGATCCGCCCCGTCACCCGGATCGTGCGGTCCCGCGTCGACCCGCCGGCGCCGTAGGTGACCGACACGAACGTCGGTGCGAGCGGTTCGAGCTGGCGGATGGCCAGCCACAGCTTGCGCTCGTCCTCCTCGGTTTTGGCCGGCATGAACTCGAAGGAGAAGGACTGGCCGCCCGCTGAGAGCAGGTCGCGGATCGTCGGCGCGTGGCGAATCCGGTACGGCGGCATGAGCCAAGGCTAGCCGGGCATCGCACCGCGCTCACCGCCGCCGCCCGGTCGATGGCTCCTTTACGCTGGCCGGCTGGCCCTCCGCCCGGCTGGTTCTACACCCGCGCCGTGCCGGTCGCAGGCGCGCCGCAGCACCTCCAGATGGGCTATCTCCTGCCTGGCTTCCAGGCCCTTCTCGCGGAGTTGGGCGATGTCCACGCCCGCGCCGAGCACGGCGTCAAGGAAGCCGGGCAGGTCCTGCTGCCGCTGCCTGGCGCCGGTGCACAGGTAAAGTCGCGCCGCCGCCAGCAGGACCCGCAGGGCGTCACCCGACTCCGTCACGCCCGCGTCCCGGCCAGCCGGGAGCTGATCAGCGCACGTTCGGCCGGGCTGGCGGCCAGCCGCAGCGCCTCCCGGTCGGCGGCTTCGGCGGCCTCGGTGCGGCCCAGGGCACGCAGCAGCTCCGCCCGGGTCGCGTGGTACAGGTGATAGCCGGCCAGCGCCTCACGCAGCGGCTCGGCCTGCGCCAGGGCGGTCTCGGCCGCCTGCGGGCCGCCAGCCGCCGCCAGCGCGATGAGCCGGTTCAGCCGCACCACCGGGGTGTCTTCGTGCTGCAGCAAGAGGTCATACAGGGCCACGATCTGCGGCCAGTCGGTGACTTCCCAGCTCGGCGCCTCAGCGTGCACGGCCGCGATGGCCGCCTGGATCTGGTAGGGGCCGGGCCTGCCCAGACCGGCTGCGCGCCGCAGCAGGCGGATCGCCCCGGCGATCGCGGCCGCGTCCCACCGGGAGCGATCCTGGTCTCGGAGCCGGACGATCCCGCCGGCGGCATCGAACCTGGCCGCAGACCGGGCCAGGTGCAGGCGCATCAGGGCAAGCAGGCCCAGCGGCTCGGGCTCGCGCGGCATGAGCCTGGTCAGCAACTCAGCCAGCTCTTCGGCCTCCTCCTGCAGCCAGCGCCGGGCCGGCTCGTCGGCGTGGCTGCTCAGGTAGCCCTCGTTGAACATCAGGTAGAGCACGGCCAGCACCGCGGGCAGCCGCTGCGGCAACTGGTCCTCCGGCACGCGATAGGGGATGCGCGCGGCCGCGACCTTTCGCTTGGCCCGCGTGATCCGCTGCGTGATGGTGGTCTCGCTGGTCAGGAAGGCGCTGGCGATCTCCGCCGTGGTGAGGCCGGCCACCGCCCGCAGCGTGAGCGTGACCTGGGCGTCGGCACCGAGCGCCGGGTGACAGCACAGGAACAGCAGGCTCAGCCGCTCGTCCGCCTCCGGCGGCGGGACGGCGCCGCCTTCGCGCAGCGGGCCGGCGGCCAGCATCGCCAGCTTCTCCCGGCCCCTGGCCTCGCGGCGCAGCCGGTCTATCGCCCGGTTGCGCGCCGTGCGCTGCAGCCAGGCCGCGGGTCGTTCGGGGACGCCTTCGGCCGGCCACCGGGCCACGGCCTCGGCCAGGGCGTCCTGCACCGCTTCCTCGGCGACGTCGAAATCGCCGAGGAAGCGGGTCAGCACGCCGACCAGGCGGCCCGCCTCATGCCGGAACGTGGCGTCGATCCGCCGCCGTGCGTGGTCACGGTCAGCCTCCGGCCGCGTCCCGGCGGCGGTCACGCCATCTGCTCCTGCACGGGCCGGATCTCGACAACCCCGCCCCAGGGCCAGGACTTCGCCAGATCGAGCGCGGCGTCGAGGTTGGGCACGTCGATCACGCCGTAGCCGCCGATGTGTTCCTTGGCCTCGATGAACGGGCCGTCTACGATCGAGACGCTGCCGTGGTCGTGGCGCACCGTGGTGGCCGTCTCCGGGCCTTGGAGCTGCTCGCCGCCGACGATCTGACCCGCCGCGACGTGCTCTCCCCACCAGGCTCCGATCTTCTCCGTGATGGCTGCGCTCTCGGCCTCGGACCGGTGGTCGGTCTCCTCAGTGCCAACGAACAACATCACGTACTTCATGTCAGTTCTCCTTCCGCAGAGCGTGTCGTACCCGTACGACGAACGGCGGAGGGCAGAATCCGACAGCCCGGCCTGGCTACTTCTTGCGTGCTGATCCCGGCCGCTCAGAGTGCCTTGCCGATGTCGCTGAGCACGCGCGCCGTGTTCTCGACCGGCTCTGCCTCCACGCACAGGCGCTCCATCACCGCCTGGTAGCCGTCGACGTCCTCCCGGCGGTCCAGGTACAGAGCGCTGGTGAGCTGCTCCATGTAGACGATGTCGGGCAGATCGGGCTCGGCGAACCTGAGGATGTTGAACGAGCCTCCGGCGGCCGGGTGCCCGCCGGCTACGAACGGGATCACCTGGACGGTGACATTGGGCAGTTTGGTGGCCTCTATGAGGCGGTCGATCTGGCCGCGCATCACGTCGGGACCGCCGATCGGGCGGCGCAGCAACGCTTCGTCCAGCACGATCCAGAAGCGCGGGGGATCCTCGCGGGTGAGCAGCTTCTGCCGGTTCAGCCGCA
Source organism: Streptosporangiaceae bacterium (assembly GCA_035945415.1). Lineage (GTDB taxonomy): Bacteria > Actinomycetota > Actinomycetes > Streptosporangiales > Streptosporangiaceae > PALSA-505. Next base: position 9,844 of record DASZAD010000074.1, read on the forward strand.
GCGCGACCCGTCGCTCGAGCTCGCTGTCGGAGACGCTCTGATAACCGAGCCGGATGACGGCGCGGGCGTACTCCGGGGTCTGCAGCAGGCCCGGCACGAACTGCACCTGGTAGCTGCGGATGATCGACGCGGCCTCCTCCAGCGCGAGGTAAGCCTCGAACCAGCTCGGCATGATGTCGGAGCTGTCGTGCCACCACCCCGGGACGTTGGCCTCGCGGGCCAGCGACAGGAAGGCCGCCCGCTCCTTCTCATCCGTAATCCCGTACATGGTGAGCAGGTCGGCGACGTCACGCTCCCGGAAGCTCACCCGTCCGAGCTCCATGCGGCTGATCTTGGAGTGCGTAGCCCTGATCGCGTAGCCCGCGTCGCTGGCGCTGATGCCGCTGGTCTCACGCAGGCGCCTCAGCTGGGCTCCAAGCACCATCCGCAGGACAGTAGGGCCACCGCGGTGGGAGCTGAGCCTGCTGTTGGCCAGCTCACGTCTACCCTGATCCGGTACCAATCCCGGTGACATAATCATCCGCTCTCCCCCCTTGCCGGTGAACTGGCCAAGTCTCTCACCACTGGAGGGCCGCGGAAAGGTGCTACCCGACGGTAACAATCTTTCTGTGCCTGGCACGCTACTGAAAGTGTGCGATCGATGACCCGGCCTTCTCACGTCAGCAGGCCGTCCAGATCTCCGCGTTTGGCGGCCTGGACGAGCGCAGCGATCTCGTCTCGCTCGCAGACCAGCAGCGCGCCACCGGGATCACGGGAGTTCCTGACCGCGATCTGGCCGGTGCGCAGGGAGGCAAGCTCCACGCAGTCGCCGCTCGGGTTGCTGCGGCGGCTCTTCCGCCAGACCGCTCCTCGCAGCAGGTCAGCCCCCGCGAGGTGGCGCACTTCGTTGACGACCCCGTCGTTCATGATCCCTCCACTGGGCCCCCGTATCTTCTATACACGGGTCTGGCGCGGTTTGCCCGGCTTGTCTCGCAGAGCCACTGCTCGCGTTCGCGCCTGTTACCTATAGTGCACGTACCAATGAACGTGCATCCGCCATTGCATCGGAACGGCGGCGAGAGACATAATGGGCGGACCATGACACCTGCCTTCGCGCTAGCTTGTGCCCAGCAGGACACGCTCGCCATGGTCGGCTATGCGCTGTCGCCCCGGCCCGATGAGGCCCGCAAGGCCCGGTCCTTCACCCGGGACACGCTGGCCTCGTGGGATCTGGCTGACCTCGCCGACGACGCGGCCGTGATCGTGGACGAGTTGCTGGCTAACGCCATCCGGCACGCGGGGATCGGCTCACCGGTCCCCGGCGCTACTGAGCTGGAGGCCGCCGGGCTCGGGCTGTGGCTGCTGCGGGACGAGGACGGGTTCATGTGCGTCGTCACGGACCCGAGTAATCGCGCTCCCGCCCTGAAGCAGTCGGGTGACTGTGACGAGGGCGGCCGCGGCCTGCACGTAATCCACTCCCTCAGCGACCATTGGGGATGGAGCCCGCTCAGCGGGCAGGGCAAGGCGGTCTGGGCGATCCTGTTCCGCCATTGAACCCCCGCTTCCGCCATTGAACCCCCGCTTCCACCACTGAACCCCCGCTTCCGCCACTGAACCCCCGCGCGTTCCATGATCGATGGGGACTTTCAATGGTTGCATTAATACAAAGTCCCCATCGATCTCATATGAAGCGGCTTGTCAAGGGTCCGGTGGTTCCTGTGCCTGGTTCGTCCGGTTTTCTGGTGGCCTGGGTTGCGGGCCGGGGTGGTGCGGGGGCGTGCCGGGCTGGCCCCATGGCCCTGGATC
>DASZAD010000075.1:0-15505 GCA_035945415.1 Streptosporangiaceae bacterium
GCTCCCAGGGCCGCCGCCGAGAAGGCTCCCAGGGCCGCCGCCGAGAAGGCTCCCAGGGCCGCCGCCGAGAAGGCTCCCAGGGCCGCCGAGAAGGCTCCCAGGGCTGGCAAGGCGAGCGGGACCAGCCGGACCAGCAGGGCCACCAAGGCCGAGGCAGGAGAGAAGGCCTGAGATGGCACACAAAAAGGGCGCGTCGTCCAGCAGGAACGGCCGGGACTCCGCGGCCCAGCGGCTCGGTGTGAAGCGGTTCGGCGGCCAGCAGGTCAACGCGGGCGAGATTATCGTCCGGCAACGCGGCACGCACTTCCACCCGGGCATCGGCGTCGGGCGGGGCGGCGACGACACGCTGTTCGCTCTGGTGACCGGCAAGGTCGAGTTCGGCACCCGGCGCGGGCGTCGCTCGGTCAGCGTGCTCGAAACCCAGCAGGCCGAATAGGCCGGGACCCAGGCCGCAGGCGCGGCCCACGGGACACGACCTGATGGCTGAGTTCGCGGATCGGGCCGTCCTGCATGTCGAGGCGGGTGACGGGGGGCACGGCTGCGCGTCCATCCACCGGGAGAAGTTCAAGCCGCTCGGCGGCCCCGACGGCGGGAACGGCGGTCGCGGCGGTGATGTGATCCTCGAGGTCAGCCCCAGCTCCGCCACCCTGCTGGACTATCACCGCCGGCCGCATCGCCGGGCCGGGCACGGCAAGCCCGGCGCCGGGTCCAACCGCAGCGGCGCCGACGGACAGGATCTGGTGCTGTCGGTGCCCAACGGCACCGTAATCAGAACGCAGGACGGGGACGTGCTCGCCGATCTCGTCGGCGACGGGACCAGGTTTGTGGCCGCGCGGGGTGGCCGCGGCGGGCTCGGCAACGCGGCCCTCGCCTCACCACGCCGCAAAGCGCCGGGCTTCGCGCTCAAGGGCGAGCCCGGCGAGCATCGCGACCTCGTGCTCGAACTCAAGACCGTGGCCGACGCCGGCCTGATCGGCTTCCCGAACGCGGGAAAGTCATCGCTGATCGCCGCCATGTCCGCCGCCAAACCCAAGATCGCCAGCTACCCGTTCACCACCCTCATCCCGAACCTGGGCGTGGTCGAAGCCGGCGACGTCCAGTTCGTGGCGGCCGACGTACCCGGGCTGATTCCCGGTGCCAGCCAGGGCAAGGGCCTGGGCCTCGACTTCCTCCGGCACGTCGAGCGCTGCTCGGTGCTGGTGCACGTGCTCGACTGCGCGACCGAGGAACCGGGACGCGACCCGGTGAGCGATCTGGAGGTCATCGAGGCCGAGTTGTCCGCCTACCAGGAGGCGACCGGCGTCTCCCTGGCCAGCCGGCCCCGGATCGTCGCGCTCAACAAGATCGATGTCCCGGCGGCCAGGGAACTCGCCGCCCTCGTCGGCCCGGAGCTGGCGGCCCGCGGGCTCACCGTCTGCCCGGTCTCGGCGGCGACCCGCGAGGGCCTGCGCGAACTGGTCTTCGCCATGGCCGCCCAGGTGGCACGCGAGCGGCAGGCGCGCGCCGCCGTGCCAGCCGAGCCCTCCCGCCGGGTGCTGCGTCCCCCGGCTGCTGATGAGGCCGGGTTCGAGGTGGTGCGGACCGGGGACAACAGCTTCCTTGTCCGCGGCGAGCGGCCTCGCCGCTGGGTGTTGCAGACCGACTTCAGTAACGACGAGGCGGTCGGCTACCTCGCTGACCGGCTGGCCCGGCTGGGCGTGGAAGAGCGGCTGGCCGAACTCGGCGCCCGTGCGGGAGCCGAGGTGGCGATCGGTGACTTCGACGACGCGGTGATGTTCGACTGGGAGCCGGGAGTCACGGCGGCGGCGGGCGGCCTCGGCCCGCGCGGGACCGACCGGAGGATCTCGCCGTGACCACGCCGGGCCTGCGCCAGGACATCGCAGCCGCTCGCAGGCTCGTCGTCAAGGTGGGGTCGTCTTCGCTCACCACGCCCGGCTGGGAGATCGACGAACAGCGGGTCGTGGCGCTGGCCGATGCGCTGGCCGTCCGGATCGCCGGCGGCGCCCGGCTGGTGCTGGTCTCGTCCGGCGCGATCGCCTCCGGCCTGGCGCCGCTCGGGCTGTCGCGCCGACCGCGGGACCTGGCCACCCAGCAGGCCGCCGCCAGCGTCGGCCAGGGCATTCTCATCGCCCGGTACACGGCCGCGTTCGGCAGGCACGGACTGCGCACCGGCCAGGTGCTGCTGACCGCCGACGACTTGATCCGCCGCGCGCACTACCGCAACGCTCAGCGCACCCTGGACCGGCTGCTCGGCCTGGGCGTGCTGCCCGTGGTCAACGAGAACGACACGGTGGCCACCGACGAGATCCGCTTCGGCGACAATGACCGGCTGGCGGCGCTCGTCGCCCACGTCGTCAGGGCGGAAGCGCTGGTGCTGCTCTCCGATGTGGACGGACTCTACGACGGTGACCCCCGCCGGGCCGGTGCCCGCAAGATCGCCGAGGTCCGGCGGCCCGGCGACCTGGCGGGCGTGACGCTCAGCCGGCCCGCCGGCGACGCCGAAGGCGCCGGCACCGGGGGCATGGCCACGAAGGTGGAGTCCGCGCTCATCGCCGCCAGCGCGGGTATCCCCGTCGTGGTGGCGGCGGCGGAGCAGGCGGCCGCGGCCATGGCCGGCGAACCGGCTGGCACGTACTTCGCGCCGCCGGGCCGCAGGCGCCCGGCGGCGCGGCAGCTCTGGCTGGCCCACGCCGCCGTGGGCCGGGGGCGGCTGCACCTGGACGGCGGCGCGGTTCGGGCGCTGCTGGGCCGGCGCGCCTCGCTGCTGCCCGCCGGGGTCATCGGCGTCGACGGCGACTTCGAAGCCGGAGACCCGGTCGATCTGTGCGACGAGAACGGCGGCGTGGTCGCCCGGGGCCTGGTCAACTACGATGCCGCCGAGATCCCCGCGCTGCTGGGCCGCAGCACCAGATCGCTGGCCGCCGAGCTCGGCTCCGGCTACGAACGCGAGATCGTCCACCGCGACGACCTCGTCATCCTCGCCTAGCGACGACCGCGTCATCCTCACCTAGCGCTGTGGGCTAGCCCCGCCGGCGCGGTCCGATGGCGCGATCCAAGATCGATGGGGACTTTCTATTAATCTATTCCATAAAACTCCCCATCGATCTTGCTCGACCCCGTCGGCGGCCCTGAGCGAACAAGCGAACAGCAGGGCTAGTCCACCGGACCCAGGCTCGCCTGGACAGGCGCCTGTCTGCGATGTGATGCTGGCAAGGTCTGGATCTTCATAGCGCTGGAGCGGGGACATGCGCAGTCACGGCGGGCGTTTCGAATGCCTCAGGATGAGGCCGCACGACCATATCGGGTGGGTCTTTGACAGTCCGGCCGGATTCGACGCGCTGGCCCTGCCGTTCCTGGCCGAAGGAGCGGCGCTCGGTGAGCGGCTCATGTACGTCGCGGCCGACCCCGGCCCGGGCGCGGCTGCCTCGCTGCGCGTCTTGTCTGGCCTGCGGGCCGTCCAGATCGCGAGCACCGCGGAGATCTACGGTGCCTCTGGGGTCGTCGACGCGGCCAGCCAGCGCGCCACGTTCGCCTCGGCCCTGGCCGACGCCCTGGCCGAGGGCTTCACCGGGATCCGGGTGGCGGCCGACAACACGCCCCTGGTCACCGACGACTCGCGGCTGGCGTCGTGGTTGCGGTGGGAGGTCATCGCCGACAGGTTCATCTCCGAGAACCAGGTCACTGGCCTGTGCGCCTTCAACGGGCAGCAGGTGGACACGAACCGGCTCCGTCACCTGGCCACGCTGCATCCGCTGTCGTCCCGGGAGAGCCCGGTGCCGCAGTACCGCCTGTTCGCCGATGCGGGGAACCTGTACGCCGAGGGCTATCTCGACTCCTCGGCCGTCAGCCAGATTCAGCTGGCCCTGGACGTCCTTCCGCCGAAGACCGGCGTGGTGATCGACCTGGTGACCGCGACACTGATGAGCCGCGCGCCACTCGCGGGCCTGCGGCAGCTGTGCGACGCCGACGTGACCGTCACCATCCGGGGCGAGCCATCCGCCCTGGACGAACTGGCGGCGGCAGGCTTGCTATCCGGCGAGCACCTCATCCTCGAACCAGCCCAGGCCGCGTCCTCAGGCTGAGCCGCCTCGTCGTGACTTATCCCTGGTCGTCGTCGCCGTTGCGGCGGCGGCCGAAGATCCCCTCGAAGATCCGCTCGCCGGCGCCGGCTGCGGACTCCGCGACCCCCTTCACCAGGCCGATGAACGGGTCCTCGGTGCGGTTCCACGACTCCTGGTAGGACTTTGCCGCCGACCTGATCTCCTCGCTCACCGAGGTCTGGCCGTCGTCCTCGCGGCGCGGGTAGTCGCCGGCCAGGATGCGCTGGTAGTCGCCGCTGTTGGCCCAGCGGTCCAGCTCGGCGAACCGGACCACCGCGAACGGGTGCGTTGTGCCCTGAAGCTGGAGCAGCTTGAGCAGGCCCTCGCGCACGTCGGGCACGGCGTCGTACTCGTGCGCCTGCTCGTGGAAGGCGTCCGCGTTCAGCTCGGAGGTGTAGTCGCCGCCGGCCAGCTTCATCAGCACCCGCCTGGCCGCGTCCACGTCCTGGCCGGCCAGCAGCCCGGCCCGGTCGCAGGACAGCTCCGACTTGCGGTACCACTCCTCCAGGCCCCAGATGATCGCCCTCAGACCCAGGTAGGGCAGCGGCATCCAGGCCACCCGCTGCGCCAGGTTGATCAGGTGGAACATCATGGTCCGGTAGACCGCGTGCCCGGACAGCACGTGCCCGAGCTCGTGCCCGATGACGCACCTGAGCTCCTCGGCGTCGAACAGGTTCACCATCCCCGTGGTGATCACGATGAACGGCTTGTCCGCGCCCAGCGCCATGGCGTTGACCAGAGGGTTCTGGCTGATGTAGAGCTCGGGTACGGTCGGCAGGTCGAGGATGTACGCGCCGTCGCGCAGCGACTCGTACATCTGCGGGAACTGCCGCTCGGAGGCCCGGACGCTGCTGGCCAGGAACAGCAGCCGCAGGCTCCGGTCGTTGAACAGGCCGGCCAGCCGGCGCAGCAGCACGTCGAAGCCGGTGAGCTTGCGCATCGCGACCAGGGCCGAACGGTCCGCGGGATGCTCGTAAGCACGGGAGCTGATGCCGGGCAGGCGTACCCGGGAACGATCCGGCACAGAGGTCGTCATATACGGCATGCTAGTCCAGGTGAGTGACTCCTTCGGGTGGTCTAAGCCCCCCTCCGGGGAGCCTGCTCCCACACCCGGGGAGCCCAGTTCCACGATCTTCGAGCCCGAGGCCGAGACCATGCGCCCGGCTGACCTGGCCAGGCTGCAGGCCAGCAGGCTGGCGGCCCTGGTGGACCGGCTGCTCGCCGTGGGCGGGCTGCAGTCGCGGCGGCTGCGGGAGGCCGGCGTGACCTCGGGCGACGGGCTCGGCCTCGACGATCTGCCGCGGCTGCCCACCACGATCAAGCAGGACCTGTGGGACTCCTACCCGCTGGGAATGCTCGCGGTGCCACCGGCCGAGGTGGTGGCCGTGCACGGCTCCACCGGGACCGGCGGCCGCCCCACCCTGGTCGCCTACACCCGAGGTGACCTGCGGCTGTGGGCCCGGATGTGCGCCCGGGCGCTGGGCTGCGCCGGGGCCACAGCGGCCAGCGTCGTGCACAACGCCTACGGATACGGCCTGTTCACCGGCGGTCTCGGCATCCACCAGGGCGCCATCGAGCTTGGTGCCGCGGTCGTCCCGCTGTCGGGTGGCATGACCTCACGACAAGTTACGCTGCTCGGTGATCTACGACCCGACATACTGACCTGCACCCCGTCCTATGCCGTGCGGCTGGGGGAGGCGCTCCGCGCGGCCGCCAGCGTTCAGGAAGGCGACGCCCCGGACAACAGCCTGCGCGCCGGGTTGTTCGGCGCCGAGCCCTGGACCGAAGCTCTCCGGGCCAGGATCGAGGAGCTGCTGGGCTTGCGCGCGCTGGACATCTACGGGCTGTCGGAGGTCATCGGGCCGGGAGTGGCGGCCGAATGCGCCGAGGCCGCCGACGGCCTGCACGTGAACGAGGACCACTTCATCGTCGAGGCCGTTGACCCGGCGTCTGGCGAGCCCGTCCCCGACGGGACGCCGGGTGAGCTGGTCTTCAGCACCGTCACCAAAGAGGCGCTGCCGCTGCTGCGCTACCGCAGCGGGGACATCGCCTCGCTGAACCGTGAGCCGTGCGTGTGCGGCCGTACTCTCACCCGGATGAGCAAGGTGATCGGGCGTCGCGACGACATGCTGGTGCTGTCCGGCGTGAACGTGTATCCGAGCGAGGTCGAGCGGGTGCTGCTGGCCGAGCCGGCCCTGGCCCCCGACTACCTGCTCGTGGTCGACTCCCGGGGTGGAACCCGGCGGCTGGTGGCCTGTTGTGAGCTGCGCGCGCCTGGCGGGGGTGTTACGCCCGCCGCGATGGAGAGCCGGCTGCGCGAGACGCTCGGGGTCAGCGTAAAGGTGCGAATCCTGCCCGCCGGCGCGGTGCCGCGAAACGAGGTGGGCAAGGCGGTGCGGGTCGTGACCTGGAACGGGGGAGAGCCGCCGGTGCCGGGCCTGTAGCAGGCGATGTCCGCGGTACGGGCTACCCTGCGTCCATGAACACAGGGGGCAGGCGAGTCGGCGTCATGGGCGGCACGTTCGACCCCATCCACCATGGCCATCTCGTCGCGGCGAGCGAGGTCGCGCACGCGTTCTCGCTGGAGGAGGTGGTGTTCGTGCCGACCGGGGAGCCGGAGGAGAAGCCGGCGCCGTCGCCTGCCGAGGACAGGTACCTGATGACCGTGATCGCGACCGCGCCGAACCCGCGGTTCTCGGTCAGCCGGGTGGACATCGACCGGCCCGGTCCCACCTACACCATCGACACGCTGCGCGACCTGCGCGCGGTCCGAGGTACCGGCGAGCAGCTTTTCTTCATCACCGGTGCCGACGCGCTGGCCAAGATCATGTCCTGGCGGGACGTGGGCGAGCTCTTTACCCTCGCGCATTTCGTAGGCTGTACTCGTCCGGGACACCGGCTGACCGGTGACGGGCTGCCGAAGGGGAAGGTGAGCCTCATCGAGATTCCCGCGCTGACCATCTCGTCCACCGACTGCCGGGCACGGGTGGCCGCGGGGAGACCGATCTGGTATCTGGTCCCGGACGGGATCGTGCAGTACATCGCCAAACGCCGGCTGTATGCCCCGGTCCGGCACGGCCGGCAAACCAGCCCGGACGTGAGAGCCTAGAGCGTAGTCAACCTATGGAGGACGAGCAGCGCCTGTGACAGCCACCAGACGGGCCGTGGAGCTCATCGAGATCGCCGCGGCCGCCGCGGCCGACAAGCTCGCCACCGGCATCATCGCCTATGACGTGAGTGAGCAGCTCGTCATCACCGACGCGTTCCTGCTCTGCTCGGCAGCCAACGACCGCCAGGTACGGTCGATCATCGACGAGATCGAGGCCAGGCTGCGGCTGGCCGGCGCCAGGCCGATCCGCCGGGAAGGCGAGCGCGAGGGCCGCTGGGTGCTGCTCGACTACCTGGACGTCGTCATCCACGTGCAGCACGCGGACGAGCGGGCTTACTACGCGCTCGAACGGCTATGGAAGGACTGCCCGCTCCTGCCGCTCCGCGAGCCCGCCGTCGCTCCGGGTGGCCCGGCCGGATCCGGCAGCGGGGAATCTCGCTGAGCGCCATGGCCGAACCCTTCCGGCCGGGTGCGGCGATCCGGCTGGTGCTGTGGCGACATGGTCAGACGGTGTGGAACGTCGCGGGCCGCTTCCAGGGACAGAGCGATATCGAGCTCGACGTGACCGGTCAGGCCCAGGCGAAGCGGGCCGCCCGGCTGCTCGCCGCGCTGCACCCGGACGCGATCTTTTCCTCGGACCTGCGGCGGGCCTCGGCGACGGCCGCTTCGCTGGGCCGGCTCACCGGGCTGGACGTCACCCTCGACAAAGAGTTGAGGGAGCGCTACGGCGGACGGTGGGAAGGGCTCACCAACGTCGAGATCAGAGAACAATACCCGGAGGAATACGCCTCCTGGATGCCTCCCGAGGGCGAGACCACGGCCGTCGTCGCGCAGCGGGTGGTGAACGCACTGGAGCGGATCGCCGCCGGCCTGGCGCCGGGCGAGCTCGCCGTGGTGGTCAGCCACGGCGCGGCGATCCGGCTGGGCCTGGGGCAGATGCTCAGCCTGCCGCAGGATCTGTGGGGTGTGCTCGGCCCCCTGGCGAACTGCTCGTGGTCGGTGATCGAACGCCGCCGCAAGCGCTGGCGACTGCTAGAACATAACACCGGAACTCTGGCCGAGCCTGCTTTCGGCGACGACAGGTAACGGGCCGGCGCTTCGCCTCGTCGGGATCCGCGGCCCGGGTAGTCCACTTCGGTGGTAAGGATGGGTTATGACCAGATCCATCCCACGTCCGCAGCGACAGCCGGAGCGAGGTGAGCAGGAGGCGCGGAATGAGCATCGGCGAAGTCCTAGCTGACGCCCGGCGCGAGGCCGGTCTCAGCACCACCGAGGTCAGCAGACGGACCAAGATCCGTGAGTCCATCATCAGGGACATCGAGCGAGACGAGTACTCGAGCAGCGGAGGCGACTTCTACGCGCGCGGCCATATCCGGAGCATCGCCCGTGTGATCGGGACCGACTCCCGGCCCCTGATCGAGGAGTATGACGCGGCGCGGGCGGCCCCCGACGAGACACCGGGTGCGACGGCCGGCCAGACGGCCGCTGACGGGCCGGTGGACTCCGGCGGCCATGATGGTCCTGGTGAGCCGGATGGGCCTGGGGAGCCCAGAGGAGGGGCAACTCCGCCCGGCCCGGAGATCCTCGGCTGGGCAGCGGATTCCGGCGGCCCGTCGCCGGCCGGGCCGGAGATTCTGGGCCATAGGGCGGTTCGCGGTAGCACCCCGGTTCGTGGCCCCGAGATCCTCGGCGAGTCAGCGATTCCCGGCCTGCGAATCTCAGATACCCAGCCGATTCCTCGTATCCCCCCGGTTTCTGGTGAGCCGGCGTTCCCTGGTACCCCGCCGGTTTCTGGTGGCCCGCCGGTTTCTGGTGGCCCGCCGGTTCCTGGTGGCCCGCCGGTTCCTGGTGAGCCGGGGGTTTCTGGTGGCCCGGCGGTTCCTGGTGAGCCGGCGGTTCCTGGCGGCCCGCCGGCCCCGGATGATCCGCTCGCCTTCAGAGACCCGCCCGTTTCCGGCGGCCCGCTGATTCCCGGTGACCCAGTGCTTCCCGGCGTCCTGCCCGTTCCGGGTGATACGGCGGCTTTCACCAGCCCGCCGGCCGCCGGCCATCCGCCAGCTTCCGAAAATCTGTGGCTTCCCGGCACTTCGCCTGACTTCGGTCGCTCGCCTGACTTCGTCGACTCGCCTGACTTCGGCGCCCCGCCTGACTTCGGCCGCTCGCCTGACTTCGTCGACTCGCCTGACTTCGGCGGCCCGCCTGTCCCCACTTCCCCCTCGATCACGCGCGCACCGGCGGATCCGGATGCGCCAGGTCCCGGTGGTCCGCCGGGTCCCGGTGGCCCGCGGGGTCCCGGTGGGGCGGCTGTTCTCGGTGGGGCGGCGGCTACGGTGGGATCGGAGGCGACCGGCCCGCCGGAATCGGCTGGCACTGGCTGGTTGTCCGCGCCGGTGCGAGCGGACCAGATGGACCCGCCGACGGCGCGAATGCGCATCGACGCGCCGGCTGATGACACTCCAATCCCCGGTCTGACCGGGCCGCCGAGGAGAGCGCGGGTCACTGGCTGGTCGGTCGACTCGCCCGGCAGGCGCCCTGACCAGAACCGGCGCGCCGTGACCGCGGGGATCGGGCTGGCCATCCTGATCACCATCGGCATCATCGCCTACCTGCTCACGGCTGGCCTGCAACACGCGTCGGGCCGCCCGGTAGCCGGCACCGGCCGAGCCCACGCGCACAGCAAGCACGGCAGCCATGCCACCCCGCCTCCCACCCCGCAGGCCAGCCACCCGGCCACGGGCTCGTCCAGCAGTCCGCCCCCGCCGGCGACGCAGGCGCTCGTGCCGGTCAGCGTGTCGGCGTTCGGCTCCGGCGGCAGGCCGGGTGACGACCCCGGAGGCGCAGCGGCGGCCATCGGCCACAACCCGGCCTCACGGTGGCACACCGACTGGTACACCACGGCGAACTTCGGGAACCTCTACCCCGGCACCGGCTTGTTGCTGGACATGGGCAAAGCTGTCACGATCACCAGTGCGCGGATCACGCTCGGCTCGACACCGGGAGCCAGCTTCCAGCTCCGCGTGGGCAACGCACCATCCTTGCCGGGGCTGCGGCCCGTAGCGGCGGCATCCGGCGCCGGCGGCGTGGTGCGACTGCAGGCCAGTAGTCCAGCCCCGGGCCGTTATGTACTCATCTGGTTTACCAAACTGCCACCGGACAGCACGGGGACGTTCCAGGCCAGCGTTTACGACATCAGCCTGCAAGGACATCCTTAGGGCCGATACGTATGAGCGTGCGTACAGCGGCGGAGTTCGTGTCACGCCACCGTATTTCAAGATCGATGGGGACTTTTTATTACTCCATTCCATAAAACTCCCCATCGATCTTGGTCATCCTGATAACGGCGTCGCTCTTTGGGCCGGCCATACTGGGCGCTATGAGTCCAAGATCATATGTGGTGACCGGTGCCTCCACCGGGATCGGCCGCGCCTGCGTGGACGCGCTGGTCCGCACCGGAGCGCGGGTGTGGGGCACAGTCCGCACGGACGCCGACGAGGAGGCGCTGCGCCGCGACCACCCAGACGCGGTGAGCGTGCTGCGGATGGACGTGACCGACGCGGAGGCCGTGGCGGCGGCAGGCGAGCAGGTGATGGCCGCCGGTCCTCTGGCCGGCCTGGTGAACAACGCCGGCGTGGCGCTGCCCGCGCCGCTCGAGCACATCCCGATCGAGGCGTTCCGCCGCCAGATGGAAGTGAACCTTACCGGACAGCTCGCGGTCACCCAGGCGATGCTGCCCGCGCTGCGCAAGTCCCGGGAGCAGGGGGCTGACGCGCGGATCGTGATGATCGGCTCGATCGGGGGCCGGATCGCCTCTCCGATGCTGGGTGCGTACCACGCCTCGAAGTTCGCGCTGGTCGGCCTGGCCGACACGCTGCGAGCCGAGCTGGCGCCCTCCGGGATCAAGGTCATCCTGATCGAGCCCGGCGCGATCGCCACGCCGATCTGGGGGCGGGGTGTCGCGGCCGGCGACGAACTGCTTCCGGGGCTCTCGGAGGAGGGCAAGCAGCGGTATGCGGAGCAGATCGAGAATGCCCGGTCGAGCGCCGCCAAGTCAGCCAAGCGCGGTCTGCCACCGGCCCGCGCGGCCCAGGTCGTGGTCAAGGCGCTGACCACTGGCAACCCGAGGCCAAGGTATCTGGTCGGACCGGACGCGCACGCCGCCGCCGTGGTGGCCCAGCTACCGCACCGGCTGCGCTACCGCCTCACCGCCGCCAGGCGCTGAAGGGCTGCACCTGATCCGGCCGCCTCCCAACCGTCCCACGGTCCGCGGCGTCCTGGAGGCGGAGGCCCGCGCTGCCGAGGCCGGCGGTGAAAGGGGAGGGGCATGCGTGCTCACAGGGCTGTGGTCACACGTGTAGCGGCGATCTGCGTGACGGCGGCCGGTGTACCCGCCGCCGTCCCGGTGCTGGCCCGCTCCTCGCCGTCGGCTGTGCCGGCCTGCCGGGGGTCACGGCGGGGTGGCAGGCGCGCGCCGGATGGCCACGAGGACGCTGTCGTGGACCGTGACGCCGGCGCCCTCGGGGGTGCTGGCCGGCCGGGGGCGGGCCGCACAGGCCCGCACCGTCCACGAGCCGTCGAGCAGCCCGGCGATCTCGTCTGGGGTGTAGAACAACTCGGGCATCGGCGGACGGGGAACTCCGGTGGCCAGATCCGAGGGGTGGTGGCCGGCCACCAGCAGCATCCCACCGTCGCGGACCGCGGCGGCCAGCGCGGTGAACAGCCGGGTGCGCTGGTCCGGCGGCAGCTGCAGGAACTGCACCGAGACCAGGTCGAATCCGCCCGGCTCGGGCGGTCGGCTGAGCAGGTCTACCTGCCGCCACTCGATGCGCCCCGCCGCGTCAGGATCGGTGTCGAGAGCGTGCTGGGCGGCCCGCTCCAGCGCCACGCCGGAGATATCGGTCGCGACCACCGTCCATCCCCGTACGGCCAGCCAGATGGCGTCGGCTCCCTCGCCGCACCCCGCGTCCAGCGCCCGCCCCGGCGGCAGGCCGGTCACTTCGGCGACCAGTTGAGGGTTCGGGTTGCCGCTCCAGACCCGCTGCGCCGAGCGGTATCGCTCGTCCCAGAACTCCGCGGTACCGCGCGCGTGCTCACTCATCCGCTCAGTATCGCCTGCCCGCCGCGCCACGGCCGGCTGCCCCGGGCCGTGGCGCAACGGGCTTAGCCGTCGGCGGCGAGGTTTATGAGATGCACCAGCCCCCCGAGCAAAGGAACCAGTGCCAGTCTTGAGAAGTGCCGCCGCCCCACACCTTGTACCCGGCGACCATGCCATCGACAACCATGAGGTTGTTCTGGCCCTGGTTGACGAGGTGGTAGCCGGCGGTGCCGTCCTGGTACAGCGCCCATATCTCGTTGAGGTCAGTGATGCTACAGCCACTGGCCTCGACGTTGACTCGATTCGAGCTGTTCTCCCGAATACAATTGCCACCCGCGTTGGTCAGGAAATAAGTGCCGGTGGGCCAGCGTGGAACCTGGGTGAACGTGATGTCGGTAAGATCGGAAGTCTCGATGGTCATCTGGTTGTACGTGCCATTGCCGTGCAGGCACAGGTTTGTATTCAGCGCGGCGCAGAGATGCTCCCCGTTGCTGATATTGGGGACCCTGGCCAGATGGCCGGCGAGCACCGGGTGATGCGCCGGCGCCGAGGCGAGCGCGGGGGACGCTCCCACCATCAAGAACACAACTGCCGGCACTATCGCGAACCTAAGTTTGCGCACCTTTTCCTCCGTTTCCTGTCGCTGGTCATCCCCGGGTAGCCGGGCCGATTCACCACGGCGGCCGCGGTCGCACCCATCACCGCACGCACGCGCTTGCTCATCATGACAGTCGACGCCCGCGCGGACAGGCCGATTGACCACAGCCGGGCAACGATCACGCGTCACCGCGCCGGGCACCGTCCTGACCAAGCCGGACCAGGACAAGGCCACCTACATCGACACCCACGACAAGGGCTGGAACATCCACCTGGCCAACCTGCAGGACCATGTCATCAGGTAGTTCTGACACCGGGCCTCCTGGCCGGCCGCCGGAGGAGGATGAGCGACTGTGGGAGGCGGCCCACTGGGATCGGCGGCCACACGCCATCAAACGCCTCGCCGAGGAACAAGCCCGCACCGAAAACTGAGGCACCCCAGGTCAGCAGCGGCACCAGCGGGGACATCGACTGGGACATCGACTGGGACATCGACGGAGACATCGACGGGGACATCGACTGGGGATCCAGGCACGATCGCAGGCGCTGCTGAGCGGGGGCGAGCAGGCTGAGCGGCCGCGTCGCGAGGCGATCCTGATTCGTGGAAGATCCCGGTCTGGGCGCCGACTATGGATATCAGTGGTGGAGAGTGCGTCCCGGACGAGAGAGCATGCCGAGGCCGGGAGAAGCCCGTGGGCACACGGACCCGGCTGGATCAGGTGGCGGGGATCGCGCTGCGGAGGAGGCCGAGCATGACGTTGTACGCAGGGGCCGGGCTGGAGCCGGGCACGCCGCCGGCCCGCCGGCGGGTGCCATGACAGCCCCGAGGCCGCCATCTCCGGCCGGCGGGAACCAGGCCGCGCCCGCCCACGCGAACCGGGACACGGCCCGCCGGGTGGTGCCGCTGTTCCGCCCCTACCGGGCCCAGGTGGCCGCCGTCGTCGGACTGATCGTGCTGACCTCGACGATCGGCATCATCAACCCGCTGCTTATCCAGGCGGTTTTCAACAAGGCGCTGTTCGTCCGCGGCGGCCCCGACGTCCGGTTGCTCGTCATCCTGGTCGCCATCATGGCAGTGGTCCCGATCGTCAATGGCGCCATCGGCATCCTGCAGACCTACCAGACCACCCGGGTCGGCCAGCTGGTCATGCGGGACCTGCGCGACCGGCTCTATGCCCACCTGCAGACGCTCTCGCTTGCCTTCTTCACCGGCACCAAGACCGGCGAGATCCAGTCCCGGTTGGCCAACGACGTGGGCGGTGTCCAGTCGGTGGTCACCAACACCGCCTCGAGCATCCTGGCCAACATCGTCATCTTCGTGTCCACCATCGTCGCCATGGTCATCATCAGCTGGCAGCTGACCATCGTGGCGGTCATCACCGTGCCGGCGTTCTTCTGGCTGACCAGGACGGTAGGCGAGCGGCGCCGCCGGGTGGCGCGCTCGACCCAGGAGTCGCTGGCGGCGATGAGCGCTCTCAGCGAGGAAACCCTGTCGGTGTCCGGGGTATTGCTGGCCAAGGCTTTCGGCAACCAGGCACGGGACACCACCCGCTACCACGAGGAGAATCAGCGGCTGGCCGACCTGGAGGTCCGCCAGCAGATGATCGGCCAGGGCTTCTACGCCATCGTGCAGTCGTTCCTGTCGATCACCCCGGCTGCGGTGTACCTGATCGCCGGCCTGCTGCTGGCGCACGGCACGGCCGTCTCCGCGGGCACCATCGTCGCGTTCACGACGCTGCAGACCCGCCTGTACTTCCCGATCGGGCAGCTGCTGCAGGTCTCGGTGGAGCTGCGGTCGTCGCTGGCCCTGTTCGATCGGATCTTCGAGTACCTGGACGTGGTGCCCGATATCGTCGATGCCCCCGATGCGGTGGATCTGCCGGCGACCAGCAGCGGCGGCGAGGTGGTACTCCGGGAGGTCTACTTCCGTTACGCCGGCGTGCCGGTGGATACGCTAGCGGACGTCAGCCTCCACGCCGACCCCGGCCAGCTCGTGGCGCTGGTCGGGCCGAGCGGGGCGGGCAAGACCACCATCAGCTACCTGATCCCGCGGCTGTACGACGTCACGGGCGGTTCGGTCCAGATCGACGGCCTCGACGTGCGGCACGTCCGCCAGGCGTCACTGGCTGCCGCCATCGGCTTCGTGACCCAGGAGAGCTACCTCTTTCACGACACCATCCTGGCCAACATTCGCTACGGCCGTCCCGTCGCCTCCCCGGCGGAGGTCGAAGAAGCCGCCAGGGCGGCGTACATCCACGACCGGATCATGGAGTTCCCCGATGGCTACGACACGATCGTGGGCGAGCGGGGGTACCGGCTGTCCGGCGGCGAGAAGCAGCGCCTGGCCATCGCGCGGGTCCTGCTGCACGACCCGCGCGTCCTGATCCTGGACGAGGCGACCTCGGCGCTCGACACGGCCAGCGAGCGCGAGGTCCAGAAGGCCCTCGACACGCTCATGGGGTCGCTGACGACCATCGCCATCGCCCATCGCCTGTCCACCATCGTCAACGCCGACGTCATCAACGTCATCGACGGCGGAAGCGTGGTGGAAACCGGTACCCACCGCTCCCTGCTGCGCCAGGGCGGTGTGTACACATCGCTGTACCA
>DASZAD010000076.1:0-17228 GCA_035945415.1 Streptosporangiaceae bacterium
GTACGGCGGCCTCGCCTACGCGGGCTTGCGGGTGGCGCGGCGCGTCCCCGACATGTTCAGCCGGCTGGCGGCGGCCGCGATCACCGCGTGGATTGTCATCCAGGCGGTGGTGAACATCGGCGCGGTGATCGGCGTGTTCCCGATCACCGGAGTGCCACTGCCGCTGGTCTCCGAGGGCCTGTCCTCGCTGCTGGCGACCATGGCGGCGCTCGGGATGCTGATGTCCTTCGCCAGGCGGGAGCCGGGAGCCGCGCAGGCTTTGGCCGCTCGGGGGGAAGGCCGGGTGCGTCGCGCCCTAAGCTGGCTTGGCCTGGCCACGAGACGACGCTGATGGAGGGCGGCTGGCGATGAGAGTGGTCCTGGCCGGCGGCGGGACAGCCGGTCACATCGAGCCGGCGCTGGCCGTGGCCGACGCGCTGCGCCGGGCCGAGCCCGAGATCGGGATAACCTGCCTGGGCACCGAGCGCGGCCTGGAGACCAGACTGATCCCCAGCCGCGGGTACGAGCTCGTGACGATCCCACCGGTGCCGCTGCCCCGCAAGCCGACGCCCCAGCTCCTGACCGTCCCCGGGCGGCTGCTGGCCGCTGTCAACGCTACCGCCGGGGTGCTCGCCCGGACCCGGGCCGACGTGCTGGTGGGCTTTGGCGGCTACGTCGCCACCCCGGGCTACCTGGCCGCCAGGCGCCGCCGCGTCCCGATCGTGGTGCACGAGGCCAACCCCCGCCCGGGCCTGGCCAACCGGATCGGCGCCCGGCTGACCACGCACGTGTTCACCGGTTACTCCGGCACCTCGCTCCCGCACGCCCGGCACATCGGCACCCCGCTGCGCCGCGAGATCGCCGAGTTGGACCGGTTCAGCTCGGCCGGCCAGGCGCGGGAGCAGTTCGGCTTCCGGCCGGACCTGCCGGTGCTGCTGGTGACCGGTGGATCCCAGGGCGCGCGGTCGCTGAACCAGGCCGTGCTGGGCGCGGCGGACTGGATCCGGCTGGCCGGCGTCCAGGTGCTGCACATCATCGGCCCGAAGGCCGCCGCCGAAGCCAGCGCCTCCGCCACCGGGCCGCCCCCGTCGCTCGGCCCGGGACACGTGATCGTGCCGTACATGGACCGGATGGACCTGGCCTACGCGGCCGCCGACCTGGTGCTGTGCCGGGCCGGCGCGATGACCTGCGCGGAGCTCACCGCGGTCGGCCTGCCGGCGGTGTACGTGCCGCTGCCGCACGGTAACGGCGAGCAGGCGCTGAACGCCGAGCCCATCGCGGCGGCCGGCGGCGGGCTGATCATCGAGGACGCCCGGCTGACCTCGGAATGGATCCGCGATGTCCTGCTGCCGATCCTGCTGGACCCGGTCCGGATCGCGGAGATGGGAAAGGCCGCTGCCGGTCTCGGCGTCGCGGACGCCGACTCCCGGCTGGCTGGCGAGGTGCTCGCGGTCATCAGGAGCGGCCGGTGAACGAGCTCTCTTCGTCGCTGATCACCCCCGAGGGCGCGGCGCCGGTCCCGCTGGACCAGCTCGGCAAGGTGCACTTCACCGGCATCGGCGGGGCCGGCATGTCGGGGATCGCGCACATCATGCTGGCCCGCGGCGTCCGGGTGTCGGGCAGCGACGCCCGCGCGTCGGCGACGCTGGACGAGCTGGCCGCGCTGGGCGCCGAGGTCCACGTCGGGCACGCCGCGGCCAATCTGGGCGACGCCGACACGCTGGTGGTGTCCACCGCCATCAGGGCGAGCAACCCGGAGCTCATCGCGGCCCGCGAGGGCGGCCTGCGGGTGCTGCACCGGGCGGCCGCGCTGGCCTCGGTGATGCTGGGCAGGCGCGGCGTGGCCGTGGCCGGCACCCATGGCAAGACCACCACGACCGGCATGCTCACCACGGTGCTGCGGCACTGCGGCGCTGATCCCGGGTACGCTATCGGCGGCGTGCTGACCGAGACCGGGCTGGGTGCGGCCTGGGGGAGCGGTGACCTGTTCGTCGCGGAGGCGGACGAGAGTGACCGCTCGTTCTTGCTGCTGTCGCCGCAGGCCGCGATCATCACCAACATCGAGGCCGACCACCTCGACAACTACGCGAGCCTGGCCGAGATCCAGGACACCTTCATCGCGTTCGCCCACCGCATCGCCCCCGGCGGCCTGCTGGTGTTCTGCGCCGACGACCCGGGGGCCAGCGCGCTGGCCCCCGTACTGGCCCCTGCACTGGCCCCCGTACTGGCCGGCCTGCCGGTCCGCCTGCGCAGCTACGGCGAGTCCGCCGGCGCGGACTACCGGGTCAGCGAGGTGCGGCCGCTCGGGATGCGGGTCGGCCTGACCGTGACGGCGCGCCGCCCGGATCCGGCGGCCAGCCGGATCGAGCTGACGGTCCCCGGACGGCACAACGCGCTGAACGCCGCCGCCGCCTATGCCGCCGCCGTCGAGCTCGGCTTCGACCCGGCTCACGTAGCCGAGGGCCTGGCCGCCTACCGGGGCGCGCGGCGCCGCCTTGAGCCCAAGGGCGACGCCGGCGGCGTGCTCGTGCTCGACAGCTACGCGCACCACCCCACCGAGCTGGCCGCCGACCTGCGAGCCGCCCGCGACATCGCCGCGGGCGGGCGGGTCATCGCGGTCTTCCAGCCGCACCTCTACAGCCGGACCCGGATCTTCACCGCGGAGTTCGGCGCCGCGCTTGGCTTGGCCGATCAGGTGTTCGTCCTGGAGGTCTACGCGGCCAGGGAGGACCCGGAGCCCGGTGTGACCGGCCAGCTCGTCGCGGACGCGGTTCCGCTGGGCCGGGCGCGCTTCATCCTCCGGGCCGCCGGGGCGCCGCAGGCCGTGGCCGACGAGGCTAAGCCCGGGGACGTCGTGCTCACGATGGGCGCCGGCGACGTGACCGAGCTGGGCGAGCCCATCTTGGCCGCCCTGCGGGCGGTCAGCGAGGGGCCGGGATGAGCGGCCCCGGCGAGCACCATCCTCCCCCGCTGCGCGCGATGAGCGGGGGAACGATGAGCGCCCGGCCGCGGATGACGGCCGGGCGGGCGGTGGGAGCGGGATGAGCATGGACGGCGGGCGTGGCGCGGGTCCGGCGGGCGAACTCGCCGCGGGCACGGCCAGCGGGTCCGGCGCGGCTCTTGAGCCCGGTGTGACGCCGGGTGTGAATGGGGCCGGCCGTCGCGGCAATCCACCGGCGACCGGCCGCGGCCGCCGTGGACCGGCAGCGCCCGGCGACGGCCGGGGGCGGCCCAGGCGTCGCGGGCCGGTGCGCTGGAAGGTGGCCTTCTTCGTGCTGAGCGCCGTCGGCGTCGTCGCCGCGGCGGCGTGGGCGCTGCTCGGCTCGCGCTTCCTCGTCGTACGGTCGATCCAGGTGGCCGGGACCCGCCTGGTCTCGAAGTCCGAAGTGGTCGCGGTGGCGCGGGTCCCGATCGGGCTGCCGCTGGCCCGGCTGGACACGGCCGCCATCGCCCGCCGGGTCGAGCGCATCCCCCAGGTCGCGTCCGCGCAGGTCACCCGACGGTGGCCGGAGGGCGTGCTGATCGTGGTCCGGGAGCGGACACCGGTCTTCGCCGTCCCGGCGGGCCACCGATTCGACCTGGTGGACGCCTCGGGCGTACTCGTGCGGCAGGCGCTGAAGCCGCCGCGGGGAATGCCGCTGTTCCTCCCAGCCGGCCCGCCGCGGGCCAATCCGATCCTGCGGGTCGCGCCGGCCGTGCCGCTGTTCACCGCGGGTGGCCTGCCGCCGGGCAACGCGGGCCTGCGGGCCGCGGCAGCCGTCCTCCGTGCGCTGCCGGCCCGGATCGCGCGCGACGTGACCTCGATGACCGCCCCTGGCGACCAGGCGGTGACGCTGCACCTGGCGCACGACATCACCGTGGTCTGGGGCAACAGCGACCAGGCGGCCAGGAAGGCGCGGGAGCTGGCCATCCTGCTGCGCACCCGCGCGCACTACTACGACGTGAGCGCGCCCGGCAGCGCGGTCACTGGTTAGACCGTGTCCCGTAGATCTTCGGCGGCGCGGATCGGCGCCCAGTGGTGTCTCAGCCCTGTCTGCGCGAGTGTCCAGCGCCCCAGCGTAAAAAGCCGGATCCGTTGCTTCCGAACGTCGTCCGCCGGAAGCGGGCCGGGCGGCCGGGCGCGACACGCCGGGGCCGTTAACGGCCGGTTAGTTGACCCGCCCTGCGGGCAACCCTACTGTCCTAAGCAATCGCCGGGTTGACATAAGCCTAAATCTCAACTTGAGGGTGAGAGTTCATCCATGATAACCGTGGACGCAGGCGGCGGACAGCCTGGCGATGGCATTGCTAACCAGCCGCCGGCGTACCGGTTCGCCGAGATGAACGGCATGGTAGCCCGCGAGAATGTACGGGAATTGCGACAGGGGTATACGAGCGGAAGGGTCCTTCCTCGTGGCAGCACCGCAGAATTATCTGGCGGTCATCAAGGTCGCTGGAATCGGTGGCGGCGGTGTCAACGCCGTTAACCGAATGATCGAAGAGGGACTTAAGGGCGTTGAGTTCATCGCGATTAACACCGACGCCCAGGCACTGCTCATGAGCGACGCCGATGTCAAGCTCGACGTCGGCCGGGAGCTCACCCGGGGGCTGGGAGCGGGAGCGAACCCCGATGTCGGCTGCAAAGCGGCGGAGGACCACCGGGAAGAGATCGAAGAGGTGCTGAAGGGCGCCGACATGGTGTTTGTCACCGCCGGTGAGGGCGGCGGCACGGGCACCGGGGGCGCTCCGGTGGTGGCCAGCGTGGCCCGCTCGCTCGGCGCGCTCACGATCGGGGTGGTGACCCGGCCGGTCGGCTTCGAGGGCAAGCGCCGGGCCGCTCAGGCCGAAGACGGCATCGATCGCCTCCGCGAGGAGGTGGACACGCTCATCGTGATCCCCAACGACCGGCTGCTGTCGATCTCCGACCGGCGGGTGAGCGTGCTGGACGCGTTCAAGGCGGCGGACCAGGTGCTGCTCTCCGGTGTCCAGGGCATCACCGACCTGATCACCACGCCCGGCTTGATCAACCTGGACTTCGCCGACGTCAAGTCGGTCATGTCGGGGGCCGGATCGGCGCTGATGGGGATCGGATCGGCCCGCGGTGACGACCGCTCGGTCGCCGCGGCCGAGATGGCCATCTCCAGCCCGCTGCTCGAAGCCAGCATCGACGGCGCGCACGGCGTGCTGCTGTCCATCCAGGGTGGTTCCGATCTCGGGCTGTTCGAGATCAACGAGGCCGCACAGCTGGTCTCGAACTCCGCCGCGCCCGACGCGAACTTCATCTTCGGTGCGGTGATCGACGACGCGCTCGGCGACGAGGTGCGGGTCACGGTGATCGCCGCCGGTCTCGGCGACCCGCGGACGCAGTCCATCCGGCCGGAGTCCCGGCTCATCGCCAGCCCACGGGAGGCCAACGGTCACCTTCCGGCGGGCCAGGCCGGTCCGGGTCCGGCGCGGCGGGCTGGCCCCGTGCACACCCCGCCCGGTGAGCCATCCGCCGCCTCGACGGGGGTTCCTGACAGTCTCGCGACCGTCGCCGAGGCCGGCGACGGCCGGGCCGGCGTGCTGGACGGTGGCAGCTCGGGGCAGCAGAACGGTCACGTCGAGATGCCCGCCCCGGGCGGCCAGCCAGCGGACGAAGCCAGCCCGGCGGCCTCTGGCGAGGACGGCGTGGCGGAGGAGGCGGCCTCCGGATACCTTTCCGCGCCGGTGGGATCGGCCGTGGGCCGGCACTTCGACGTGCCCAGCACCCGGCGCCGGCCCGTGGTCTTCGAGGAGGACGACGAGCTCGACGTGCCAGACTTCCTGAAGTGACCGCCAGACTTCCCGAAGTGGCCGCCAGACCGCGTGAATGACTCCCGGGCGTCAGGGACACGGCTCAGCGTCTGGGTGGACGCGCTGGCCCCCGGGGCGCGCTATGCGTTCACAGGGCGGTGCGGTGGCCTGAGCCAGCCGCCTTACCAAGGCCTGAACCTGAGCGCCGCGACCGGCGACGATCCGGACACGGTCGCGCGCAACCGCCAGCTGCTCGCCGCGGCCTGCGGGCTCCCGGTGGAGCACCTGATCTGGATGCGTCAGGTGCACGGCGCGGACGTCGGCGAGGTGACCGGGCCGTCTGACCGCGGCTCTGCGCCGAGCCGTGATGCGAGCTTTACCAGCGTGCCGGGGCTGGCGCAGGGCGCCCTGGCCGCGGACTGCCCGGTCGTGCTGCTGGCCGATCCCGACGCGAAGATCGTGGGCGCCGCGCACTCGGGACGCAAGGGGACGGTCGCCGGGGTGACCGGGGCCCTGGTCGCGGCCATGTGCCGGACCGGTGCCGACCCGGGCCGGATGTACGCGGTGATCAGCCCGGCGATCTGCGGCGGGTGCTACGAGGTCCCGGACGAGATGCGCGACAGCGTGGCGGCGGCGGTCCCCGGTTCCGGCTGCCTCACCCGGGCGGGAACGCCCGGCCTGGACCTGCGCGCCGGGATCGCCGGGCAGCTCGCCGCGGCCGGGGTCCGCCGGGTGCGGGTGGACCCCCGCTGCACGGCCGAGACGCCGGATCTCTACTCCTACCGGCGCGACGGCCGCACCGGGCGGTTCGCGGGACTGGTCTGGCTGGCGCCCTGATGGCCATGATGTCGGTGTGACCGACCAGCCAGACCGAGCGCCAGACCGAGCGCCAGACCGAGCGCCAGACTCAGCGCCAGACTCAGCGCCAGACTCAGCGTCAGACTCAGCGTCAGACTGGGCGCCGGACCCGCCGGGCGCCGGGGGCCGCCGCGAAGAGCTGGCGGCCCGGCTGGCCGCGTTGCGCGAGCGCATCGCCGCCGCCTGTGCGGACGCCGGCCGCAACCCGGCCGAGATCACGGTGATCGCGGTCACCAAGACCCGTCCAGCCTCCGATGTGCGGCTGCTCAGCGAGCTTGGCCTCACTGACGTGGGGGAGAACCGGGACCAGGAGGCCGCGGCCAAGTTCGCGGAGTGCGAGCGGCTCGGGGTCACGGGCCTCACCTGGCACTTCATCGGGCAGCTTCAGACCAACAAAGCCGGCAGCGTGGCCCGCTACGCCGACGTCGTTCACTCCGTGGACCGCGCCCGGCTGGTCCGCGCCCTGGGCTCGCACGCCCGCCAGGCGGGCCGGACGATCACCTGCCTGGTGCAGGTCAGCCTGGACGATGACCCGGCGCGCGGCGGTGCCGTCGCCGGCCAGGTCCCGGAGCTGGCCGGCACGCTGGCGGCTGAGGACGGCCTCGTTCTCGGCGGGGTCATGGCCATCGCGCCGCTCGGCTGGGACCCGGGTACCGCCTTCAGGAAGCTGGCCGGGATCGCCGCCGTGGTGCGGGCCGCCCACCCCGAGGCGACCATGATCTCCGCGGGCATGAGCGCTGACCTGGAGGAGGCAATCGCGGCCGGCGCGACACACCTGCGTGTCGGTACGGCGTTGCTCGGCGTCAGGAGCCCCTTCGTCCGGTAATGTCCCACGCGTAAGCCCGGTACCGGGTCTCTTGGCGTCGCGGTACCGCGCGACCGGGGCAGGACAGCCCCAGCGCGGTGGAACATGCGGGGCGGCACGGCACGACGGAGGACGCAAGGATGGCCAGCGCGATGCGCAAGATGGCGGTCTACCTCGGCCTCGTGGAGGACGACCACCGCTACCAGGACAAATACGACTCCTACGAGGAGTATGACGAATATTCCGACCAGGATGACCCGCTGGACCCGGACGAGGGGGTCGAGGATCCCGGCGATGAGCACCTGGTCCGGCACGGGGGCAGTCACACCGATCTGGACCGGCGCGCCGTGGCGGACCGACGGCAGATCGTCGACCGGCGCTCCGGCTCGGTCCAGACCACTGACCTGGCCAGGATCACGACGTTGCACCCGCGTACGTACAATGAGGCGCGTACGATCGGAGAGCACTTCCGCGACGGCACTCCGGTGATCATGAACCTGACCGAGATGGTCGACAGCGACGCCAAGCGTCTGGTCGACTTCGCGGCCGGGCTGATCTTCGGGCTCCGCGGCGACATCGAGCGAGTGACCAACAAGGTGTTCCTGCTGTCTCCCGCGAACGTCGAGGTGACGGCGGAGGACAAGGCCCGCATCGCGGAGCGAGGGTTCTTCAACCAGAGCTAACGACGGCCATCACGTAGTATCTTGATCTGACAGCAGTCAAGGTGCTGATCGACAATCTGCGGCGATACCCGGTGGTCATCCCGGGTCCGGCCGTGAAGGCAGGGCAGGGGATGTGGGGATCCTAAAGATAGTTCTGACCTACGTCTTCTGGGTCTACCTGCTGATCCTCATCGGCCGGATGATCCTCGGCTGGGTGCAGGCCTTCTCCCGGAGCTGGACGCCGCACGGCGTCCTCTTGGTCGTCGCTGAAGGCATCTTCACACTGACCGATCCGCCACTGAGATTCCTAAGACGGTACATCCCGCCGCTCCGGCTCGGTAGTGTTGCCTTGGACCTCAGCTTCATGGTGCTGTTCTTCGTGATACTGATCATGGTCAACGTGGTCGTTCCACGAATCTGAACGGCTCCTCCAGTTAGACACTCCAAGCGCGCCAAGGAGACGAGATGCCGCTGACGCCCGCGGATGTGCGGAACAAGCAGTTCAGTACCACCAGGCTCCGGCCGGGCTACGACGAGGAAGAGGTCGACGCCTTCCTCGACGAGGTCGAGGCGGAGCTCGACCGCCTGCTCCAGGAGAACGAGGAGCTCCGCGCGAAGCTGGCCGAGTTCATGCGCGGCGGCAAGACGCCGACCCCGGCGCTGAGCTCGCCCCTGCCCGACCACCAGGCCGACATGATGCACCCGGAGCCGCCGCGGCCCGAGCCGGAGCGCCGTCAGCCCGAGCCGGTGATGATGGGCGCGGCCACGACCGAGGACAACATGGATACCGCGGCCCGGGTGCTCGCCCTCGCGCAGCAGACCGCGGACCAGGCGATCGCCGATGCGCGGCGCGAGGCCGACGAGACGCTCGGCCGGGCCCGCCGCGAGGCCGACGACATCCTCAGCAAGGCCCGCAGGCAGGCCGAGCAGATCACCGGGGACGCCCGGGCGCGTGCGGAGAGCCTGGAGCGGGACGCCCAGGAGCGGCACCGCCAGGCGATGGGTTCGCTGGTGCAACAGCGTGAGGAGCTCGAGCGGCGGGTCGACGACCTGCGGGCGTTCGAGCGCGAATACCGCAGCCGGTTCAAGGCCTACCTGGAGGGACTGCTCCGCGATCTCGAAGCGGGCGCCTCGGACACCGGCGGCTTCCGCGCGGTGAGCGGGACCGGGCCGCAGTCCGTCCCCGGCATGCGCGAGGTCCGCAACGGCCAGCCGGGCACGCCCGCGTACGCCGGCCAGCCCGAGCCAGCGGCCCACTCCGGCGGGTTCCGCCCGGGCACCGATGCCGGACCGCACGAGCGACGCTAGCGCGGCCAACGCCTGACCCTCGCGTGGGAGGGACAGTCCGTGATCCGGTTCAGTGCCGCACTCGTCGTCGTGGGACTGGGCTTGCTGCTGACGGGCGCGATCAACAGCGAGCTACCGCTCATCTACGCGGCGATAGCGGTCAGTGTGGTGGCGGCGGTCGTGCTGGCGGTGGGCACGTTCGCGGGCCGGGAAGAGATCTTCGGCGCCGAGAGGTCAGCGCCGGGCGATCCCATCCCGTTGCGCGGCGCTGACCAGGACACGGAACCCTTCACCAGGCGGTCAGGCGCCCCGAGCACCGAGCCCGTGGCGAGCGCCGGGACGACTGGCGCAGGCACCGGGCCGGCGGGTGCGCGCCCGGTCCCGGCCGGTGCCGGTGTCACCGGCATCGCGACCGTGGGTCCCCCGGCCAGGAGTACCGCCGCCGGGGGCGCGGGAGCCGCGGCGGCGCGGGGGTCGCGAGCCGGTTCGACAGCGACGGGGACGGCGACTGGTCCAGGGACGGGGACGGGGACCGGGACGGCGCCTGGTGCGGCGGCCACGGCTGCCGGTCTCGGCTGGCCCATCGGCAGGTCCCCCGCCGATGAGCTGTGGGCGCGGGTGGACGCCGAACTGGCCGCGGCCGGGGCCGGCGCGGCGATCACGCTACCGAAGCTGACCAGGGAGTCCAGCACCGACGAGGTGTGGGGCCGCGTCGAGCAGGAGCTAACGCTCCCGGCCCGGCCGCAATCCAGCCAGCCCGCCAGCCAGCCCGGCTGGGACTCGGACTCCGGCTCGGACACGAAGGCACGCGACCGGTCCGGGCCCGGCAGCGGGCGCGTCCGGAGCCAGGGCGCCGGCCGGGGCACCAGCGCCGGCCAGGTGGACGACGACGCGAATGCGGCGGACGAGGCGGATGAGGCGGCGCGCGACGACGCCACGGACGGCGATCAGCCCCGCCCCGCAGCCGTCGGCCGGGGCCTGGAGACCGACGACCAGCGCACCGCTGACGAGCCTCCCTCGTCGCAGGAGCGGCCGTCACCAGACGAACGACGAGGCGCCGGCGCTCGTCTCACCGCTGACGAGCGGCCCACCGCCGATGAGTTGCAGGCAGCCGACGAGCGCTGGGCGTCCGGCAAGGCCCTGGGGTCCGACGACCACTGGTCCTGGCGCCTGTCCGGCGAGCGCCTGCGGACAGGCGACGATCCGGCGGCCAGCGAACGCCGCCGGCTCGACGACAGGCGCCGGCTCGACGACAGGCGCCGGACCGGCGAAGACCCGGCCGCCGGCGAACGGCTGCTCGCTGATGAGCGCACGGCGTCCAGCGAGCGGTCCCCGGCTGGCGACCGCCGGCCGGCCGGTGACCGGCCCGGTGCGGGCGAGCGCCGGCCGCGCGACCGGCCTACGGTGGCCGAGCGATCCCCGGCTGACCAGAGCCGGCCGGCCAGCGGCGGGCTGGGAGCAGCTGACGAGCGGCTGGTCTCCGGTGAGGGGCCTGCGCCCGGAGACGTTTCCGCGGAAACGCCGGCCCGCGGTGACACGGCGGAGGCCGCGGACGGCGAGACGCGGGAGGCTCCCGGCGGTGACACGCGGGAGGTTGCCGGCGGTGACACCAGGGAGACCGGGGAGCAGCCCTCTGCCGGTGGCCGGGGCTCGTCAACCGATCGGGACGAGGGGCGGCCTCCCAGCGGGCGGCTGATCCCCGATGCGCGCCGCACGGCCGAAGACGAGCGGCGGGGGCCCGCGCCGTCCGCCCGCGCCACCCCCCAGGACCAGCCAGACGCAGGCGAGATGCACTCGCGCCTCGCCGACCGGTGGCGCTCAGCCGAGGGCGCGCCGCCTGCGCCCGGCCGGGAGAGGACCATACCGAACGGGCTCCAGCCGCCCCAGCCCGCATTCGGCAACACCCCGGCGGGCCTGCCGCGCCGCCGGCCAGCCCCGCCGCCGGAGCCGCCCGCGTCCCGGCTCCCCGCGCCTCCACCCGGCGGGACCGGCACCGGCCGCGTGCTAGTGGCCCCAGGCGTCGCCCGCTACCACCGCAAGGGTTGCATCCTCATCCGCTTCCTCGGCGACAACGACGTCGAGTCGATCACGCGTGATGCCGCCGAGGCTCGCGGCTGCGTTCCCTGCCGCGCCTGCCAGCCGGACGAGACCGTCTGACCCCCCCTTTCACGCCTCAGGCGCGACGCAGCCAGAACGTCAGGCCCAGCTCGTCATCGGGATGCACCCTGACCTCCGGCTCGTCGCCCGGAGGCGGGCCGGCCGCGTAGGACGCCGCCAGCACCTCGCCCGCGATCAGCGGGCCGTGCTCGGCGAGCGCCGCGCTCAGCTCGGCGTCAGCCGCCTCCCACCACAGCATGATCCGGTCGCTGACGTCCAGCCCGGCGTTCTTACGCTCGTCCTGCACCAGCCTGACCACTTCGCGGGCCAGCCCCTCGCGCCGCAGCTCGGGGGTCAGGGCCACTTCGAGCGCCACGGTCTCCCCGGCGTCGGTGGCGACCGCCCACCCCGACCTCGGAGTCTGCGTGACGATGACATCGTCCGCTGACAGCGCCACGGGGGAACCGTCCACGACCACAGAGGTCGTCCCGGTCGAGGTCACCTCCCGGGCCAGAGCGGCCGGGTCGGCCGCGCCGATCGCGGCGGCCACGGCCGGGGTGCCCTTGCCGTAGCGCTTGCCGAGCTCGCGGAAATTCGGCTTCACCGAATAGTCCACCAGCTCGCCGCCCTCGATCCCCAGCGCCTTCAGCGCGTGCACGTTGAGCTCCTCGGCGACCAGGTCGATGAGCGCGGCAGGCAGGTTGTCGAAGCCCGGCGCGGTGACCAGCCCACAGGCCAGCGGCTGGCGGGTCTTCACCGACGCCCCGGCCCGGGCCGACCGGCCCAGCTCGACCAGCCGCCGGACCAGCGCCATGTCCGCGGACAGCCGCTCGTCCAGCAGCGACGGATCGGCGGCCGGCCAGGTGGTCAGGTGCACCGACTCCGGATCGCCCGGCTGGCTCAGCACGCCCCACAGGTATTCGGTGAGGAACGGGATGAACGGCGCCAGCAGACGGGTCAGCGTCTCCAGGCAGTCATACAGCGTGGCGAACGCGGCCGCGCCCTCGGCGGTGCCAGGACCCTCCCAGAACCGCCGTCGCGACCGGCGGACGTACCAGTTGGACAGGTCATCGATGAACCCGGTGAGCCTGCGACCCGCTCTGGCGGTGTCGAAGGTTTCCAGCATGCCGGTCACGTCGGCGATCACCGCGTGCAGCTCGCCCAGGATCCACCGGTCGAGCAGCGGCCGGGCGTCGGGCGGCGGCGCGGAGGTCAGCCAGGAATCCCCGTGGGACGCGGCGGCGGCGTTGGCGTACAGCACGAAGAACGAGGTGGTGTTCCAGTAGGTGAGCAGCACCTTCCTGACGATCTCGGCCAGGATGTCGTGCCCGATCCTGCGGGTGGCCCAGGGCGAGCCCACGGAGGTGAAGAACCACCGGAGCGCGTCGGCGCCGTGCCTGTCCATCAGCGGGATGGGCTCCACGACGTTGCCCAGGCTCTTGCTCATCTTCCGGCCCCGCTCGTCCACCACGTGACCGAGGACGACCACGTTCTCGTAGGAGGAGTGGCCGAAAACCAGCGTCCCCACCGCCATCAGCGAGTAGAACCAGCCCCGGGTCTGGTCGATCGCCTCGCAGATGAACTGCGCCGGGTAGGACTTCTCGAACTCGTCCTCGTTCCGCCACGGCGCGCCGTGCTGGGCGAACGGCATCGAGCCCGAGTCGTACCAGGCGTCGATGACGTCGGGCACCCGGACCGCTGGCTGACCGCACTGCGCGCAGCTGATCGTCACGTCGTCCACGTACGGCCGGTGCGGATCCAGGCCGGACAGGTCGCGGCCGGCCAGCTCGGACAGCTCGGCCAGCGAGCCCACGCATATGACGTGGTCCTCCGGGCAGGTCCACAACGGCAGCGGGGTGCCCCAGTACCGGGTGCGGGACAGCGCCCAGTCCACGTTGTTGCGCAGCCATTCGCCGTAGCGGCCGTGCTTGATCGTGGGCGGCTGCCAGTTGGTCCGCTCGTTCCCGGCCAGCAGCGCGTCCTTGATCTGGGTCGTCCGGATGAACCAGGACGGCACCGCGTAGTAGATCAGCGGCGTGCCGCACCGCCAGCAGTGCGGGTAGCTGTGCTCGTGGATCCCGGAGCGGAACAGCAGGCCGCGCTCGCGCAGGCCGGCCACCAGAGGCTCGTCCGCGTCCTTGTAGAACAGCCCGCCCACCAGCGGGACCGATTCGTCGAACCGGCCGTCCGGCCTGATCGGGTTGACCACGGGCAGTCCGTGCGCGCGTGCGGCCTCCATGTCCTCGGCGCCGAACGCCGGGGCCATGTGCACCAGCCCGGTCCCGTCTTCGGTGGTGACGAAGTGCCCGGGGACCACGACATGTGCGTCCGGGATGTCCACCAGGTCGAAGGGCCGCCGGTAGGTGGCACCGGCCAGCTCCCGGCCCGGGAACCATGCGACCACCTCCCAGCCGTCGCCCAGGACCCGCTCCATCAGCGCCTCGGCCACCACCACCCGGTCGCCGTCAGCGGTCCGGCGAGGCCTCGCCTCGCGGCGGGCCAGCACGTAAGTCTCGTCGGGGTGCACGGCCACCGCCGTGTTGGACACCAGCGTCCACGGCGTCGTGGTCCACACCAGCAGGTCAGCACCCTGGAGCGCGGGATCGGCCGTGGGGGGCAGCGTAAGGAGGCGGAATCTGACCGTGACGGACGGGTCGCCCACGGTCTGGTAGACGTCGGGCTGGCCCAGCTCGTGGTCGGACAGCGGCGTGCCGCAGCGCGGGCAGTACGGGCTGATCCGGTAGTCCTGGACCAGCAGGCCCTTGTCGAAGACGGTCTTGAGCGACCACCAGACCGACTCCACGTAGGTGGAGTTCATCGTCCAGTAGGCCTGGGACAGGTCGATCCAGTAGCCCATCCGGCCGGTGAGCGTCTCCCACTCGCCCACGTACCGCTGCACGGACTCCCGGCAGCGCGCGTTGAACTCGGCGATGCCGTACGCCTCGATGTCCTTCTTGCCGGACAGCCCGAGCTCCTTCTCCACGGCCACCTCGACCGGCAGGCCGTGGCAGTCCCAGCCGGCCCGGCGGGGGACGTAGCGCCCCTGCATGGTCTTGAACCGGAGAAAGGCGTCCTTGAACGCGCGCGCCTCGACGTGATGCACGCCGGGGACGCCGTTAGCGGTCGGCGGGCCCTCGTAGAACGTCCACTGCGGGCCGCAGGCGTTGCGTTCGAGCGAGCGCTCGAACACCTTGCCCTCCCGCCAGCGGGCCAGCACCTCGTGTTCGAGCGCGGGCAGGTCGGGCCGGGCGGGCAGCGCCGGGAACGGCGGCCGCGACGTATCAGATGGCTGCGGCATCGGCGGATGTCCCTCTCGCGGGTCCTGGTCGGCCTGACGCGAAGGGACGAGGCGAGCCTGCGGCCGCCCCGCGGTACCACCCTCCTTGGCCGGGTGGGCTGCCCGCCTCACCAGCGAGCGGCCCGTCGGCCCGCTTCGTTCGTCGCCCGCTGCCGGGTCTACCGGGCCCGGTGCATCCAGGCCGTTCTTCCGGCGGCTCCGGGGTGATCTGGTCGCTGGGCGTGCCCCCGGGCTCGCACCGTCCCCGGGTCGCTCCTGGCCGCGGTCAGCGGCAGCTGTCCCCATCCATGCCGTGCAGACAAGACACGATATCCGATACCCGCGGGTGCCGCCGAATGCTTTCCAAGCCAGCCCACGGCGTGGGTTTGCGCATCCCGGAATCCCGACTTATCCTCCGGTGACTGCTCGCTTTCAAGATCGTAAATATTTCGCGCCGAGGGAGGTCTCAGATGGCAGGAGTCACCCGTTCCGGCGCTGCAGCACTGCCGGTCAGACCGGGCGAGGAGAAGTGGACTGAGGCCGAACTCGACGAGGTCCGGGCCGAGCTCGAACACGAGATAGCGGAACTGCGCGCTGGCATCGCCAAGGCAGAGTCCGCCATCGCCGAGCGGATGGGGGACGCGGTCGCGGACGCCGGCGACGACCCGGCCGACGCCGGCGCGAAGACCTTCCAGCGCGAGCAGGAGCTCGCCCTCACGCAGAACTCCCGGGAGCTGCTGGCCCAGAACGAGCGCGCGCTGGCCAGGATCGACGCCGGCACCTACGGCGTGTGTGAGTCCTGCGGGCAGCCCATCGGCAAGGCGCGGCTGCAGGCGTTCCCCCGCGCCACCTTGTGCGTGGCCTGCAAGCAGCGTGAAGAGCGCCGCTGACCGTCACATGATGGGCACTGGCGAGCGGGACCCACAGCCGAGGGACCCGGCACCTCAGGGGGAGGCAGGCGGCGATGCCAGCCCGGCAACGGACAACCCGGCAACGAACAGCCCGGTAACGAACAGCCCGGTAACGAACAGCTCCGGCGGGCGGCGCCGGGTGGGCGTCCTGGCCGGCGTGGCCGTGTTCGTGCTGGCCGCGGACATCATCACCAAGGTCGTCGTGGTGGCGAAGCTGGCCGGCCACTCGCCCATCCGGCTGCTCGGCGGGCTGCTCACGCTGCGCCTGCTGCGCAACAGTGGCGCGGCGTTCAGCATCGGCACTTCGCTGACCGTGGTGTTCACCGCGATCGCGGTCGGTGTGATCATCTTCATCCTGCGCACCGCCCGGCGGCTGCGCAGCCTGCCCTGGGCGATCACCCTGGGCCTGCTGCTCGGCGGGGCCACCGGCAACTTGGCCGACCGGCTGTTCCGCGCGCCCGGCCCCATGCGCGGCTACGTGGTGGACTGGATCCAGCTTCCGCACTGGCCGGTGTTCAACCTGGCGGACTCCGCGATCGTCTGCGGTGGCGTGCTGGCCGTCCTGCTGGCCGTCCGCGGGCTCCGGCTCGACGGCACCAGGGAGTCGGACCAGCCCGAGCCGCCGGATCGCGCGGACCCCGCGGACCCCGCTGACGCCGCCGGCCCGGCAGCCCGCCGCCGGCCATGACGGCCTCCGGCCAGCGGCGGGTGCCGGTCCCCGAGGGGCTGGAAGGGGAGCGGCTCGACGCCGCCCTGGCCCGGCTGTTCGGCCTGTCCAGGTCGAAGGCCGCCGATCTGGTGGCCGACGGTCAGGTGCTGGTCGGCGGCCGGCCGGCCGCCAAGTCGCAGCGGGTGATGGCAGGCGACTGGCTGGACGTCACGCTGCCGCGGGACGAGTCGCAGTCCAGCCCTGAACGCGACCATGAGCCGGTCCCCGGCCTGGCCATCGTCTACGAGGACGACGACATCGTGGTGGTGGACAAGCCGGCCGGGGTGGCGGCCCACCCCACGCCCGGCTGGACCGGCCCGACCGTGCTGGGCGGCCTGCTCGCGGCCGGTCACGCCATCGCCACCAGCGGCGCGGCCGAGCGCCAGGGCATCGTGCACCGGCTGGACGCCAACACCACCGGCCTGATGGTGGTGGCCAAGAGCGAGCCGGCCTACAGCGCGCTCAAGCGCGCCTTCCGGGAGCGCGAGGTGGACAAGCGCTATCACGCGCTGGTGCAGGGGCACCCGGACCCGCTGCGCGGCACGGTGGACGCGCCCATCGGCCGCCACCCGTCCGGCGACAGCAGGTTCGCCGTCGTCGCCGGCGGCAGGCCGAGCGTGACGCACTACGACACGATCGAGGCGTTCCGGCACGCCAGCCTCATCGAGGTGGATCTGGAGACCGGCCGGACCCACCAGATCCGGGTGCACATGGCCGCTATCCGGCATCCCTGCGCCGGCGACCTGCTCTACGGGGCCGACCCGGTGCTGGCCGCCCGGCTCGGGCTGACCCGGCAGTGGCTGCACGCGGTACGGCTGGGTTTCGCCCATCCGGCGGACGGGCGCCGGGTCAAGTTCGAGAGCGCCTACCCGCAGGACCTGGCGCATGC
>DASZAD010000077.1:0-12589 GCA_035945415.1 Streptosporangiaceae bacterium
CCGTGGTCAAGGAGCCCAAGTTCTTCTTGACCGACGGTCCGCCGCCGGCCCGCGGCGGCCCGGGCGACGCCCAGACCTACCGGGAGAACGTGTGGCGCCGGGAGGACTATGAGGCCCTCTTCGACACGGCTCCGCCCGGGACACTGTGCGGCGAGTCCACACCGCTGTACCTGCAGGACCAGGGCGCCCACCGCAGGATGCGCTCGCTCGTCCCTGACGCCAGGCTCATCGCCGTGCTCCGCGACCCGGTCGAGCGGGCGCATTCCAACTGGACGCACATGTGGTCGGCCGGTCTTGAGCCGATCGGCGACGTGGTGCAGGCCTGCGCGGAGGAGCCGCGCCGGGTGGCGGCCGGCTGGGCCAGCTTCTGGCGCTATATCGGTCTCGGCCGGTACGGCGAGCAACTGGAGCACCTGTACTCGGTGTTTCCCCGGGAGCAGGTCCTCATCCTGCGCTACATGTCACTGGTCGACCAGCCGGGGCAGACGCTGGATCAAATCTGCCGCTTCCTCGGCCTGTACGAGGGGATCATCAGCGCCATCCCCAAGGAGAACGTGACGGCCCACCCGGACCGCACGCTGCGCTACCACGCGATGTCGCGGGCGCTGCGTGTCGCTTCGGCGGCGGGCAGGTTCCTGCCCGGCACCTCGGGGACGGTGCTGACCGACCCGCTGGAGCGGATGCTCCAGCGCAGCGCACCCCCGCGCAAGCCGCTTACGCAGGAGGAGCGAGAGGCGTTGCTGCCGCACTTCGAGGCGGACATCCGGCTGCTCGAAAAGATCACCGGAGAGGACTTCAGCGACTGGCTCCAGCCGCGCGTGAGGTCGGGCGGCATGGTGGGCAGCAGGCCCGAGGGCCAGCGCCAGGCCAGGAACGGCCAGCCCCGCATCCCGGTGCCCTGATCGGACAGCCTGTCAGTCCCGTATCGCACGATCAGCGCTCCCGTATCGCACGATCAGCGCTTAAGTGCCGGGGCGAACCAAGATCGATGGGGAGTTTTACGTACGGAATTAATAGAAAGTCCACATCGATCTTGGAACACGCGACATATAACTAACGGAGCTCGGTGCGCAGCTCGTGCGCGCCGTCTTCCCTGGCCATCTCGTAGTAGATCCGCTGGTGGCCGTCGGGGAGCGGGAGGATGGTCAGGTAGCGCAAGCCGCCGAGCCCGTAGGGCGACTGGGCCAGCGGGCCGTCGCCCACCGCGGTCAGGCCCGCGGGGTCGGAGCCGATGGCCACGCCGGTGCGTTCCTCGAAGTTTTCCTCGGCGCTGGCCCGGCCGTCGTAGTAGGCCACGATCGTGCCCTGCGGGTCCCCGGTGAACTGGACCGCGCTGATCCGGGTGCCGCGGGAGTCCCACTGCCCCGCCCGGCCGGTCAGCGCCGTCCCCTGCCAGATCCACTCCCACCCGTCCGTGCTGGTGGCGTGGTCGCTCACCATCTGGTCCGCCTCGGTGGGATCCTCCAGCGGGTGGCAGGTCGCCCACAGGTACCACAGGTCGTCGCGACGGACGATCACCGGGTCCTTGACCCCGGTCTTCACGTCCCCAGGCAGGGAGACCCGGCGCTGCCTGGCGTCGAAGGCGGCCGGGTCGCCGGCTTCGACCATCTCGACGCGCCAGTGCTTGGTGCCGAACGTGCCGCAGCTCAGGTACAACCGCCACGTCCCCTCGGGCGTCGGCACCAGGGCTGGCCGCTCCAGCGACTCGGCGTTGACCTCTTCCTTGGTGATGGTCAGCAGGGTCTCAAAGGACACCCCGTCAGCCGACCTGGCCACCGCCACCGCATAGCCGCGCCCCTGGCCGATCGGCCGGCGCAGCCGGTACGCCAGGTAGATGTCACCGTCGTGCTCGGCCGCGCTGGGTGCGCCCGACCAGAACCCCGGCCCGTCTCCGGGCGGCGGCACGGCCACGACCGACTCGCCAGGGCGGGGGGTCAGAACCTCACGTCCAAATCCGTGCGCATCCATCACACCGGCATGCTAGACAGTCACGGCAGGTGCACGTGGCCACTACACCAAGTCGTCACCGGGTCGCAACCTGGCCCGCCGCAGCTCACCGGGCGTGGCCGCCGCGGCGGGACGGCCTGTGGCTGCCACCACGCTCTCCCTCTGACCATCCCCCGCACTTGCGTCGGAGAGGGCCAGTCCTTCTCCCGAACGAGTGCTCCGGATCGATCGCGGCACGAGCGCGACCGCCGTGGCCGCCACGATCAGGACGACCGCGCCGTACAGCGTCGCCGGAACGCCGATCGCCACCGCGAGCGGGCCGGCCGCGAGCATCCCCGCCGGAGTGGCCAGGAGCGAGCCGAACGCGTCGTAAGCCGACACCCGGGCCTGAACGCCCGGCGGGACGCGGGTCGCCAGCGCGACGGTCCACTGGACCATCATGGCCTCCACCGCGATGCCCTCCGCGAACGCGACCACGCAGATCAGCGGCAGCGGCCACAACATGGCCAGGGCCAGCACCGGGAGCCCGATCACCGCGCCGACCACGACCACGAAAAGCATCGGCCGGCGGGGCGTGAACCGTAGCGCCACCAAGCCGCCGACGATCAGGCCGACCGACTCCACGGCGGCGATCGCACCCCAGGACGCCGGGCCGCCCAAGTGGGCCCGGGCGACTACGGGACCGAGCACCTGGAAACCGCCGTACCAGGCCATCACGACGATCGAGTACTGCGCGGTGATCGTCCACAGCCAGGTGCGGGAGCGGAACTCGGCCCAGCCGTCGCGAAGCTCGCGGACAATGCCGGGCTCGTGCTCGGGCCGCGGTGCGGGGCGGGCCCGCAGACGGCTCAGCACCGGCACGGTGCCCAGCATGCCCAGGCCGCAGACGGCCAGCGCCCAGCCGGGGCCGGTGGCCGCGACCACCAGGCCGGCCACGGCGGCCCCGCCCATCTGCCCGGCGTTCATGGCCAGCCGGCTCAGCGCGCTGGCCTGGGTCAGCAGGCCGCCGGGGACGACCCGGGGCAGCAGTGCCTGCGACGCCGGGTAGAACATGGCCACGCCGGTGCCGGTGACCGCCTCGAGGGCGATCATCTGCCACAGCCGGGGGTGGCCGAGCAGCACCAGCCCGCCGAAGCTGCCCTCCCCCAGCGCGATCATGAGGTTGCCCGCGATGATCACTCGCTGCGGCGGCTGCCGGTCGGCCATGACCCCGCCGATCAACGTGAACACCAGCACGGGCGCGACCTGGGCGGCGAGCACGTAGGACAGGTCGGCGGTGGAGCCGGTCGTGTCCAGGACCGCGAAGGCCACGCCGACCAGGGAAAACGCGAAGGCCGCCGGGGCCAGCAGCCGGTCGGCCAGCAGCAGCCGGAAGTCCCTGACGGCCAGCGCCGGGAACCGGTCCGTCAACG
The DNA here is from genome assembly GCA_035945415.1 of Streptosporangiaceae bacterium. Taxonomy (GTDB): domain Bacteria; phylum Actinomycetota; class Actinomycetes; order Streptosporangiales; family Streptosporangiaceae; genus PALSA-505. The sequence goes on from DASZAD010000077.1 coordinate 3,360, forward strand.
CCGGGAGCCGGCCGGCCAACACGCGCCGGGACATGGTGAGTTCCGTTCTGTTGGTCAGGGATGCTTTCGACGGTAACCACGCGTCGTTCGTCAGGGCAAACGCTTTTCCGTGGTCACGCGCGGAAGGCGGCCGGGCGGTCCGGCCGGCCGCGAACAGGCGAGAACGCCCGGTTGGCCAGCACCCGGTCGAACTCGGCGGAGTGCGGCGGGCGGACCTGGAGCGTCCGAGGGGCACTGATATAGAGGGTTACTCACAAGATCATCTACCATGAGTTGATCAAGCTTTGACCGGCTTCCGCGCGACGCCGGAGGCTTGATGATCATGACCGTGAATAAGCCTCATAGTGTCCGGTTTGCGCCGGCTTTCGCCGATCAGGAGCATCGCATGAGCATTCCGGTTCTTCTCGGAATAGATCTCGGAACAAGCTCCGTAAAAGTTTCCGCGATAACCTCGGACGGCTCGGAGATAGCTCATGGGAGCAGTGACTATCATCAGTCGCGAAGCGTGACGACGCGATCCCCGGCCTCCCTCGAAGGCTGGTGGAACGGGATCCGGCAGGCCGTCCTCTCCGCTCTGTCCGGCCAGGATATCGAAGTTGCGGCGGTCGGTCTTTCCGGGCAGATGCATGGCGTCGTCCTGCTCAACGCAGAGGGGACCGCGGTCATCCCGCCAGTCCTCTGGGACGATATGCGCGCCGCTCCTTACCTTCCGCTGCTCAATCAGCAGGCCGCGCCGTTCCGGCGCTCCTTGCGCAACCGCCCCACCCCGGGATTCGCCGCGTCCATCTTGTTCTGGCTCGCCCGCTCGCAGCCGCAGCTACTCGCGGCGACACGCTGCGTGCTGCAACCCAAAGACTGGGTGGGATTCCGCCTGACCGGGCAGATTTTCGCCGAGCCGTCGGACGCGTCGGCGACAGGGCTCTGGGATTTCGACCGATCAGCGTGGCATGACCGCTTCTGCCAGGCGATCTCAATCAACCCCGCATTGCTCGCGCCCATCCGGAGGAGTGATCAGATAAGGGGCGTCCTGCTGGAAACCGCCGCCCAGGATCTCGGATTGCCACCAGGAATACCGGTGACCCTTGGTCTGGCCGATACCGCGGCCGGCCTGCTGGGAAGCAGCGCCCAGCTTACGCCCGGACAGAACATACTGAGCATCGGGACTGGCGGACAGTTGAGTCAGATACTTTCCGAACTCGAGGATTCCTTCCCTGCGGGAATAATGGGTCTGGCCGGACCGCCAGACCATAACTATCTCATGGCACCGACATACTCAGCCGGGCTGGGTCTCGACTGGGTACGCAGGCTCTGGTCCCTCAGGTGGGAGGATCTATATGAGGCCGCCTTCTCCGTGAGCCCGCGGTCCAGCCTCCCGCTGTTTGCTCCCTTCTCTCCGGTCGCCACGGTCCTCGGCCATGGAGGAGCAAAACCGGATGTGCACGCGGCGAACACGGTGGTGGCCAACTGGCTGGATCTCAGCCTCGGCCATAGTCGTGCGCATCTGATCAGAGCTGCCGTCGAAGGATCTATCTACGCCCTGCGCCACGCCAGGGATCTTCTCTTGAGCTGTCCCCATGCTAAGGTGATCGATACTTGCACGCTGGTGGGCGGCGGGGCACGCGATGAAAGGGTCAAGCAACTGGTGGCCGACATCCTTGGCGTCCCCGTCTATTGTCCCGACCTGCTAAATGCGTCGTCCCGTGGAGCAGCTCTCATTGCCGCCGTCGCCGCAGGCTGGTTTACCTCGGTTCAGGACGCAGCCCGTGCTTTCGCCCGTCCGCTGTCCGTCAGCATTCCCGATCCATCGGCGACGGATGCCCACTCAGAGCGCTTCGAACGATTTGAGAACGCCATGGCAGCTCCATCGAGAAGGGCAGATGAGAACGACAGATCCCCTTCTCCTCTTCCTGCCACCCGCCGGTGCGATTCTACTTGATCTTGACGGAACCCTGGCGGACACTGATCCACTTCACGCGCAGGCGTGGCAGACGATTACCAGTTCTCATTTCGGGATCACTTTTTCCTGGCCTGATTACCATCAGGCGGTTGTAATCGAAGGACGGTCGCCCGCGGACTTCCTGTTGAGCCTTGGGGCCGACGTGCGGTCAGCCGAGATCCGTCAGGAGAAGGCGTCGATCTTCCGGCAGCTCATGAGGACCCGGTTGACCCTGGCGCCGGGGGCCGAGCCATTCCTGTCCCTGGCGGCCAGGGAGGGCATCACGCTCGCGGTGGTGTCCGGCGGCAGCCGCAGCTCTGTTGACTCCTTCCTGGCCGTACTGTGGCCTGGCCGGCCACCGGAGGTCAGCATCAGCCGCGACGATACGGCCTTCCGCAAGCCTCATCCAGAGCCGTATGTGCTCGCCCTGGCGAAACTGCGCCGGCCAGCATCGGACTGCATCGCCATCGAGGACACCATCCGGGGCATCGAATCGGCCTCGCGCGCGGGATTGCGAAGCGTCCTGGTCACGCCGGACCATGATGTGGCGTCAGGGAGCCACCAGTCGTGGAAAGAGGCTGACCTGACGGTCTCCACCTTCGAACAGCTTGCTCTCTTGCCCCTGTCTCATGGCGGCTGGGTGCTCAAGAAGACGGCGACATCGCCACCCTGATCTGCGACGACCGCGGAGGACATGTCGTCGGGAAGGTTGAGGCTCAGAAACGTGATCTGCCACTGCACAACGCGCCTTGAGGACACGGTGATGTGGCATCTTCAAGAACGGCCTCCATCGCCGCGCCGGCCTCGTGTTCTGGGTATCGGCGGCTATCCGTACATGGGAAAGAGTCGTCTCGCGCATAGGATTCAGGCCGCCTGGCCACACGGCCGGGCTGCCACGCTTGCCACCGAGAGCGTCATCCTGCCCCGTGCTGCGCGCCTTGAGCGCGAGATCGACGGATGTTCTCCGGCCGGTCACGACATGCACCGGCTGCTTGAGCATGTCACCGCCCTGTGCGCCGGCCGCAGCACCTTGTGCCGTGAATACTCCTGGTCTTCAGGGGATGCGCCCAGGATGACGATCGTGACTGGTCTCCGCCAGGGAGACCTGCTCATCATCGACGGCAGTGTCGCGGCCGCACCGCCCATCGCCAATCTGTGTGACCTGCTGATCGTCCTGTCCCCGCTAGAGGAGGAGCGCTGGCTGCCGCTCGCCTGTGAACGAGACACCGTGGAGCGAGGGTGGGATGCCGGCGAAGCCCGGGCTCAAAACGTCCGGAAAGCCAAGACCTCGGCTAGCCTTGGAATCTCCCCTGGAACACCACTATTCCTCAGCATCGGAGTCGATCCCGTCTCTTGGGCCTGGTCTCTCCCCGATCAATCCACCGGGCCTGGCTGCTGCCCGGTGGCCAGCTCTGCGATGAGCAGTGTTACCTGTCTGTGCAACTGCTGGTAGCCGCTGTTAGCTGCGAGTCCCTGAAGCGACTCCAGCATGATATGTGCCTGCCATGGATTTCCTTCGGCTCTGGTGATCAGGGCGGCTTCGAAATCACAGTCCAGCAGGTTCGTGGCCATCCCGTCTATCAGGCATAGCGATCGCGCCTCACCCAGGCTGCTCCTGGCGGAGTCCAACGCGCCGAGCCGCTTCAGGAGCTGGACCCGGACCAGCAGGGCCTGGATCAGCCAGGGTCGTTGACCGCTCTGCCGCATCTCCGACACGGCCAAGTCGATCGCGCTTGTCGTATCTGAGCCCAGATCCCCGGTCGCCAGGGAGATCAGGGAGGCAGCCAGCCGCATGAGTGCTCTCGGCAAGTCCGCGTTGCCGGACGCTTTGTTCAGTTCCGACATGTTCGCGACCAGCCGGGACAGATCGTCGATGGTCGCGGAACCGAGGGCCGGTGAGGTGACACCTGCCTCACCGGCAGCAAGCAATTTCCTGACTACGATCTCTATGCACCGGTACACCTGGATGTACAAGGTAGCGCGTCTGGCATGCTTCCGGGTCAGCTCGGTATCCATAAACACCGTCCACAGGCTGGCCACAATTTCAATGGCCAGTTCACTGTTATCGAGATGCTCGTAGATATCCGCCAGTGTGACCCGCGCTGCAATGGCATCGAGATTCATCCCGTCCAGCTCTTTTGATGCCTCCGTCGCGCGCACCGCGGTTTCATCCGCGAGCCTGAGCATCCCGATGGTCAGGTAGAGCTGAGCCAGGTGCCGGAGCGCGTTCACCTCCAGCCGGTGATCTTCTTCCTCGGACGCCAGTACCGCAGCTCTCTCGAGTGGAGCCACCGCATCCTGCGGTTTCCCCAGAATACGGAGGTCGATAGCCTGATCGCACAGTATCCGGCCCAGCTCGATCCGAGGTATCGGAGACTCGCCGCTCGAATCTGTGGCGACGATGTAGGAGAGCACTTCGTAGTTCGATGCGGACGCCCCGAGCACATCCCGGAGCAGGTGGTTCTCTTGCGCTATCCTCGGCCAGTAGATTTCGCGCAACATCTGCGCCGCGAGCCCGGCTTGTGTTCCGTGCCACACGGCAGAGAGCAGGGGCAGGCAATCCTCTAGTCGCGTGGGGCGGGCCGCCGCGGTCTTGCTGAGGTAGTCGCACAGCCGGCGGTGGCCCTCCCGCCAGCCTTCGGGCGCTCTCGTCCGCAGCGTATGCCCGAAATGGGACCTGACCAGCGGGTGAGCATCGACGGTCTTGGCCTCGTCCGGCCCGACGGTCAGCAATCCTGATGTAATCAGGTTGCTGATCGCATAAGCCCATTGCACATCGCTGAGCCCGGTCAGGAGGTCGTTCAAGCCCGGCACGATCGGAAGCGAGCGGATGGCCTTGAACTCGGAGCTCGACGCGGGACGATCGAAAAGCCCGATGACGGTAAGTATCTGAGACTCCGGGCGGCCTTCGAACCAGCGGGCATACTCATCCATGACCCGCTCGGCGGTGTCATCTCCGGGGCCCTCAAGGGCGGATGCGAGCGCCGATCCCCGCCACTCATGGAGATCGCCATGGTAGACCGAGTGGATAAAGCTGCCCAGCAGGCTCAGGGTAAGCGGATGATAGCCGGCTTCCACCACAACCTCATCCAGCACCTCCTGGGCACCGTGCAATCCAGCCAGCGTGAGCAGCTCGGAGCCTTCGCTCCTACTGAGGCCGCCCACGCTTATCTGCGTGCACGTCTGGCCCACGAACTGTTGCACATCGGCGAGAGCCAGCCTGCTGGTTATGACGCAGAGACCATGATTGAATGCGGCGAGCTCACGCACCAGCATCCTCAGCGTCGGTTCCCGCAGCGTTCCGCCGCGAGGCCCAGGTGGCTCCTGAAGGCGATCGAGACCGTCGAGGATAAGCAGTGAATGCGTCTGCTGGAACAGAGTCGTTACCTGACGGCATCGTTCCCAGACTGAAGCCGAGTGCGCTCCCTCTGCCCCGAAGAAGCGCAGCGCGGCATCGATGAACTGGTCAGAGGTCGCGACCTGGCCGCCGTCGGCCTGAGTGTCGAAACTCCAGGCGAAGACGCGGTCCGCGCCTTTGTATTGCGCGGCGGCCATCTCAGCGAGCCAGTGATTGACCACAGCGGTCTTGCCGGACCCGCCCCAACCCACCACCGTGACCAGGTTCCACTCACGGGATTCCCAGCACCGGCGTAGTGTCCGCAGCTCCTCCTCTCTCCCCACCAACGTGCTAGTGCTTGCGGGCAGCCGCCACACCTCTATTGCCTGCGGGCCCTTATCCTGTGCGTTATCCGCGTCTCGCTGAAGACCCTCGGACTTCCATGATGACGGAAACGGGACACGCGTCTCCTCCGGTTCCAGCTGGGCCACCGCCTGCAGCAGCAGGTCTTTCGCGACCTCCTCCGGCTTGTCGAAGATCTCGATCCTGATTATCGCTCTCCACAACCCCGGCGCGGTCACCTTCTCGACCGCTACCGGGATGAGCTTACGGTGCGTGCCCATCGGGTCTGCCGCGAATGCGGCCGTCCACTCGGCCGCCCCGAATCCCGATGCGAGATATCGATTGGAGAGCACAACGAGAGTGTGATCAGCGGAAGATGCCGCTTCTTGCATGCGTATAACGAAATTTTCGCCGGGCCGGAAATCGGTAGCCTGCACTGTGACCTTGTGCCCGGCTTCCCGCAGGACAGCGGCCATCCATCGCGCCCATGGCTCATCCGCCTGGGTGTAGCTGATGAAACAACTAGCCAACGCCCTCGTCTCTCTTCAGGCACTGACTCATCTGAGCCGATCCCCCCTCAATGGCCGGCGGCTAGCCGAAGAAAACCTCCGCCTCGGAGTAGCGCTCCGGCGGCACCAGCTTAGGCTCGAGGATGGCCCCGGCCAGCGGCACGCGGATGATCTCGGTGCTGCGCAGCGCGACCAGCGTTCCGAATGCGCCGTCACGCACCGCCCTGATCGCATGGATGCCGAAACGCGTGGCCAGTACCCGGTCGAACGCGGTTGGCGTGCCGCCGCGCTGGATATGGCCGAGCACCGCGCACCGGGCCTCCGCGCCGGTCTGCTTTTCGATCTCGTCGGCCAGCATCTGCCCGACGCCGCCGAGCCGGGCGTGGCCGAACGCGTCGAACTGCTGCCTGCCGAACGCCGTGTCCTCCTCCTGCGGGTACGCACCTTCCGCCACCACCACGATCGGCGCGTACCTGGTCTGGAACCGGTGCTGCACGTAAGCGCAGACCTTCTCGATGCTGAATGGCTTCTCCGGGATCAGGATGACGTTCGCGCCACCCGCCAGGCCGGCGTTGAGGGCGATCCAGCCGGCGTGGCGGCCCATGACCTCGACGATGAGCACACGATGATGGCTCTCCGCCGTGGTGTGCAGCCGGTCGATGGCTTCCATGGCGATGTTCACTGCGGTGTCGAACCCGAACGTGTAGTCGGTCGCTCCGAGGTCGTTGTCGATGGTCTTGGGCACGCCGACCACGCTCACGCCCTCGTCGATCAGCCTGGCCGCCACCCCGAGGGTGTCCTCTCCCCCGATCACGATGAGCGCGTCCACCCCGAGGCCGGCCAGGTTGTCCTTGATCCGCTCCACCCCGGTCAGCCCGCGGTCGCCGGCCTCCACCCGGAGCGGATTCGTCCGGGACGAGCCCAGGATCGTCCCGCCGCGGGGAAGGATGCCACGGACTGACTGGACGTCGAGCGGAGTGGTGTCGCCCTCCAGCGGGCCGCGCCAGCCATCACGGAAGCCGAGGAACTCGTAGCCGTATTCCTGCACGCCCTGACGGACAACGGCCCGGATGACGGCGTTCAGCCCGGGGCAGTCTCCGCCTCCGGTGAGCACTCCCACTCGCATGAGGCCAAGACTAGAGCACACTTGGTGCCCATGAGCGTCCTCGCGATTGACGCGGGCACAACCGGGGTGACGGCCCTGGTGATCGCCGGCGATGGCACCGTGGCCGGACGGGGCTACCAGGAGTTCCGCCAGTTCTACCCGCGGCCCGGCTGGGTGGAGCACCTGCCCGAGGGGATCTGGCAGGCCACGCTGGCGAGCTGCGGGGATGCGCTCAGCCAGGCCGGCGGCCAGGTGAGCTGCATCGGCTTGAGCAACCAGCGGGAGACCGCGGTGATCTGGGACCGGGCCACGCTCACGGCACCGCACCGGGCGATCGTCTGGCAGGACCGGCGCAGTACCGGGATCTGCGAGCGGCTGCGGGCGGCCGGGTACGAGCCGAGGGTCACCGAGCTGACCGGCCTGCGCCTCGACCCGTACTTCACCGCGACCAAGCTCACCTGGCTGGCCGAGTGCGAGCCCGAGCTGTGGGCCGGAGTGCGGGACGGCTCGCTGGCCGTGGGGACCGTGGACTCCTACCTGATCGCCCGGATGACCGGCGGCCGGCGGCACGTGACCGACGCCTCCAACGCGTCGCGGACGCTGCTGTTCGACATCAGGGCGGGCCAGTGGTCGGCCGAGCTGTGCGAGCTGCTGAAGGTGCCGCCGTCCGCCCTGCCCGAGGTGGTGCCGTCGTGGGGGGTGGCCGGGCACGCCGACCCGGGCGCGTTCCTCGGCCTGCCTGCGCCCATCGCCGGGCTGGCCGGAGACCAGCAGGCCGCGCTGTTCGGACAGGCCTGCTTCGCCGAGGGTGACACCAAGTGCACGTACGGGACGGGCTCGTTCGTCCTGCTGAACACCGGCTTGGCGGCGGTGCCGCCGGGGCCGGCGCTGGTCAGCACGGTGGCATGGATGGCTCCGTCCGGGGCTCTGACCTACGCCCTGGAGGGTTCGGTGTTCGTCACCGGAGCGGCCGTGCAGTGGCTGCGGGACGGGCTCGGACTGCTGGACGACGCGGCCCAGAGCGAGGTGCTGGCCGGGTCGGTGCCCGACAGCGGCGGGCTGGTGTTCGTGCCCGCGCTGACCGGCCTGGGCGCGCCGGACTGGGACCCGGACGCGCGGGGCGCGATCTTCGGGATCACCCGGGGCACCACCCGGGCGCACTTGGTCCGGGCCACGCTGGAGGCGATCGCCTTCGAGGTCAGGGACGTCTGTGCGGCGATGGAGGCGCAGTCCGGCCGCAGGCTGCGGATGCTCAAGGTGGACGGCGGCGCCAGCGCCAACGGGCTGCTGATGCAGATGCAGGCCGACCAGCTACAGCTCCCGGTGGAGCGGCCGGTCATCGCGGAGACCACCGCGCTCGGGGCCGGCTACCTGGCCGGCCTGGCCACCGGCCTGTGGTCGTCCCCGGCCGAGATCGAGGCGGTCTGGCACCTGGGCCAGCGCTTCTTCCCCGGCCCGCGCGACCACGCCGGCTACGCCCGCTGGCGCGCCGCCGTCGACCAGACCAAGAGCTGGGCGGCCCTGACCCGGGAGTCCGAAGTGACCGGGTGACTGGTGACGCGGACTGGTCAGGAGGCTTCGGTCTGCTCGGCCTGGCGCTGGGCCTCGTCGGCGGGGGAGAGGCCGCCGTGGCTGCGGGCCTGGCCATCCCCGGCCTGCCGGGGGCCACCGCTGGCCTGCCGGGCGCCGTCGCTGGCCTGTCGGGCGCCGTCGCTGGCCTGCCGGTGGATGCGCAGCCGAGGCCCGTTCCGCTTCGCCTTCTCGGCGTACATGTCGACGTATTCCTGGCCGGACAGCTCCATCAGCGCGTACATGATCTCGTCGGTGACGGCCCGCAGCACCAGGCGGTCCGACGCCAGGCCGTAGTAGCGGGAGAAGTCGAGCGGCTCACCGAACCGCACGCCGGGCCGGATGCTCAGCCGCGGCAGGACCTTGCCGGGCGGCTGGAACTCGAACGTGCCGACCATCGCGCAGGGGATCACCGGGACCCGCGCTTCGAGG
>DASZAD010000078.1:0-5502 GCA_035945415.1 Streptosporangiaceae bacterium
CCCTTGGCCATCTGGAGGTAATAATTGGCCACGTTCACGACGGCCGAGCGCAGCATCGCGTCGCTGGCGGCAGCGGGCTTGGCCGCCTCGCGCAACGCGGTCAGCCGGATCTGCGTGCCGACCGGAGCCGGAGCTCCGGCAGCGGCTGCCGCCGGGGTGAAGGAGAAACCCGTGATCGCGCCGCTCGCGCTGAGGCTGACGAGCGCAGTAGCCTGCTGCCACCACGGCTTGGCCGCGGAATGCAAGGGTTCCTCCTTCCTGTTCTCGCTGGGCTGTGGCCTTCCGGCTCCGGACGCGTACATGAGCTGCGGTCCTAAGATCGCGGCCGCGCGCTGGTCAGGCGCTTGAGTATGGCCTGCACTTGCGCGTCGCCGGGACTGTTGGCGTTCTGGAAGAGAACGGCCGCGTCCTGAGCGGCCTGGGGCGGGGCTCCCACCATCCATTTCTGGTAGACGTCGGCCACCAGAGCGGCCTGGCCGGCCCCGCTGATGATTGGCTTCGCGCACAGGCTGGGGAACCCGGGGTGCGAGAGCAGGGCCGGGGACCCGGTGTATCTGACGCAGTTCGCCCGGCTACTCTCCAGTCCCGGCTGAACGGCGGGGGTGCCGTTCGCCCCGGTCAGTGTCGCCCCGCCGATGATGTTGTTGATGGCCCGAGCGGCCACCTGGAGGCTGTCAATGGGATTGGTGGGGTTGTAAGGGTGGTGCAGATTCAGCGACCAGGCGACCTCGCCCCCTTGCGTCGGGCTGATCGGCTCGAGTCCTTCGCGGCCGGTCCTGCCGTTGGCGTAGTCCGGCCTGTTCCCGCTGGTCAGCAGCGCGAACACCCAGAGAATCTGCTGGGTGGACTTGTCGCAGGCGAAGTTGACCTGGGCGGGCTCGGACCGTACGTCAGGATTCAGGCAGGCCCTGGTCACCTCGCTTTTCACCACGCCCACGCTGGCCGGCCAGGAGGCCTCGCCGCCGGACAGCATGATCCCTAGCGCGATGACGATGGCGGTGAGCACGACCGCGAAGATGAGGACCCGGCGCCGGCGCGAGCGGCCCGCGTCGTAAGTCGTGCGTCGCCCCTGATTGACGAATACCTCGGTCCGATCCTCAGGCCAATGCGCCTGTCCGACAGAATGCACCCGGTCATAATGGCCCGATGCTTCCCCGGGCTGGTACGGATCCACCGCCGGAAATTGCTCCGGCATAATCAGGCTGGCACTCTCGTCACGGCCGGCCTCTTCGCCGTCCCAGTCGTCCTCTTCTGGTTCCCAGCGCAGTGCGTCGTTATCCAGACACTCGTCATCCTGGGAGTCGTCTACCAGGGACTGGTCAGCCGGGGGCTCGTCATCCGGGCCGGGCTGGTCCTCCCAATCGAGGGGGGACTGGACGAATTCACGCTCCATCGACAGGCGGGTATCAGAAAGCTTTCGCTCAAGCTCCGCGGCCTGATTCTTCAACTCGGCGAGCCGCTGGCTCCTCAAGTGGCTGCCATAATCAAAGCGCGTGCTCATCATTCCACCTCCTGCCCGCGTCCGCCGCCAGACGTGTCGGGACCATTACTCACCGCGTACCCGGTCAGGGACGCACGCGCCCATTACCCGGTCCGCGCACTCGCGACGGACGGACAGCCGCGCGCACCACCGCCAGCCACCTGCTTGCCCCGGGGTCGGGACGGCTCCTGCCGGGCTGCGAGCGCCCGCACCCTGGCGTGGCCCGGCAGGGCCGTCCCCGCCTCGTCGCGGCGACGGCCTGCCGGCCAGGAGAGGCGCTGGCCGTCATCCGTCCCTTCCCGCGAGAGGCACCCACCGGCCGGTCCGGAGGCATCCCGGGGGGTGGACGCCCGGCCGGCCCCGGTGGTAAAGGTGGCCTTAGACATGGAGACTATTAGAACACGTGTGCGACCCATTGGGGAAGAGTATAACAGCAATACGTTAGTTCGTTCGAATGATCCAGGCGATGTTCGAGTCGGGGCACAACGGCCCGCCGCCCTGGTCAGCGGGATGAACCTCGGCCCAGCGCGGCGACAGCAAGCGGCCGGCTCGGCGGCGGCCAGCACGGCCAGCTCGGGCGGGGCGGTCAGCCGGATCCGCGAGCCGACCGGAGCCGGGATCCCGCTCGACACCGCTCAGCGCGCCGTCCGGGTCCGCGTCGCGGGCGAGCAGGCGATCGTAGGCGGGCCACGGGCGGTGACTCCGCGGGGCGACGGCCCGGCGATAAGGTGGGGGCACCAGCTTTGAGTGGCATAAGGGGTGGCCGGTGGCTCGGGACACGGCGCCGATCGGCTGCGTGGGGGTGCTCGTCCTTGGCACCCGGGGCCAGGCGGGACCGGGAGAGGTCCTGGTCCGCGTGCGGGGCGGCCGCGAGACGTATATCGCCTGGTCCGATGAGCCGATCCCCAAGGACACCACCGTCCTGGTCATCGAATCTCGCGGGGCCAGGGCGGTCGATGTCATCGAATGGGACGGTTCGCCGGATGATGGTGCTGTAATCGTCTAGGCCACCTCTCATGGCGCTCGGTGGCCAACCGATCGGGACCGCGGGACGTCCAGCAGGTACGGCCAGGGGCCGCGCCGGACCAGCGGGGGATCCGGCGGGCCCTGGGCGCCCGGGTAAGGAGTAATCCGATGTTGGGGTATCGAGTTCCGGCTGCTGACCAGGCCATGCTCATCTCTGGAGGAAGAAGCCACACCAAGGACGCGCCATTCCGGGTGGTGATCGGCCACGGCGCTTTTATCAATCCGTTGTTCCGCCGGATCGGCATGCTGGCCCTGGCCATGCGCGAGGCCGAAGTCCAGGAGACCTGCGTCACCCGCCAGGGCATCTCGGTCAACGTCCGTGCGGTCATCGCGTTCAAGGTGGGCAACGACGAGGAGAGCATCGTCAACGCGGGGCAGCGATTCCTCTCCGACCAGGACCAGATGTCGGTGCTGACCGGGCGGATCTTCGCCGGGCACCTGCGTTCGATCGTCGGTTCGATGACCGTCGAGGAGATCGTCACCGAACGGCAGAAGCTGGCCACCGAGGTGCTGGACGGGTCCAAGGCGGAGATGGCCAAGATCGGGCTCATCGTGGACTCGCTCCAGATCCAGTCCATCGACGACATGGGCACCGGCTACATCGACGCGATGGCCGCCCCGCACGTGTCCGCCATCCAGCGGCAGGCCAAGGTCGCTCAGGCGCAGGCGGACCAGGCCGCGGCGGAGGCCCAGCAGGCCTCCCAGCGCAAGCAGGCGGAGTACGCGCGGCAGACGGCGGTCGTCCAGGCCCAGTACAAGGCCGAGGTGGACAAGGCACAGGCCGAGGCGGCGCAGGCGGGGCCGCTGGCCCAGGCGCACGCTCAGCAGGAAGTGCTGACCGTCCAGACCGAGCTGGCCGAGCGCAACGCCGGGCTCAGGCAGCAGCAGCTCGTCGCCGAGGTGGTGAAGCCCGCCGAAGCCGAGGCGGAGAAGGTGCGCACCCTGGCCCGGGCCGACGCCGAGCGCACCAAGATCCTCGCCGAGGCCGCCGCGTCGCACAACCGGGTCGCCCTGGACCGCATGATGATCGAGCAGCTACCGCAGATCGTCAGAGAGGCAGCCGGCGGACTGGCGGGCGCCAACGTGAGCGTCCTCAACGGCGCCGAGGGGATGAGCGAGCTGGCCGCCGGGCTGGTCGCGCAGGGTCTGACGATCCTGGAGTCGGTCAAGGCACATCTGGCCACGCCAGCCGCGCGCGAGGCCGTGCTGAGCTCGCCGGACGGGTCACCGCCGCAGGCGACGGCGTAGCCGATGGCGTAGGCGGGCCAGCCCGCGACCCACGGGCTGCGTCCTGAACCACAAGCGGCGCAATAGGCCGGCGGGGCGCCACCCGCTGGCGGGGCGCCGGCCCGGTGTCGGGCCGGGTGATCACCAGCCAGAGCGGTACGCCCACGATGGCGGCGGCGAAGAGCGCGCCGGATGCCAGGTTGACCCAGAGCCAGGCAGACATGACGAAACCTCCTGTGTGGTGGGCGCGGGATGATGCTGACCGGGCGTGCGGGTGTCTGTCTCTCCCGGTACCTTCAGGTTGCCCGGCTGGGTTCTGCCGGGCGTTAGCCCCCGCTATGAGCCCCGTCTGAATGCTGTCCGGCCCGCCTCGCCCGTGCGACGATGGGCCCGAGGCAGGCAGAGGCGTGGCCCGGCCGGCCATCGTTAATGCTTGATATCGAGGGGAAAGGACGCCGCATGACGAGCAAGGTGCAGGGTGTCGTGGCCACGGCCAAAGGCGCGCCCGTGGAGCTGGTGACCGTGCTGGTGCCCGACCCGGGAACCGGGGAGGCCCTGGTCCGGGTGCAGGCCTGCGGGGTGTGTCACACCGACCTGCACTACCGCGAGGGCGGCATCGGCGAGGACTTCCCCTACCTGCTCGGACACGAGGCCGCCGGCGTGGTGGAGGCGGTGGGCGACGACGTGACCGACGTCTCGCCGGGCGATTTCGTGATCCTGAACTGGCGCGCGGTGTGCGGCCAGTGCCGGGCCTGCGCCCGGGGGCGTCCCTGGTACTGCTTCAACACCCACAACGCCCGGCAGCGCATGACGCTGGCCGACGGCACCGAGCTGTCGCCCGCACTCGGGATCGGCGCGTTCCTGCCGGTGACGCTGGTGGCCGCCGGGCAGTGCACCAAGGTGAACCCGGCGATCAAGCCGGAGGTGGCCGGGCTGCTCGGCTGTGGTGTCATGGCCGGTCTCGGCGCGGCGCTCAATACCGGCGGGGTCAGCAGGGGCGACGCCGTCGCCGTCATCGGCTGTGGAGGGGTGGGCGACGGCGCGCTGCTCGGCGCCCGCCTGGCCGGGGCGCACACGATCATCGCGGTGGACGTGGACGATCGCAAGCTGGAGTGGGCCCGCGGCTTCGGCGCGACTCACGTGATCAACTCGCGAGAGACCGACGCGGTCGCCGCGATCCGGGCGCTGACGGGCGGGAACGGCGCCGATGTCGTGATCGAGGCGATCGGCAGGCCGGAGACCTATCAGCAGGCGTTCTACGCGCGCGACCTGGCCGGGACCGTGGTCCTGGTGGGGGTGCCCACCCCCGAGATGCGGCTGGACATGCCGCTGCTCGACTTCTTCGGCCGGGGTGGTGCGCTCAAGTCATCCTGGTATGGCGACTGCCTGCCCAGCCGCGACTTCCCCATGCTCGTCGACCTGCACCTGCAGGGCCGGCTGCCGCTGGAGAAGTTCGTGACGGAGACGATCCCCGTCGGTCAGGTGGAGGAGGCCTTCGCCCGGATGGGCCGCGGTGAGGTGCTCCGCTCGGTCGTGACGTTCTGACCGTTCCGGACCTGCGGTTTCAATTACGCGCCCGGCTGCTCTCGACCCCGGACGCCAGCCAGCGACAGGGGGAAGCAGCCCGGCCAGGCCGTGTCTCGTGGGATCTTGGTGCCAGTGCTTGCGAGTGCGCCTCCGGTGCGACGGGCGGTGTCCAGGCGGCGTCCGGCACGGTGGAGGAGGAGCCAACAGTGGAGCTAGTGGCGACGACCCTGGGGCCCGGGGTG
>DASZAD010000079.1:0-13280 GCA_035945415.1 Streptosporangiaceae bacterium
AGACCGGCTGGGACGCCCGCTCGGTCGCGCTGGCCTCACTCGCCGGCCAGCTCAGCCAGCTCACCGCCCCCGCGCCAGGAGCGGGGGCGGGGGCGGGGGCGGGCCGCGACACGCAGCAGACCCAGGTGTGGCCGGTACCCGCGGTCAGCCTCCGTCCCGAGTTCTATTACGCGCTGATGCGGGCCGGGCTTCCAGCCAGCACGGACAGCCTGTTCCGGGTCAGCCCGGCCACGGTGGAAGCGATCTGGAGCCAGGCGGCCGCCCACGGCATCATCCCGGCCGGGCTGGCCCAGGAGGTGCCGTCCGCGGTCCAGAGCTTCCAGGCGATCAGCGCCGCCCACGCTCTCATCGCTCCCCCGCCCATGGGCATCTCGACGCTGCAGGAGATGGTAGCGCCGGCCCTGGCCGCCGAATCGCAGCGGCAACAGTTCGCCCAGCTCTACACCCAGTACCAGGGCAACTGGTCGAAGTTCTGGCCGGCGGTCGACCAGCGGTTCGGGACCGCCACCAGGCAGCAGCTACAGCTCATGGGCCAGCTCTACTACCTCACGATCAACAACCAGCCGCTGGTGAGCGCGCTCACGGCGGCCGAGCCGGCCGGGGCGCTCAGCTCACCCCAGGACCTCGCCGCGCTCGGGTACTACGACCCGGCCAAGTGGGAGCCGCTCGTCGGCGGGAACGTCCCTCCGCAGATCCCCGGCGCGACCCCGGCGGAGCAGGCCGGCAACTACGCGAAGCTGCTGGCGGCCCAGGTCCGGCTGGCCTTCCCCACCGCGGTCCTGGCCGACCAGGTGCGCCGCGGCCTTCTGCCCCTCACCGGCGACAGCGACACCGCCGGCCTGGTCGCCGGGTTCCTGGCCGAGCACCAGGGGGAGTTCGAGATCGGCGTCGAGCCGGTCGAGGCCTACCTGGCCAGGACCGGCCTGGCCAGCCCGCCCGCCCCGGTGGTCACCCAGGTCAAGCGGCTACAGCGGGCCTACCAGCTCACTCCGGACGACACCAGCCTGCCGGTGCTGCTGAGTCACAACCTCGACTCCGCCTTCGCCATCACCCGCTACGACTCCGGCGGCTTCGTCCGGGCCTTCTCCGGGTCGCTCGGCGGCTCCGAGGTGGCCGCCGCGATCCACGCGCGGGCCCGGCAGATCTTCACCGCGACGCTGAGCGTGGCTGTCGCGTACCTGGGCGCCAGGGTGTCCCCGAACTTCGGCGGCCTGTCGCCGGTCCAGGACGGCTTCCCCCCGGCCCAGGCCGGCCCGGACGCTTACCCGGTGGTCGCCTACCCCACCCTGGAGAACCTGTTCGGCTCGCTGGATTACTGTGACTGCCCCGACTGCGGGTCGATCCTCAGCCCCGCCGCGTACCTGGTGGATCTGCTCAACCACATCGACCAGCCCGCGCCGGCCGCCGGCCCGGACAACCCGCAGGACGCCCTGCTCCAGCGCCGGCCCGACCTGCAGTACCTGCCGCTGACCTGCGCCAACACGAACACCGCGCTGCCCTATATCGACATCGTCAACGAGACGCTCGAGTACTTCGTGGCCAACGGCCTGTCGCTGGACGGCTACCAGGGACACGACACCGGCGACGCGGTCACCTCCGCGGAGCTGCTGGCCAGCCCGCAGTACGTCAACGACGCCGCGTACGCGACGCTGCGGGACGCGTTCTTCCCGCCGCCGCTACCGTTCAGCCGCCCGCTCGCGCTGCTGCGGCTGCACCTGCAGCACCTGGGAATCGCCCTGCCCGACGCGATGGCCGCGCTGCGGGCCGGCGACCAGCTCGTCAACCACGCCACCCCGGCCAGCTACGGCTGGTCGGACATCCTCATCGAGCAGGCCAGCATCTCGCGCGACGAGTACCGGCTGTTCACCGACCCCGCGCTCCAGCTCGGTGATCTGTACGGACTGCCGGACGGCACCGCGCTGGCCAGCCTGCAGACGATGAGCCTGCAGGACTTCTCCCGCCGCCTGAGCGTGTCCTACGACGACCTGTCGCTCATCGTCGCGACCCGGTTCATCAACCCGAACGCTGCCCTCATCCCCCGGCTGCTCCAGCTCAACGCGCCGTTCACCACGCTGAAGAACCTGCACGACAACCCGGCCACCGCGGCTCAGTTCATCAGCGCACTCCCCGCCGGGCTGGACGCCACCCAGTACGGCGGGACCGGCCCGGCCGACTACCAGGCCGTGGTGAACTGGGTGACCGGCCCCAAGGTCTACCCGCTGATCATGGACATCATCACGATCAGCGACGCCGACGGTAGCTCCGGCGACTGCTCGGGCGCCGGCCTGCAACTGCGGTACTCCAACCCGGACAACACCAGCAACCTGCTCAGCGGAACCGACTTCCTGAAGCTGATCCGGTTCATCCGGCTGTGGCGCAAGCTCGCCCCGCTGCTGTCCGGCTCCAGCGACGCGGCCTCGATCCAGCACACCGACGACATCATCGCGGCGCTCTACCCGGCCGCGGACCTGCCCGCCGGCACCAGCAACACCGCCAACGACCCGGCCAACGCCGCGCTGCTCGACACCGGCTTCCAGGTGCTGCTGGGCCGCCTCGGCTTCCTGCTCCGGGTGATGAGCCAGCTCTCTCTCACCGGCAAGGGCCTGGACCAGCTGCTGGCCTGCTGGGCCCCGATCGGCACCATCGGGCCAGGCTCGCTGTACCGGGCCATGTTCCTCACGCCCACCCTGCTGCAGCAGGACCCCGGGGCCCAGACGGCCACCGTGGCCAGCACGGTCAACGTCGGCGACGTGCTGCACACCGGCATCAACACCGCCCCCGGCCAGCCGGGGCAGGTGAACTACACCGTCGCGTCCGCGGACACCGCGGCGACCGCCGCCGCGGCCATCGCCGCCGCCATCAACGCGGCGACCACGGCGGACCCGGCCACCGGGCTGCCGCTGAACCAGCGGTTCTACGCCACCAGCGCGGGCGGGGTCATCACGATCAAGGCGGGCTTCACGCTGGCCTGCTCGGTCTCGGCCGCGGGTACCGAGACGTACACGGCGGCCGCCGCTTCGCCGCTGTCGCAGAGCGCGGCCGTGGCCGGCACCGTCACCCCCGGCGACACGCTGACCACCACGATCGACGGCGTCCCCATCGGCTACACTGTCCTGCCCGGCGACACGCCCGCCACGATCGCCGCCGGGATCGCCGCGGCGATCAACGCCGCCACGATCCAGGATCCGTACTCCGGCCTCCCCCTGAACGACCTGGTCGTCGCCTCCAGCACCGCAGCCGTGGTCACGATCATCACCGCGAACGCCGGCCCGCCGTTCAGCCTGACCTGCTCGCTCACCCCGGCCAACGCCGGCACCTACTCGGCCACGCCGCCGGTGCCCCCGTCCTGGACCGCGACCGTCACCGGCGCCGTCGCGCCGGGGGACACGCTGGTCACGACCGTCAACTCGGTGGCCGTCTCCTACACCGCCCAGCCGGCCGACACCGGCGCGGCCACGCTCGCTGCCAGCATCGCCGCCGTGCTGAGCGCTGCGGTGCAGCCGGACCCGGTCACCGGGCTGCCGCTTGGCGCCGAGATCCGGGCCGCCGCCGCGGGTGGCGTCATCACGATCACCTCGGTGGATCCGGCGGCCCCGGTCACGCTGGCCTGCTCGGTGACCACAGGCGCGGAAACCTACCTGGCGGCCGGGCCGTTCCCGCAGACCGCCACCGCGACGGTGGCCGGCACCATCCCTGCGGGCGCGATGCTGACCACGTCGATCAACACGCTGCCCGTGGCCTACCAGGCGGCGCCGGGTGACACCGCTACGAGCATCGCCACCGCTATCGCCGCCGCGGTCAACGCGACGAACACGCCGGACCCGGTGACCTGCCTCCCGCTGAACACGGTCGTGACCACCACGGCCGCCGGCGGGGTCATCACGTTCACCGCCGCGGGCCCGGCCACCACGTTCACCCTGGACGCCGCGCTCACGGCGGGCGGATACACGGCGGGACGGCACACCCCGCCGTTTGCCGACGACGGCTACGGCGACTTCCTCGCCGACCCGGCGCAGACGCTGTTCGGCCACCAGCCCACGCTGTGCGCCGCGTTCAACCTCACCGGCGCCGAGTTCACGCTGATCACGACCGCCCTCGGCTTCGACCCCAGCACCCCGCTGACGCTGGCCAACGTCAGCGCGGTGTTCCGGTACGGTTGGCTCGCTCACACGCTGGGGCTGAGCGTGCTGGAGTTCCTGAACCTGCGCGAGTTCACAGGCCTCGACCCGTTCGCGCCGCTGGATCCGGGGACGACCCCGCCGACCGAACCAACGGTGGTCCGCTTCATCCGGCTGCTACAGGCCTACACCGCCGCCGGGCTGACCAACGCTCAGGCCCTGTACCTGATGTGGAACCAGGACATCAGCGGCACCTCGGCGCCGCCCAGCGCCACGGTGACCGGCCTGGCGTCCACCCTGCGGGCCAGCTTCGCCGCGGTCGAGGCGCAGTTCGCGCTGCGGGACGATCCCGACGGCAGCATCGCGCAGAGCCTGATGACGCTGGTCTACGGCGCCGCCGCGAGCGCCTTCTTCTTCGGCCTGCTCAACAACACGTTCAGCACCTCGGCCGGCTACTCCACCCCGCCCGGCCAGCCGTCCCTGCCGGCGCCGGTGGTGGCGGCCGCCGGCGGACGGCTCAGCTACAACGACGTGACCAAGCAGCTCACCTTCTCCGGCGTCCTCGACCCGGCGACCCAGGCCACGATCGACGCCGCCACCAGTGACCCGCAGCTGACCGCCGCGATCGCCCGCCTGGAGGCGGCCAGCCAGCAGGCCGTGGGACCGTTCTTCGCCGGCTACCCGGAACTCCTCCCTCTCTATCAGGCCTACGTCGCGTCCGGCGATCCGGCGACGGTGAAGCGCCAGGCCCTGCTGGACGGCTTCCTGCCCATCCTGAAGGCCAGGCGGAAGCAGGAGCAGGCCCTGGCCTCGGTGACGGCGGCGGCGGGAACCGGCCCGAGCTTCGCCGCCGCGCTGCTGGGCGACCCCGCGATCCTGCACGCCGACGCCGCCCCCACCGCGGCCGCGGCGGCCGACCTCACGGCCGTCGAGGCGCCGGGGCTGTCCGCGGCCTTCTTCCTCGGGAACAACCCGGCCGCGCCACCGGACCAGACCGCCGACACCGTGCCGGTCCTGGCCTACACCCAGACCGCCACGGTCGGCGGAACGGTCACGACCGGCGACACCCTGACCACCACGATCGACAGCACCGCGATCGGCTACACCGTCGCGCCGGGCGACACGCTGGCCACGATCGCCACCGGGATCGCCGCCGCGATCAACGCCACGGCGCCGGTCAACCGGGCCGTCTCCGCCTCCGCCGCTGGCAGCGTGATCACCATGACCGGCCTGGACCCGTCGGGCGCGACCAGCTACTTCACCCTGGCCACGGCGGTCTCGGGCGGCGCCACCGAGACTTACGCGGCCGGCCGCCAGCTCCCCGGCAGCGGCCCCATCGCCGCGGTCTGGGACGGCTACATCACCGTGCCACAGGACGGCGGGTACGACATCTCGATCGCGGCCGGCCCCGGCGCGGGCATCACGCTGCTGATCGGCGGGTCCACGGTCGCCGGCAACCAGGCTGGCGGCCTGTGGCGGAGCACGAGCCCGGTCTCTCTGGTCGCCGGGGCGCTCACCCGCGTCACCCTGACCGCGACCTCGATCGGCACCACCCTGTCGGTGAGCTGGCGGAGCCTCGGCCTCGGCTGGGAGATCATCCCCGGCCAGTACCTCTACTCCGGCCGCCTGATCAGCCGCCTCAGCCACAGCTACCTGCGGTTCCTCAAGGCCGCGTCGCTGGCCTCGGCGCTGTCCCTGACCGCCGCCGAGATCACCTGGCTGGGCACGGCCCCGGGCTATTCCGGCCCGCCGGAGCCCGCGATCGGGAGCGGCTGGCTGAACTTCCTGGCCGCCGACGGCGCTCCCGCTCCGGCCACGGCGGCCAGCCTGGCCGGCGTGCTGACGGCGCTGGTGGACTTCGCCCGGATCAAGCAGGCCCTCTCACCCGGCGACGAGCGACTGCTGGCCGTGCTGCAAGACCCCGCGGCCACGCTGCCTGACGGCCAGAACCAGAGCGCGCTGTTGAGCCTCACCGGCTGGGCCCAGCTCTCCGTGAACGCGCTGCTCACGCTGTTCTTCGGGAGCACGGACCCGGCCAGCCTGTCGTCGGTGGAGAACTTCCGCCGGGTGTACGACGCCTACTCGATCGCGCGGACCGCCGGCCTCACCGCGCCCGCGCTGATCTCGGCGATCACCAACGCGCCCAGCGCTACCACGGTCGGCGCGCTGCAGTCCGCCCTGCGGGCCCGCTACGCCGAGGCCGACTGGTTGACCGTGGTCCGCCCGATCAACGACGCGGCGCGGATCCTTCAGCGCGACGCGCTCGTGGCCTACATCCTGCAGAAGCTGGGCGACGGCTACGCGCAGTCCACGGTCGCCCTGACCACCAGCGCGCCCGCCGCGACCGGCGACACCACCCTGTCCTGCGCCAGCACGGCCGGGGTCAGCGCCGGGATGCTGGTGCGGGGCGCCGCCATCGCCCCCGGCACCAGCGTGACCGCGGTGACCGCGGGCGCCGTCACGATCAGCGCCGGCCTGCTCGCCGCGCTGCCAGCCGGGTCGCCGCTGGTGGCGGCGCCGGCCGGCATCCCCTTCGACCACCCGGACTGCCTGTACGAGTACTTCCTGATCGACACCCAGACCCAGCCGCCGGTCGAGACCTCCCGGATCCGCCTCGCGCTGTCGGCGGTGCAGCTGTTCATCGAGCGGGTGATCCGCAGCCTCGAACCGCAGGTCGCCGCCTCCGACATCGACCTGGCCCAGTGGGAGTGGATGAAGCGCTACCGGGTCTGGCAGGCCAACCGGGAGGTGTTCCTCTGGCCGGAGAACTGGCTCTACCCCGAGCTGCGCGACGACCAGTCGCCCTTCTTCCAGCAGATGATGAGCAGCCTGCTGCAGAGTGACATCACCGACGACGCCGCCGTCAGCGCCTACCTCGACTACCTGACCAGCCTGGAGGAGGTGGCCAAGCTGGAGCCGTGCGGCCTGTACTACCAGCCGGGCACCGCGGATGCCGACGAGGCCAGCCATGTGCTGGCGCGGACCGCCGGAGGCCATCGCAAGCACTACTTCCGCCAGCTCCAGGCCGACGGCTGGACCCCCTGGACCCAGGTCAAGATCGACTGCGAGGACATGCCGGTCACGCCCATCGTCTGGAACGGCCGGCTGTTCCTGTTCTGGCTGCGGATCGTGAAGCAGAGCCAGCCACAGCAGCCCGATCTCAGCACCGCGAACGTCACCCCCGCCGTGCAGGGCAACCAGATCGCCACGCTTCAGATCAGCGACCTGCAAAGCTACGGGCAGGCAGGCAGTGACGCACAAGCCAAGGGCTCGGTGACCGCCTCGGCCGTGCTGTGCTGGACCGAGTTCTACAACGGGAAGTGGCAGCCGCCCAAGACCTCCGACGTCAACCTGCCCACCGCCATCGGGACGTTCGACCCGACCGGCCCGGGCTCGGTCGAGGCCGCGAGGGACCAGATAAGAATCGTCCCGGCCCAGCTCACCGGCACCGATCCGACGTTCCAGTACGACCCGAACTTCACCCAGTTCGGCTTCCAGCTCACCTCCGGCCTGCCGCCCGGCGACGCGCTCCTGCTGGCGATCACCGGCACCCCGCCAGTAGGCGGATTCCTCCTGCACAACACCCACAGCCTCCCCATCCGCTTCGAGGACATCAACGTGACATTCGGGATCGACCCGGACGACGGCAACCTCTATCCGACGCAGATCCCGCTGGGCGATGCCATCGACGTGCCGGTCCCCGGCTTCCCGGGCCGGTCCCTCTCACCGGCCCCGGCCACGCCCTGGGCCGGCGGGTTGTCCAGCGGAACGTTTGCCGTCAACTACCTGCAAAACCCGGGCAACCCGATCGACGGGCCGCCGGTGCCCGCGTACTCGAACAGCATCCTGGAGTACAACTGGCTGGCCCGGTTCACCGAACCGCAGCCGGGGCTGCCGGACGCGTGGGACGCACCATTCATCTACGAAGACCGGCGGAACGTCTTCTACGTGACGACCACGGAAAAACTCGTGACGATCTGGGAGTTCGAGGGCTTCGGACTGCTCCCGGTCGCCCAGCAGAGCATCTACCTCGGCAACCAAGGCCCGAGCTTCTGACCAGCAAGGAGCACAGTCATGCAGACAGTATCGGGCGCCGGCGCCTATCACCAGGTCAGCGATATCGGGCAGATCTATGGCTGGACCGAGGACACGTTCTCCTATGACTTCAAGAACTTCTTTCACCCGTTCGTGGGGCAGCTCATCCGGCAGCTCAACCTGACCTCGGTCGCCGGCATGCTCGACCCCGGCTTCCTGGCCGGCCTGGACCTGCCGTATGACTCCAGCGACTACACCCCGCTGGACAGCGGCACGGTCTCAGTCACGCTCGAAGACCGGGTGATCGACGTCTCGACCGGCGGGCCGTACGCGAACTACAACTGGGAGCTGCTCTACCACATCCCGGTGATGATCGCGGTGCACCTGTCCGGCCAGCAGCGGTTCGCCGAGGCGCAGAAGTGGTTCCACCTGGTCTTCGACCCCACCAGCACGGACGCCAGCCTGCCGGCGCCGGAGCGGTTCTGGCGGTCGTTCGTCTTCCGCAGCGGTGCCGCGATCCAGAACATCAACACCCTGCTCACCCTCATGAGCACCCCGGACAGCCAGATTCAGGACCCGGCGCAGCTCGCGGCCAAGGCCGGCGTCATCACCGGCTACAACGCGATCGTGGCCAACCCGTTCCATCCCCACCTGGTCGCCCGGACCCGGCCCAGCGCCTACCAGTGGTACGTCGTGATGAAGTACCTGGACAACCTCATCGCCTGGGGAGACAGCCTGTTCCTGGCCGACACGATCGAGACGCTGAACGAGGCCACGCTGTGCTATGTCCTGGCCGCCAACATCCTCGGCCCGCGGCCGCAGGTCATGCCGCGGTCCTCCGGTCCGAGCGCGAAGAACTTCGCGCAGCTCAAGCAAGCCGGCCTGGACCGGATATCGGACGCCCTGGTCACTCTCGAAGCCCAGTTCCCGTTCAACCTGGTGCCGGGGCCCGGCTCTGGCGGCGGCTCCGGCGACCAGAGCGGCGCGCTGTTCGGCATCGGCCGCTCGCTCTACTTCTGCGTCCCGCCGAACCGGAATCTGCTGGCCTACTGGGACACGGTCGCCGACCGGCTGTTCAAGATCCGCAACAGCGAGAACATCCAGGGCGTCGTGCAGCAGCTACCCCTGTTCGACCCGCCACTCGACCCCGGGATGCTGGTGAAGGCGGCCGCGGCCGGAATCGACATCGGCAGCATCGTCAGCGGCCTCAACCAGCCACTCGGCCCGGTGCGCGCGCCGCTACTGATCCAGAAGGCCCTGGAGATCGCCGCCGAGGTGCGCTCGCTGGGCAACGGCCTGCTGGCGGCGCTGGAGAAGGGGGACGCCGAGCAACTCGCGCTGCTGCGGCAGGGGCACGAGATCCAGCTCCAGCAGATGACTCAGAACGTGCGTTACCTGCAGTGGCAGCACGCCCAGGAGACGACCAACGGCCTGCTCAAGACCCGGGAGGTCACGCTGGAGCGGTACACCTACTACCTGCGGCTGCTCGGCATGTCCCCGGACCGGGCCACGACCCCGCCCGGCTTCACCCTGGATCGCAGCGAGCTGACCGAGGCCAACTTCGCCGGCATCTACAGCACGCTTGTTGGCGAGTACGACCTGGCCATTGCCACGCTCGGCTACAGCATGCCGCAGCCGGCCCAAGGCTCCTCGCCGTCCACCCAGTCCGGCGCGACCGGGCCGGGCCAGCTCTACCTGAACAAGAACGAGGATGCGGAGCTCAACACCCACTTGCCCACGGCGAGGGACACGCGCATCGGGGCGAATGTCTCCAACACCGTGGCCGGGATCCTCACCCCGATCCCCAGTGCGGAAGCGCACCTCGCGTTCTGGGGCATGGGCATTCACTCCAACCTGTTCTCGGGAACGATCCTGGGCCAGGTCGCGAAAGTCGCGGCGGACGTCTTGCAGACGATCGCCGGCTGGCAGCAGGATCAGGCGGGCATCGCGGCCCGCACCGCCGGCTACCAGCGGCGGGCCGACGAGTGGACGATGCAGGCCAACCTGGCCGCCCGCGAGCTCGCCCAGATCGGGCGGCAGATCATCGCGTCGCTGATCGCCGAGCAGGTCGCCTACCACGAATACCAGACGACCAAGACCATGGTGAGCAACGCCCAGCAGGTCCAGTCGTTCCTGGCGGGCAAGTTCACCAGCGCGGTCTTCTACGCCTGGATGCAGAGCGACCTGTCCGCTCTGTACTACCAGTACTACCGGTTCGCCTGCGACACCGCGCGCCGGGCCGAGCAGACCATGAAGCAGGAGCTGATGCGGCCCGAGCTGGACGCCACCCAGTTCATCCAGTTCAACTACTGGGACACCGGGCACCAGGGCCTGCTGTCCGGCGAGGCCCTGCACCTGGACATCAAGCGGATGGAGCTGGCCTACCACGACAACAACAAGCGCGAGCTAGAGCTGACCCGGCACGTGTCGCTGCGCCAGCTCGATCCGCTGGCCCTGCTGAAGCTGCGGGTGACCGGCTCCTGCACGGTGACCGTGCCAGAGTGGCTGTACGACCGGGACTGCCCCGGCCACTACGTGCGGCGGATCAAGAACGTCAGCGTGTCGGTCCCGTCCGTGGTCGGGCCGTACACCAGCCTCAACTGCACGCTGAGCCTGCAAAGCAGCAGCGTGCGCGTCTCGCCGCTGCTGGCGGGCGGCAGCTATGCCCGGGACACCACGCAGGACGACCCGCGCTTCGTGGACTACTTCGGCGCCGCGGACACCATCGTGACCAGCGGCGGCACGAACGACAGCGGGATGTTCGAGACCAGCTTGAATGACGTCAGGTTCCTGCCCTTCGAGGGCGCGGGCGCGATCAGCACCTGGACCCTGTCGCTGCCGGCGCAGCTCGCCTCGTTCGACTACACCACGATCTCCGATGTCATCCTGCACATCCGCTATACCGCGCGGCAGGCTGGCGATCCGCTGGCCGGGCAAGCCACGAAGGAGCTCGTGACCATGCTGGACACCGCGGGGCAGAGCAGTCAGGCGATGCTGTGGTGCCTGCGCTACGACTTCCCCACCGAGTGGTCGGCGTTCGTGAACGGAACCGGCGACTTCACGGCCACGCTGGCCAAGCAGCTTTTCCCCTACGCGGTACAGGGCGCGAGGACGCTGACGGTGGACAGCCTGACGCTGTACGCGGCGAGCGACGGGAACCTGGTTCCAGTCAGCCCGGCGGCGAACCTGGGCACCCTGTCGGCGGGCCTGTCCGGCCCGTCAGGCGAGGCGTCGCTGAGCCTCCCGGCCGACGGCACGGTCCTGACCCGGGACCCGTCCGCACAGGTATACCTCCTGCTGCAGTACCACTTCGGCCAGTCGTGAGCGGCCGACGTGCTTTGGGGTCCTCGTCGAGTCAACGCGGAGCCGCTGACACGAAACGCCCGTCACGGGCTTGGGCTCATGACGACCTTCCAGGTGCCTCCTTGCCGCACGCATTAGGCCGTGTCTCGTGGATCTTCAGCGGCGCGCCGCCGGGCCGATAGTGAAGAGCGCGCAGCCTTCCGCAGCCTTGTCCGGCGGACGTAGGCTCCTGGAATGAGCGAGCCGACGGTTGCTGACGTATCGGAGCGAGCTCAGCCGGCCGGCACGTCAGCGGAGTCCTCCCGGCGCTGGTGGGTTCTCGGCGTGGTCGGCCTGGCCCAGCTGATGGTGGTGCTGGACGCCACGATCGTGAACATCGCGCTGCCCTCGGCCCAGCGGGCGCTGGGGTTCTCCAACGCCGACCGGCAGTGGGTGGTGACGGCGTACGCGCTGGCCTTCGGCGGGCTGCTGCTGCTCGGCGGCCGGTTGTCGGATCTGGCCGGCCGGCGCCGGATGCTGATCATCGGCCTGGCCGGCTTCGCCGCGGCGTCGGCGCTGGGCGGCGCCGCGACCGGTTTTCCGCTGCTGGTGATCGGCCGCGGGCTGCAGGGGGCGTTCGGCGCGCTGCTGGCCCCGGCCGCGCTGTCCACGCTGACCGTGACGTTCACCGACCCGGCCGAGCGCGGCAAGGCATTCGGCGTCTACGGCGCCATCGCCGGCGGGGGCGGGGCGGTGGGGCTGCTGCTGGGCGGGGTGCTGACCGAGTACCTGTCCTGGCGGTGGACGCTGTACGTCAACGTCGCCCTGGCGGTCGTCGCGGTGGCGGGTGCCGTGCGATTGCTGCCCAGCTACACCCGGGATCCGCGGGTGCGCATCGACTGGCCGGGAACGGTCCTGGTGGTGACCGGGCTGGTGGCCATCGTCTACGGGCTGTCCGAGGCCGACACCGCCGGCTGGGGTGCGCCGGCGACCCTGGCCCTGCTGGCCGCCGGGGTGGTGCTGCTGGCCGGGTTCGTGCTGGCCGAGCGGCGGGTCCCGCATCCGCTGCTGCCGCTGCGGATCGTCTTGAACCGGTTCCGCGGCGGCGCGTACCTGGCCATTGGGCTGTCCGCCATCGGCGTGTTCGGGATCTTCCTGTTCCTGACCTACTACCTGCAGCTGACCCTGGCCTACTCGCCGGTCAAGTCCGGCCTGGCCTTCCTGCCGATGATCGTGGCGATCGTAGCGGCGTCCACCACCTCCAGCGGGGCGCTGATGCCGCGGATCGGACCCCGGCCGCTGATCCCGGCCGGCCTGCTGATCGCGGCGGGCGGGCTGGTCATCTTGGCCACCGCGCTGGGACTGCGCACCAGCTATCTGGACTGGATCCTGCCCGCCGTTCTCCTGGTCGGGGCCGGTCTGGGCCTGGTGTTCGGCTGTGCGCTGAACACCGCGACCTACGGCACCGGCGCCGCGGACGCGGGCGTCGCCTCGGCCCTGGTCAACACCAACCAGCAGGTCGGTGGCTCGATCGGCACCGCGCTGCTGAACACCCTGGCCACCAGCGCCCTGGCCAGCTACGTGCTGGTCCACGGCCACAGCCCCCTGGTCCTGGCCCAGGCGGCGGTACACAGCTACGTCGTCGCGTTCTGGGTATCGGCCGCGATCCTGGCCGGCTCCGCGGTCGTCTGCGGGCTGGTGCTGCCGTCGGGCACCCTGGCCCCGCCCAGCGGGGCGTCAGTCCAGCCCGCCGCCCGGCCAGGAGAGGAGATAGCCGCGCAGCCCAGGGAGGAGATGAGCGCCCGTGACCACTGAGCAGTCTGACCACCCCGCCCCGCCCACCCC
>DASZAD010000080.1:0-14266 GCA_035945415.1 Streptosporangiaceae bacterium
GCACGATCATGGCGTAGTTGATGCCGAGGCCGGGGTCGCCGATGACCCGGGAGCTGCTCGTCATGCTGACCACGATGGCGAAGGTGGGCGGGGCGATCACGTCCGGGTGCCCGGCGGCGCGGGCCGCCTCGCGGTCGCGGAACAGCGGATTCGGATCGCCGATCGCGTTCGCGAACTCGGCGATCTTGACCCGGCTCACCTCGTAGGGCTCACCCGCCGGGAAGGTCCGGCCGACGTAGTCCCGGTTGACTGCCATCGCGGGACGCCGCTAGCGGGTCTCGCGGTGCGGCCGGTGGCAGCGGCAGTTGGGGCAGTACTTCTTCAGCTCCAGCCGGTCCGGGTCGTTACGCCGGTTCTTCCGGGTGATGTAGTTGCGGTGCTTGCACTCCTGGCAGGCCAGAGTGATCTTGGGCCTGACGTCAGTAGCAGCCACGGGAGTGCCTTTCTCCTAAGTCAGCAAGCGAACAAACCAACAACGCCCAGCCAGGCGGATCCCTTCCCGCCCCCGGACTGGGACCGACAAGCAGCATAGGTGTAGCGGAGGCCGGACTTGAACCGGCGACACAGCGATTATGAGCCGCTTGCTCTGCCTGACTGAGCTACTCCGCCGCGCGATGCGCCCCTACAGCTTACCGGGATCCGGTTAGCGGGCGCCCAGTCCCAGCAGCAGGCCGCCCTCCTGCACGGCCGGTGAGGTGGTCAGGAACATCACCACGCCCTCGAAGGGAGCGGGCACCGTTTCCTGGATGTGCCCGCCGTCGAGGTTGCTCACCGTGCCGAGCACCGCCCCTTCGTCGACGTGCTGGCCCGGCCGGACCGCCGGCTCCCACCAGCCGGCGCTCTGGCCGTGCACCCAGATGAACCGATCGAGGAACACCGGCGGCCTGTCGTCCTCCCAGAAGGCCCCGCCGCGGGCCATGCCCAGCAGGTCGAGCACCCGGTACAGTCCGCGCAGGTGCAGCTCGACCGCCGCGCTCTCGACCAGCCCGCAGCCGCCGGCTTCGGCGATCACCGCGGGCACGCCGATCTCGGCGGCGGCCGCGCTGGTCGTCCCGGCTACGGCGCGGTCCGGGCCCGGTTGCTGCCGGATGACGTAGCGAAGCCCGTACGCGTCAGCGAGCTCACGTGCCCGCGCCTCGACCGGCCCGGCGTCGTAAAGAACGAACGGCTCCAGCGCCTCGACCAGATCGCCGGCGTGTGCGTCCACCAGAGCGTCCGAGCCGACGACGAGCTGCGTGAACGCCGCGTGCGCCAGCCGCTCCGCGAGCGTGCCCGCGGGGTCACCGGGGAAGGAGCGGTTGAGGTTCTTGCCGTCCTGTGGCACGACGAACGGCGTCCGCGCCCAGAAGGCCGGCAGGTTCAGCACCGGCACGGCCAGCACCCGGCCGCGCAGCTGCTCCGGCCGCAACTCGCGGATCCAGCGGCGCACCGCCGCCATCGGCGCGTACTCGCAGCCGTGCACTCCGGCGATCACGGTCAGCCTGGGCCCGTCGGACGCGCCGGTGATCTCCGCCACTGGCACCTGCAGTCCGGCGAGATCGAGCGTGCGACGGATCATGGTGGGTGGCATCGGACACAGCGTACGGCAGATGGCCGCGCCGAAGTGGTCCGGCGAGCCTGCGACCGCGCGGGCGTGGCCGGCCTCCGCACGCAGAGCAGACGCATCTCACCGGCCGCCGGTCACCCACGGGTCGTAGTCCACCTCCAGGGGCTCCTGGACCGGGCGCTGTGGCTCGGGCACGTGCTGGAGGTTGAGGCGGATGCGGGTCCAGGTGGAGCTGCGGCCGCGCATCGAGTCGACCAGGACGTCCTCGGGCGCCAGGTAGGGCACCACGCCGGGGTGGCGCGCCTTCCACCGCTCCAGCCCTTCGGTGGCCTCGGCCTTGGTGGCCGCCCGGGCGATCTCGATCAGTGGCATGGTCGAGCGACGCCGGCCCGTCGGCCCGCTGGACTTGCCCGGCGCCGGGGGCAGCACGCCGCCCGTCCGTCGCTTGGACGGCATGACCCGCGGCTCCTCGCCCTCCTG
Source organism: Streptosporangiaceae bacterium (assembly GCA_035945415.1). GTDB lineage: Bacteria > Actinomycetota > Actinomycetes > Streptosporangiales > Streptosporangiaceae > PALSA-505. The sequence continues at coordinate 2,027 of DASZAD010000080.1, forward strand.
CTTGATGAAGTGCGGCGGCCACGGAGCGTCCGGCACCCCGGCCGCCTCGTCCCTGGTGGCCAGCTCCAGCAGCGGCTCCAGGGAGCCGGCCGCGTCGTCCATCTCCGCCCACGGATCGCCGGCCTCGGCCAGCCGGGCGGGCGCCGTGTCGATGGTGAACGCGGCGGGGTCGCAGCCGGGTACTTCCGCCCAGCTCAGCGGCATCGAGACGCGGGCGTCCGGCATGGGGCGCACGGAGTAGGCCGAGGCGACGGTGCGGTCCTTGGCGTTCTGGTTGTAGTCCACGAAGACGCCCTGCCGCTCCTCCTTCCACCACTTGCTCGTGGCCGCCTCGGGGGCCCGGCGCTCGATCTCCCTGGCCAGCGCCACGGCGGCCCGGCGCACGTCGGTGAAGGACCAGCGGGGCTCGATCCGGGCGTAGATGTGGAAGCCGCGCGAGCCCGAGGTCTTCGGCCAGCCGGTCAGCCCGAAGCTCTCCAGGGCTTCCTTCGCCACCAGGGCCACGTCCAGGATCTGGGACCAGCCCACGCCGGGCACGGGGTCGAGGTCCACCCGCAGCTCGTCCGGGTGGTCGAGGTCGCCCGCCCGCACCGGGTGCGGGTTGAGGTCGATGCAACCGAGGTTGGCCACCCAGGCCAGCCCGGCCGCGTCGCTGACCACCACCTCCTTGGCGCTGCGTCCGGACGGGAAGCTCAGCGTCACCGTCTCGATCCAGTCCGGGTGGGGCGAGGGCGCCCGCTTCTGGAAGAACGCCTCGCCCTCGGCACCGTTGACGAAGCGCTTGAGCACCATCGGCCGCCCCCCGGCGCCCCGCAGCGCGCCCTCGGCCACCGCCACGTAGTAGCGGACCAGGTCGAGCTTGGTGTGCCCGGTGCGCGGGAAGTAGACCTTGCCGGGGTGGCTGACCCCCACCTCGCGGCCCGCCACCGCCAGGACCGTCTTGTCCCCGGCCACGGTCAGGTGCCCTCGAGCGCGAGGATCGCCGCCAGGTCGAAGTTGACCGGCTCTTCGAGCTGGGCATAGGTGCACGACCGGGGCTCCCGGTCGGGCCGCCAGCGGACGAACTGGGTGGTGTGGCGGAAGCGCGGGCCCTCCATATGGTCGTAACGCACCTCCACGACCCGCTCCGGGCGCAGTGGGACGAAGGAGAGGTCCTTGTTCGCGTTCCACCGGCTGGCCTCGGCCTTACGCGGGGTCCGGGTGCCCGCCTCCTGCCTGGCCCAGTTCCACGGGTGGCCGTCGAACGTGGTGACCAGCGGCTGGAGCTCGGTGAACAGCTCGCGCCTGCGCTCCATGGGGAAGGCCCCGACCACGCCCACGCTGGCCAGGTCACCGGTGCCGGTGTACAGGCCGAGCAGGAGCGAGCCGATGGTGTCGCCGCCGCTCTTGTGGACCCGGTAGCCGGCCACCACGCAGTCCGCGGTGCGCTCGTGCTTGACCTTGAACATGACCCGCTTGTCCGGCTGGTAGGTCAGATCCAGCGGCTTGGCGATCAGCCCGTCGAGCCCCGCCCCCTCGAACTGGCTGAACCATTCGGTGGCCCGGGCGTGATCGGTGGTCACCGGGGTCAGGTGGATCGGTGACGCCACGCCCTCCAGCGCCGCCTCCAGCGCGGCGCGGCGCCAGGAGAACGGCTGCCCGGTCACGTCTTCCTCGCCCAGGGCGAGCAGGTCGAAGGCGATGAAATGCGCCGGGGTCTGCTCGGCGAGCAGGTCGACCCGGCTGGCCGCCGGGTGAATCCGCTGCAGCAGGGCCTCGAAGTCCAGCCGCCGCTGCTCGCCGTCGGGGACGACGATCTCGCCGTCGATAACGCACCGCTCCGGCAGCTCGCGCCGGACCGCCGCGACCAGCTCGGGGAAGTAGCGGGTCATCGGGCGCTCGTTCCGGCTGCCGATCTCCACCTCGTCGCCATCCCTGAAGACAATGGACCTGAAGCCGTCCCACTTGGGCTCGAAGCAGAAGTCACCAGCGGGAATCCGGTCGACCGGCTTGGCCAGCATGGGCGCGACCGGCGGGTTCACTGGAAGGCGCATGGCTCCATCTTCCCCGGTCCCGTCAAGGGGTCGCTGCGGGCATCTTGCTCACTGCTCCCGTACGACGTCGGCGGGGTCCTTGTCGGACCGGATCCCCTGATAGGAAGGGGCCCGCATGCGCCCGGCCCCGGTCCATCCGGTGAAGGCGACTTCGATCACCAGGGCCGGTTCGACCCAGATCACGTTCCGGACCAGATCGGGCGGGACCGGGGTGACGAACGGGGAGGTCTTCCGGCGCAGCGGCATCAGCCGCTGGTCCAGCAGGGCCAGCGACTGTGCGGACAGGCCGGTGCCGACCCGGCCCGCGTACTCCAGGCCGGCCCGTCCCTGCACGCCGATGAGCAGCGAGCCGATCTTCCCGGCCCGGTTGCCCTTGCCCGGGCTGATGCCGCCGACCACCGCCTCCTGACGGAAGATCGTCTTGACCTTGCGCCAGTCGGCGGAGCGGGCGCCGGGCCGGTAGCGGGATTGCAGCCGTTTGGCCACGACTCCCTCCAGGCCCTGGGCAGCCGCGGCCGCCAGCACGTCCTCGCCCGCCACGCCGGTGAATGACGGCGGAGTCTGCCAGGACGCTCCGGCCAGCCCCAGCTCGTCCAGCAGCTCGCGGCGCTGCTGGTAGGGCAGCCCGATGGTCGGCCGCCAGTCCAGGTGCAGCAGGTCGAACACCAGGTAGGTAACCGGGATCCGGCTGGCCAGCTGGGCGGCCTGCGCGGGGTGCGTGACGTGCATCCGCGGCTGCAGGGCTTCGAAGCTGGGCCGCCCGCCCTCGAAGGCCACGATCTCGCCGTCCAGCACCATCTGCCTGGTGCCGGCCGCGGCGCCCAGCGCGCGCAGCTCCGGGTAGGTGGCGATGATGTCGTTGCCGGTGCGCGACGCGAGCTGGCGCAGCCGCCCGCCGCCCAGATAGGCGACTGCGCGCACGCCGTCCCACTTCATCTCGTACGCCCAGGCGTCGTCGTCGGACGGCAGCGGGGCGATGACGGCCATCATCGGCGCGATCAGCTCCGGCGGCGCCACCCGCTCCCGGTGGATCATCCACTGGTCGTCGCGGGTGCGGTAGAGCGTGTAGCCGCCGGACAGGCGCCGCCCGTGCAGCACCACCTTGACCTCACCCGGCTCCCGCTTCACCAGCTCGTACCGGCCGGTATCCCAGATGCTGACCGTCCCGCCGCCGTACTCGCCGCGCGGGATCTCGCCGGCGAACGTGGCGTAGGAGAGCGGGTGGTCTTCGGTGTGCACGGCCAGGTGGTCACAGCCGGGATCGTCGGGTATTCCCTTCGGTACCGCCCAGGAGACCAGCACCCCCTCGTGCTCCAGCCGGAAGTCCCAGTGCAGGGAGCGAGCGTGATGCTCCTGTACGACGAACAGTCCGGCATCCGCCCCCGCCGGGACCTCGTCAGCCGCCCCGGCCGGAGCGTCAGCCCCCGGGCCGGGGGAATCGCCGGGCATCGGCTCGGGGGTGCGCGCCGGGTCCCGCTTACGGCGGTAGTCCTCCAGGCTCACCGCACGCCCGCTGCCATAACTGCCTGCTCCACGTCATCAGCCCGACCGTATCTCAGCGGTCTGCCCGGCACCGTAACTGAGCCCGCTGGCCGGGGATGGTCAGCTGGACCGCCCACGTGCTGCCGTTCCAGCCTTCGGCCACGACGCGCGCCGGACTATCGTCCTTGGTGTCTGCACCGCCTGGAGAGCGTCTACCATTGATTGATATATCAAGCACGAACTCGGGGAGACCGTCGCCATGACCACCGATGAGTCCGACGCCGAGGTGGCCGACGACCGCTGGCAGAAGCAGCTGACCACCCTCGGCGGATTCATCCGCATGCAACGCCGTCTGGCCGACATGTCCCTGCGCGAGCTGGCCAGCCTGACCAGCGTCTCCAACGCCTACCTGAGCCAGATCGAGCGCGGCCTGCACCAGCCGTCGCTCCGGGTCCTGCGCTCGATCGCCCAGGCTCTGAGCATCGCCCCCGAGGATCTCCTCCGCCGGGCCAACTTCATGTCGGTCAAGGACTCCGACGAGAGCGACGGAGGCCACCCGGCGACGGCGGCCAAGCTGGAGCCACAGGACACCGAGGCCGTGATCCTGGCCGACCCCCGGCTGACCCCTCAGCAGCGCGAGGCTTTGCTGAACGTCTACCGCAGCTTCCGCGACGCCTACTGACGCCGCAGCTGCCGCCAGGCCAGCCCCGGCGCGCCCGCGCTTGACATACTTATCGTCGTCGCGTACTTTAGTTTCCAGGTTACTCGCGAACAAGGAGACAGCACATGACTTCCCCACAGGCCCGGATCACTGAGGCCGTCAACTCCGCCCAGGGGCGGATCACCGAGGCCGTTCACCGTGGCCAGGAGAGCGTGAACTCGACCGCGCGCACGGTGACCGACGGCGCCCGCACCATGGGCGACGGCGTGCAGAAGCTCGTCTCCGGCATCGACCTGCGCACCGTAGTCCCCACCCTGGAGGACATGGTGGACCGGTCCTACGCGTTCGCCGTGCAGGTGCTGAGCGTCCAGCGGGACTTCGCGAAGAGCCTGCTGGCCTACGCCGCACCGCTGCCCGACGTCGCCACCGGGCCCGAGAAGCACACCACCGCCGCCCCACAGGCGAAGCGCACCACTCCCCCGGCGGCGAAGAAGAACATCAACAGCTAACCCCACGCAAGTCCAGCCCGGCCGGGCGGCCGGATCACGCACCCAGTCGCCGCCCAGCCGGGCTGTTCCATGCCAGCCCACAGGCGGTTGACCCCCGGTCGCCGTCAGCAGCGGGAGACCAGCTCGGTCAGCGTCAGCCCCAGCGGCGCGTCGATGAGCGCCGCCGCGTGCTGGTCGCCCCGCGTCGGGCCGAGATTGACGATCGCCACGGGGACCCCGAGCCTGGCCGCCTGCCGGACGAACCGGTAGCCGGACATCACGGTCAGCGAGGAGCCCAGGACCACCAGCGATCCGGCCCGCTCGACCAGCGCGAAACACTCCTCGACCCGGGGCCGGGGCACGTTCTCGCCGAAGAACACCACGTCGGGCTTGAGCACCCCGCCGCAGCCCGCGCAGTCCACCAGCCGGAAGCCCGTCACCTGGCTGTCACTCAGCACAGCGTCGCCGTCCGGGTTGATTCTCGTCTGCGCCTGGCGCCTGGCCGCCTGCTCCGCCCAGCCGGCGTTCGCCTCCCGCAGCCGCCGGTCGAGCGCGAGGCGCGACGTCCGCTGCCCGCAGTCCAGGCAGAGCACACGGGCCAGGCTGCCGTGCAGCTCGACCACATGGCGTGTCCCCGCCGCCTGGTGCAGCCCGTCCACGTTCTGCGTGATGATCCCGGTGAGCAGCCCGCGCCGCTCCAGTTCCGCCACCGCGTGGTGGCCCGGGTTCGGCCGGGCCCCGGTGACCTGCCGCCAGCCGAGGTAGCTGCGCGCCCAGTACCGGCGGCGCGCCCCGGCGGACCCCACGAACGTCTGGTAGGTCATCGGCTCCTGGCGCTCGCGCTTGGCCGCCCGCCGCGCCAGCCCGGTCGGGCCGCGGTAGTCCGGTATGCCGGACTCGGTGGACAGCCCCGCGCCGCTGAGGACCAGGACCTGGCCGTTCGTGACGAGATCAACCAGCATCCTGAACGAATCGTGGCCGGTCTCCCGCTCGCCCTCCAGGCCGCGCCGGGACAGGCCGGCAGCGCCGTCGGTCAGTCGCGTCACTCCTTCATGGTGCACGAAACTCCGGCCTGTCTGGCCCGGCAGCCCGCCCAGCTATGCCGGTGCCTGGCTCGGCAGCGGCCGGGCCGTCCGGAAGGTCACCAGGCCGGGGACAAGCAGGCCGATCAGCGCGGTCCCGGCCACCGTGGCCAGCCCTCCGCTGACCGCGCTGATCGTGGGCGAGGTGAGCGAGGCCACGGCGCCCGCGCGGAAGTTGCCGAGCTGGGGGACGCCGGCACCGACAGCGAGGTCGGCAGCGGAAACGCGGCCGAGCAGACGGTCCGGGGTCAGGCTCTGGATCAGCGCGGTGCGCAAGACGACGGAGGTGACGTCGGCGGCACCGGCCACGATCAGGGTGAGGAACGCCAGCCAGAACGAGCCGGCCAGGCCGAACGCGACCAGGCCCGCTCCCCAGACCGCCCCGGCCACGAGCATGCCGAGCCCCGGCCGGCCAATCCGGCCGGCCGGACCGGAGAGCGCGGAGCCGGCCAGCCCGCCGGCGGCCACGGCGGTGGTCATGAGCCCCAGGGTTTGCGGGTGACCGCCGAAGCGCTCGGCGTTGATCGCGGGAAACAGGGCGAACGGCATGCCGAGAAAGGTGGCGCTCATATCGGCCAGGAACACGCCGAGAATCGCACGCGTGCGGGCGATGAACCGCAGCCCCTCGCCGATAGCGCGCAAGCCACGCGTGGAATTCTGGCCGGCCGGCCGCATGACCGGCAGCCGGGCCACGGCGTAAAGCGAGAATGCGAAGCTGACCGCGTCCACCAGATAGCAGATCTTGAGCTGGAAAGCCGCCGTGATCAACCCCGCGAGAGCCGGCCCGGCCAGCAGGGTGATGTACATCGTCACCATCTGCAGCGCCGCCCCGGCGGGCAACTGCTCGCGCGGCAGCAGGCTCGGAATGAACGTACGCTGGGCCGGCGTGTTCACCCCGGCCACCGCCGATTGCACGGCCACCAGGCAATACAGCAGCCAGACCTGGCCGAGCCCGGCGAAGGCCTGCGCCGCGAGGGCCGCTGACACGACCGCCTGCACGCTGGTGGCCACCAGCACCGTCCTACGCCGGTCGGTCGCGTCCACGATCGCCCCGCCGAGCACCGACACCGCGATCAGCGCCACGGCGATGAACAGGCCCACCATCCCGACGGCCAGAGAGCTCCTGGTCAGCTGGTACACCTGCAGGATCACCGCGTAGCTGGTCATCTGGCCGCCCAGGCCCGACAGCCCGCCGCCGGCCCACAGGCGGCGGAAGTCCGGCGACTCCCGCAACGGGGTGATATCCACCATCAGCCGGCTGATCAGCCGGACCGGAATCCTGGCGTTGCTCACGCGCCGAATCGTAAGGCGAAAACCGCCGAGAATCAAAGAAAAATGGTAACCCAAATAGGCCGCATGTATTTCGGACCGCAGCTTCCGCAAAGCCTTCGATCGCGGCTCTATAAGGAGGATAATGCAGATCCAGATATGCGCGCAACCGCATTACGGCCCGGCGCCAACGATCTTGCTGCCGGCGGTGGCGCAGCGTGGTCAGCCCTGGTCGACGGCGAGGATGAGCTTGCCGGTGTTCTGCCCGGAGAAGAGCATCAAGAGCACGTCGGGGAAGTCGGCGACGCTGCCGTGCACGATGTGCTCCCGCGAGACGATCCGGCCCTCGCGGAGCCACCGGGCCAGGTCGGCCCGGGCCTGCGGGTAGCGGTCCTGGTAGTCGAACACCAGCATGCCGGTCATGGACGCCCGCGCCACCAGCAGCGCCAGGTAGTTCGCAGGGCCGTGCACCCGCCCGGCGTTGTACTGGGAGATCGCGCCGCAGATGACGATCCGCGCCCCCCGGGCCAGCCGGGTCAGCACGGCGTCCAGGATCTCGCCGCCAACGTTGTCGAAGTACACGTCCACGCCGGCCGGAGCGTGCTCACGCAGCGCCGCCGCCACGTCCTCGTTCTTGTAATCGATCGCGACGTCGAAGCCGAACTCCTCCAGCAGCAGACGGGACTTGTCCTCCCCCCCGGCGATACCGATGACGCGGCAGCCTTTCAGCTTGGCGATCTGGCCCGCGATGCTGCCCACCGCCCCGGCGGCGCCGGAGACGACGACCGTGTTCCCCTCCTGGATCCGTCCGGTCTCCAAGAGGCCGAAGTACGCTGTCAGACCGGTCAGCCCCAGCACGCTGAGGTAGTCCGTGGGCTCGGCGGCGGCGGTGTCGAGCGTGAGCACGCCGGTGCCGTCGGAGCGGGCGAACTCCTGGACGCCGAACGTGCCGTGGACGTAGTCGCCCACCGCGAAGCCGGGGTGCTCCGACGCGCTGACCCGCCCGATCGCGCCGGCCCGCATGACCGCGCCGACCTCGACCGGCGCGATGTAGGAGCGGGCGGCGTTCATCCACCCGCGCATCGCCGGATCGACGGACACATGCGTGACCGCGACGACGAATTCGCCCGGCCCCGGAGCCGGTACCGGCTCGCTGGTGACCTCCCAGTCGGAGGCCGCGGGCAGCCCTGACGGACGGCTGGCCAGCCGCACCTGGCGGTTGATCGAGTTCACTGCACGGCCTTTCTGCCGGGACTGCGGCCAAGTGATATCGGCCAAGTGATATCGGAAGGGTGATATCGGACGAGTGATATCGGACGGTAGCGGTCGCCCGAGCCGGCGAGCAAGCCGGCCAGCGGGACGCCTGCTGGCCGGCTCGCTGGGCGGGCGGTCGCGCAGCCGGCGTCCTGCTTCGCCGACGGCCGGCGACGCGACGACCAGGCTGCCGGTCGCTATCGCCCGGCCGGCGCACTGGTGAGCACGCTCAGGCGTGGTCCAGGCGCTCCCGCAGGCGGCGCAGCCGGCCGGGGCGATCGGCGGCGAAGCGCTCCAGCCCGGCCAGGATGTGCGCCGGGTCCAGGTGAGCCTCCTCGATCACCTCGGTCACGGTCCCGCCGGTGCGCCACCGGTTGTCCCAGTCGGAGGACAGCGAGTACTCCCGCACCAGCGGATCGTTCGCCCAGTCCGTCATCAGCTTGTACGCGCCGTTGGTGATGACCATGGCGTCGAGGCGGTCGGCCGGGCCGATGATCGAGCGGCGGTATTCCTCGGACTGGCGAGCGAACAGCTGCGGGCTGATCGCCGCGACGATCTTGACGTTGATGCCGCGCTCGTCCAGTTGCGGCAGCACGCTGACCAGGTTGTAGGTGGACATCGTGCCGCGTACGTAGACGGTGCCGCCCTTGGGCTGGTCCGGCCGGTAGTCGCGCATCAGGTAGGCGCCGCGCGCGGCGGCCAGGTGCGAGGGGATGCCCAGCGCCTCCCGGTCGGGTATCTCGATGGACGGGCGGGTCAGATGCAGCGCCACGATCGGGGTATCGAGGCCGAACGCCGTCCCCAGCAGCACCGGCACCTCGTTGTACTCCCACGGGTGCAGGTCGATGATGTGCCCGTCGGGAACGAGCTGCGTGACGCCGATCTCGTAGATGCCGAAGTGGGTGCGCGAGTCCTCGGCCGTCTCCGGGCCCGAGTGGCCCGCGACCCACAGCAGCTTGCCCACCTTGAGCTCGCAGTCTTGGGCGAGCTGGCTGAACAGCCGCATCGGCCCGTACTTCAGGTAGGAGAACGAGCCGTAGGTGGAGCAGGCGCCCCAGTAACCGTCGAACGCCTCGAACGGGTTCTCGCTCAGGTTGACCGTGGCCAGCCCGGCCATCATGCCGGCGTTGGTGAACTCGGTGATCTCGGTGGGCAGCAGGGCTCCGGTGGGATTCTGGTCGCGCTCGTACCAGCCGGTGCCCGCGGCGCCGTCGAAGTCCTGCCCGAACCCGGCGATGTTGGTGGACTGGGCCAGGTCGGCGGAGGCCGCGATGAACAGCGGCCTGTCGTGGTCGCGCAGCGCGAGCGAGTTCACGTACGCGCCCCAGGCGGCCAGGCCGGCCCGGTTCGGCGCCTTCTCGCCGGGCTTCTTCCAGATGCTGTCCGGGTAGCACGATACGTCGAAGATGCGCTGGTCGGTGAACACCCCGCTGGAGCGGCCGCCGAGCCGGTAGCGCTCGATGTGGTCAGGCACCGTGCCCGCGATGGCGAGCAGCCGGTCGGACAGCCAGGTCACCAAGCCCTCGTCGCGGTGCAGGACGCTCATCGCGATGCGCAGGTTCGCCTCGGCCTGGGCCCGCACAGCCTCGGGGGTGGCCGGGGCGGGCTCGTCCACGCCCTGGTACTCGACGCCACGGCGGGCCATGAACTCCTTGCGGACCGTCCAGAACTGCTCGGCGTTCATCGGCCAGGGCGTGCCGTGGCTGGGGGCGTCGTACTTGCCGTAGCCGCGTCCCTTGCGGGTGACGTACCAGGCCATGGTGGGCAGCCTGTCCGGGTTGGGGCCGCAGGCGGCCTCCAGCGTGGTCTCAGTGACCGGACCCCAGTCCATGCCGTGCTCGGTGCCCATGACCCGCCAGCCGTAAGGCTCGAACCAGTCCACCGGCGCGCCCCTGACCATGCTGGAGGCCGGCCTCGGGTCGATGCCGTAATCGTTCCAGTCCACCATGAAGACCAGGTTGTTCAGGCCCAGTCCCCAGGCGTTGTTCTTGGTCTCGTGGGCTGAGCCGGGGGTGAGTCCGCCCTCGCCCTCGAACACGAACACCTTCACCTCGTCCGCGCCGGCCAGCTTGAGGCTCAGGGCCTCGCCGGCCGCGGGTGGCATCCCGTGCCCGGAAGGGCCGGTATTGAACTTCAGGAACAGCGTCCTGCCTTCCATCTCGGCGTGCCCGGGCAGGCCGCCGTGGCGGCGAAGCAGCAGCAACCGCTCCCAGGTCAGCGCCCACCGGCCGTCGTCAGGAAAGGCGAACTCGGGGTTACCGGTGCGCTCGTGGCGCACCCTGACCGCCTCGTTGAGCACGGCGAGCGTGGCGTAGACGAGGGGCACGGTGTGGCCGGCGGACAGCACGAAGCGGTCGCCGAAGCGGCGCCAGGGACGCAGCAGGTCCCAGCGCATCGCGCCGGACAGCAGGAGCGAGGTCATCATGTGCACCTTGGACCTCGACCCGCCCGGGTGCCCGCTCTGCCGGTAGTTGAGCGAGAGGTCGATGCACTCGTCGATGAGCTCCTTGACCAGCTCGTACCGGGCGAAGTCGGCCTCGGCCCCGGCGAACAGCCTGGCCGCGTCGTGCTGGTCGCCGGACCGTGCGACGAGCCTGCCGCTGCCGGACGTGTACTCCATCGTGCACCTCCTGCGCTTGCGCACCTTGAACCCTAACGGCAAATCCGGACCCGCCATATCATCGGGCCATATCATCGGGCCATGACAGCTACCCCTCTGGCCGGCCGCATGGCCAGGCTCGGCACCGAGTCCGCGTTTGAAGTCCTCGCCCGCGCCCGCGCCATCGAGGCCGCCGGGGGCAAGGTCGTCCATCTGGAGATCGGCGAGCCGGACTTCCCGACCGCCCCGCACATCGTCGAAGCGGCAGTCGAGGCCCTGCACGCCGGCGAGACCCACTACGTGCCCGCGCCCGGCATCCCGGTGCTGCGGGAGGCGGTGGCCGCGTTCCTGGAGGGTACCGGGCGCATGCGGGTGACGCCGGACCGGGTGATCGTCACGCCGGGCGCCAAGCCGATCATGTTCTTCACGATCCTCGCGCTGTGCGGAGAGGGCGACGAGGTGCTCTACCCCGATCCCGGGTTCCCGATGTACGAGTCGATCACCGCGTTCGCGGGCGCGGTCCCGGTGCCGGTTCCGCTGCGGGAGCGCAACGAGTTCCGCATCGACGTGGGCGAGCTGGAGCGGCTGATCACGGACCGGTCGAAGCTGCTGATCATCAACTCCCCGCACAACCCGTGCGGCAGCGCGCTGACCGCCGCGGACTGCGAGGCCATCGCCGGCCTGGCGATGCGGCACGACCTGACCGTGCTCAGCGACGAGGTGTACTGGGCGATCAGGTACGGCGGCCCGCACGTCAGCGTGCTCGACGTCGAGGGGATGGCCGACCGCACGATCCTGCTGGACGGCTGGTCCAAGACGTTCGCGATGACCGGATGGCGGCTCGGCTTCGGCGTGTTCCCGCCCGCCCTGGTCGAGCCGGTGACCCGGCTGGTCATCAACTCGGTCTCGTGCACGTCGGCGTTCAGCCAGTACGCGGCGGCCGCCGCGCTCAACGGCCCCTGGGAGCCGGTGGAGGAGATGGTGGAGAAGTTCCGCCTGCGGCGGGACATCATCGTGTCCGGGCTGAACGACATCCCCGGCATCACCTGCGTGGAACCGCAGGGCGCGTTCTACGTGTTCCCCAACGTCACCGGCACCGGGCTGACCTCGGCGCAGTTTCAGCAGGTGCTGCTGAACGAGGTTGGCGTGGCGGCCCTGGCCGGCACGGCGTTCGGTTCGTACGGCGAGGGATTCCTGCGCTTCTCGTACGCGAACTCGGCGGAGAACATCCAGGCCGCGCTGGAGGCTGTCCGGGCTTACCTGGACACAGCGCCCGTCCGGACCTGAGCCAAGCGCCGTCCTGCCCCGCCGTGCCGGCCTGCCCCGCCCGTGCCGTCCTGCCCCGCCGTGCCGGCCTGCCCCGCCGTGCCGG
>DASZAD010000081.1:0-18096 GCA_035945415.1 Streptosporangiaceae bacterium
GCGTCGCGCTGAAGCCGGTCAAAGCTCGATCAACTCATCGTAGATGATCTTGTGAATAACCCTCGATGACGCTGTTGTCCGAGTCCCGCCGCTCCTTCGAGATTTCGGATATATCCGATATTTAGGAAATGCCAAGAATAGTAGCAATCCCGCGTTATCCCACCAAACAGGATATCGGATATTATTTATCTACCTGGGTCCAGTTCGCCACATCCCGGGACGCCGCGAGACGGATTTGGGTCTTCTCAGGCCGCTACCTGCAAGTTAAAATCACGGCAAACTGCGTTCTGCTCTCAGAGCGCAGAGTAAATCAGAAAGGAAGGCTTATGTCGCCGCGGTTACTCGGATCAGGCTCCCGGCGTGCGCGCTGGGCAGTGGGCGGTTTCCTGGCTGTGTCCCTGGGTGTCGCGTTCGCCACTTCCGGGATCTCCGCCGCTGGGGCCGCCACGGTCGCTCACCGGACCCACCCCATCACCTCGCTCAAGCCCCGGCCACACGGCTCCGTTCCGCACATAGCCGCGGGCAACCTGATCAACCACGGCGGCCCGGTGGAGAACGCTCCCAAGGTCTACATCGACTTCTGGGGCTGGACCTCCGATCCCAGCGGTGAGCAGTCCTACCTGATCAACTTCCTGGAAGGCGTAGGCGGGACCTCGTGGCTGTCCACGGTCGCCCAGTACGGCGGTGGCTATACCGGGAACCTGCTGGCCGGGACCTGGTCCCACAGTGCGACGGTCCCCACCCATCCCACTGACTCGCAGATCCAGGCCGAGGCCGCGGCGGCGGACACCCACTTCGCCGCGGGGACCTCGGATAACGTCGAGATCGTCGTGGCCACGCCGCACGGTCACTCGACGTCGGGCTTCGGCACCCAGTGGTGCGCCTACCACGGTGCCGTCAGCTCCCGCCACAACATCACCTACACCAACCTCCCGTACATGACGGACGCCGGAGCCAACTGCGGGGAAGGTTCGGTGAACCACCCCGGCACGCTGGACGGCGTGAGCATCGTCGAAGGCCACGAGATGGCGGAGACCATCACCGACCCGTTGCTGAACGCCTGGTACGACTCGGCCGGCAACGAGATCGGCGACAAGTGCGCCTGGATCAACCTTCACAACATCAGTACCTCGCACGGCACCTTCGCGGTCCAGCCGCTGTGGAGCAACCGCGCGGGCGGCTGCGTCGGGTAGTCGCGTACTCCAAAGCAGGCCCCCAGCCCGGCTGGGGGCCTGCTCCCGTTACCGTTCCGCGCGGCGGACCACCAGCCAGAACAGGCATAGCGCGGCGGCGAAGGCGGGCAGCCAGACCAGCCCCGCCGCGCCCCAGCCAGCTCCGGCGGGCGTGGTGAGCAGGCCGGCCGTCCGGCCAGCAACGCGGCGCAGCTGACGGCGATGAGGGCGCTCTGGTGCCAGAGGAAGAGGGTCATCGCCGACAGGTTGGCCGCGGCGACGACGGCCCAGGCCAACGGGCGGCGCATCCACCGGGTGAGCGGGCCGCGAAGCAGCAGGGCCAGCCCGGCCTGGGCGATGCCGAAGGTGGCGGCGGCGAGCGTGGGCTCCTGGCCAGCTGGCTGGTCCTGCGGGTCCTGCCAGGACCAGGAAGCCCTTCCGTAGTATGTGCGTCAGGCGACTCCCCCCCGAGCTGGCGGCCGCCTCGATGATCGTGGGGTGTCCCAAGCGCGCCGGCTCACGCAGGAGGAAGCGTTGACCTCAGGTTCCTATTCGGCTGTCTCTCATCTGGAATGTGCCCGGTGCGGAACCGTTTATAGCGCGGCCGAGGTGCAGGGGACGTGCTCGTGTGGCTCGCCGTTGCTCGCCCGGTACGACTTGGAACGGGCCGCCGCGCAGGTTGATCGTTCCCGCATCGCGGCCAGGCCACCGGATCTGTGGCGATATCACGAGCTGCTGCCGGTCAGCGCCGCCGGGCAGGTGGTGAGCTTCGGTGAGGGCATGACGCCGCTGGTGGCACTGCCCGGGATGGGCAAGACGCTCGGGATACCCCGGCTCTTGATGAAGGACGAGAGCCTCGTTCCCACCGGGACCTTCAAGGCGCGGGGCGCGGCGGTCGGTGTCTCCCGCGCCGCCGAGCTCGGCGTCACGGGAGTGGCGATGCCGACCAACGGCAACGCCGGAGCTGCGTGGGCCGCATATGCCGCCCGGGCGGGGATCCGCTGTCTCATCGTCATGCCCTTGGACGCGCCGCAGGTCGCGCGGGCGGAGTGTCAGGCGGCAGGCGCCGAGTTGTACCTGGTCGATGGGCTGATCGGAGATGCCGGCCGGTTGGTGGCCGCGGCCGTGCGGGCGCGCGCCGGCTACCAGGACGTGGCCACGCTCAAGGAGCCCTACCGGGTCGAGGGCAAGAAGACGATGGGCTTCGAGATCGCCGAGCAGCTCGGCTGGCGGCTGCCCGACGTGATCGTGTACCCGACCGGCGGGGGAGTAGGGATCATCGGCATCTACAAGGCCCTCCAGGAGCTGCGTGAGCTCGGCTGGGTGGACCGGAAGCTGCCCCGGCTGGTCGCCGTCCAGGCCAGCGGCTGCGCGCCGATCGTGAAGGCGTTCGCCAGCCGCGCCCGGGAGAGTGAGCCATGGCCACACGCGCATACGGTCGCCTTCGGCCTCACGGTCCCGAAGGCGCTTGGCGATTTCCTCGTGCTGGAGGCCTTGTACGCCACCGAGGGGACCGCCGTGGCGGTCGACGACGAGGCACTGCTGGAAGACCAGCGTGAGGTCGCCCGGCTGGAGGGCAGCTTCATCTGCCCGGAGGGGGCAGCCTGCTTCGCCGCCATCCGCCAGCTCCGCGAGTCCGGCTGGCTCTCAGAGGCCGACGAGGTCGTCGTGCTGAACAGCGGAACCGGACTGAAGTATCCACAAACCGTGCCGGTGGACGTGCCTGTGCTCACGCCTGGCGACGCCGCTCCCGGGGGACCTGGGTCACCGTCTCGCTAGAAGCGGCGTCCTGGCGCCGGGATGCTTGACGGGATGCCGCGTCGCAGCAGCCCTCCCGGCGCCGGCAGACCGCTGGAAAGCGTACGCTAGCTGGGTTCCCCCGCTGGGCAGCGGGCGGGAGCAAGGGCGCATAGCTCAGTGGTAGAGCACTCGCCTTACAAGCGAGGGGCCGGTGGTTCGAACCCGCCTGCGCCCACCGGCACGCTCTGATATCAGGCAGGCCGATGGACTGCTGGCCGGCCTTCGCCAGGCCGGGCAGTTGCGTCCCGTCCTCATCTTCGCGGCCAGCGCCGTGGCGGCGGGCGTGGTTGCCTCCTTCCTTCCGCTCGCCGCTGGGGTGTCCGGCAACGTCGTCGCCGGTGGGCTGCTGGTCCAGGCCCTGGCGCAGCCGCCTCAGGTGGGGGAGAAGAAGTCCACCAGGCCCAGCGCCCCGGCTGCCTGAGCCTCCTGGCAGGCGGCGTCGAGGTCAGCGGGCCGCCACCGGATCGTTTGCAGCCTTTCACCTTCCGGGCTCGCGGTTGGGTCGTGGGCACTCGCTGGGCTGTTCTCGATCAGCCGGTGGCTCCCAGAAACAGCCGCGCTCATGACTGGTCTTCCCCGCTGGCCGGGATCTCCCGGACCACTTCGCGGGGGTCCTTGTCGTCCCGCAGCCCCTGGAACCGTGGGTGGCGCAGCTCACCGGCGTCGGTCCATTCGGTGAACGCGACTTGGCCGACGAGCCGCGGCTCGACCCAGTGCACCCGTGAGCGAGGCAGTTTGCCGGCGGCGAAGGCAGGGGCGGGCCGCTCGATGGCGGTCAGGCGGTCATGCAGGCTGCGCAGCGTCTGGCTGTCGAAGCCGGTGCCCACCTTGCCCGCGTAGAGGAGCCGGCCGTCATTGTCGTAGTAGCCAAGCAGCAGCGCGCCGAACCCGATGCGCGAGCGCTGCGGGTCGGTGAAGCCGCCGATGACGAACTCCTGGCCCGTGATGCACTTGAACTTCAGCCAGTCCTTGGTCCGTCCGGCGCGGTACGGCGAGCCGGCCCGCTTGGCGATGAGACCTTCCCAGCCCAGGCGGCACGCCTCGCGGTAGTACGCCTCCCCATCGGTGTCCCGGTGCTCGGTGTAGCGCAGCGAGTCGTCGAACGACAGCAGCCCACGCAGGATCCGCTTGCGCTCCAGCAGCGGCAGCGGCCGGGTGTCCTCATTCCCGGCGTGCAGCACGTCGAACAGGTAGAAGCAGGCAGGCACCTCGGCGAGCAGGGTGGCGCTGGGCTGGGCCTGGCCGAGCCGGTGCTGCAGCCGCTCGAAACGGGTCTGGGTGCCGTCGAAGGCGACGATCTCCCCGTCCACGACGCAAGGCTCACGGGCCTGGGCGGCGAGCGCGCCGGCGATCTCCGGGAACGTGCTGGTGATCTCGTGCTGGTTACGGGTCATCAGCCGCACCCCGCTGCCGTCGGCGAACGCCAGGCAGCGTTCACCGTCGAGCTTGCGCTCGAAGATCCAGGCCGGGTCGGAGAACCGGTCCCCGGTCAGCGTGGCGAGCTCAGGTTCCAGCCATCCGGGCAGGACGCCCCCGCCCTGGCTCACCGGCGGCACAGCACGCGCCCCTTCGCCAACGGCCATGCCCCCAGTTTGCCAGTCGCGGCCTGCTTGTTGCGCTCGACCGTCTTGTGTCTTGGCACTGCGAGCGCTTCTGAGGCGTTGTTGACCGTATGAGCACTCCACCGCCGATCGTGCCGCCCGCTCCTGACGGTGAGGATCTCCGAGGGCTGGCGCGGGGCCTGCGCCAGGTGCTGGAGCTGGCAGCGTGGACGCTGAGCGCGGAGGCCGGCCCTTCTGGGCTGGCGCGGCGGGTCACCGGGCACCTGGGTTGTGAGCTGACCGAGGTGGTGCTGGTGTCGGAGCGGTTTCCGGCCTGGGAGCACGTGAACGTTCAGCGGGGCGTCGATGCCTACCTCGCGGCGCACGCCGCTGGCGCGCAGTGGTTCGGCCCCCCGGGGGGCGGTCACCGCCCGCACGAGGACATGCTTTCGCTGCTGAGCATGCCCGCGCAGGTCTACGTGATCCGGACCGGCCCGCACGGCCCGGGTCGGACCGCGACTCGGAGCACGGTCCGGGCCGGTGCAGCCGACGGCGATGCGGCGGTCGGCGCCGCCAGCTACGGCACTGCGGCGGTCGGACCCCAGGAGAACACCGAGGTGGTGACGCTAGGCCTGGTGGCTGCGGTGGCGCCTGCCGGTGCCCCGGTCGTGATCGGCCTTCGCGACGAGAGCCGGTTCGGGCCGCCGGTGTGCACGCTGGAAGTGCTCGCGGCAGACCGGGAGGCGGCCACCGCGGCGCGGGATGAGATCGAGCGGCTGATGCGGGCGCATGACGTGTTCCGCGGTCAGGTGCTCAGCTTCAGCCAGAGCGAGCACCACGGCAACGGGCTGGTCACGTTCCTGCCCCGGCCGGCGGTCAGCGCCAGCGATGTTGTCTTGCCCGACGGGATGCTCGAACGCATCGAGCGGCACATCATCGGCATCGCCGGCTGGTCGGCCGACCTGCGGGCCGCCGGCCAGCATCTCAAGCGCGGCCTGCTGCTGCACGGCCCGCCGGGGACGGGCAAGACCCATACCGTCCGCTACCTGACCGGCCGCCTCGCTGGCCTCACCGTCATCTTGCTCACCGGCCAGTCCATCCGGTTCATCGAGCAGGCCGCGGCTCTGGCCCGGCGGTTGCAGCCCTCGGTGGTCGTGCTCGAAGACGTCGATCTGGTCGCCACCGACCGCGACTACACCCCGGGCGGGAACTCGCTCCTCTTCACGCTGCTTGATGCGATGGACGGGGTGGGGGCCGACGCCGACGTCACGTTCGTGCTGACCACCAACCGGGCCGACATCCTGGAAACCGCGCTGGCCGACCGCCCGGGCCGGGTGGACCTGGCGGTGGAGATCCCCCGCCCGGACGCGCGCTGCCGGGAACGGCTGCTACACGTGTACGCCGGGGACCTGACCGTGGACGCCGGCCTTGAGCAGGTGGCAGCGGGCACCGAAGGCGTCACCGCCTCCTTCATCAAGGAGATGATCCGGCGGACCGTGCTGGCCTCGCTGCAGGCGGGCGAGCGTCCGCCGGTCCTGCGCGGCGAGCACTTCGCTGACGTGCTCGCCGAGATGAACTCCGAACACCAGGCGCTCACCCGCTCGCTGCTCGGCGCGGGCGCCGAAGGACCCGCCCGGGACCCAGCCCGCCGTCCCGGGCCGGCGTCCCGGCGCCCGCCGAGGCCGGACGCCACGCTCCCGTTCCGCCCTTGACGCCAGCGCCGGTGCCGCACGGCGAAGCGGCTGATGTCGCTGTTGGTCAGCCAGTGGGTTGAGGCGCGGGTCAACCCGGATCCCCATCCGTGGGCCGGCGCGCTGGACCAGGATGCGCTGGTGCTGGCGCTGGCCAGCCCTCCGCCGAGCGAAGCCGGGGTCGTCATCGCGGCCGCCAGGGCCACGACCAGGACCGGAGCTGTCATCGGGCGTGTGGCCACGGGATGCCCCCACGCGCGCAACGATCTGCCAGGACTGCCCGGCCCCTGGCCGACCTTCCACCGAGTACGGAGCCCCGATCGGCGGTCCAGAAACACCGGCACCGATTGGCTCAGCAGGTGTTGCAGGTCACGCGGGCGAGCGGCTGGCGGTCTTGGCGGCGATCAGCTTGCGCAGCCGCCGGATTTCGGTGTCTCTCGCCGCCATGACCGGCTCGATCACGTTGATGGCGGCGTGGACGGCGCAGTCCAGATCTCCGGGAACGCCGTAACGCAGGAAACTGCGCCACAGCGCCCGCCGCATCCGCTCAATGGAGACCGTGAGCAGATCGAGGGCAAACAGATCCATTGCTTCTTCGCGCGGCCCAGCGGTTAGGCTCATCCGGCCGCGATTAGCCCGGGCGGCTGGGACTCGCACGCCGGAACGGCGGCCCGTGCGCCGCGACGTGTTTGCCCGGCGGCCCGGCGGACGCGACGCATTCGCGTCCCGGTCGCTGCCACCGGGCAGAGAGAACAATGGTGTCATTTCCCAGCCGCGCGGTAGCGTGGGCAGGGCAGGCGGAGGCTTTGGTATGGTCGGCTCCGGGAGCATCGGCGTGACCTTCCTACCTGGATAGTCTTCCCAGCGCTGATGCTCCCCCGTTACCGCCTTTATGTAATAGATGTCCAGGTCACACGGCGTGTCATCGGTACTCCGCAGCGCACCTGTGCGGGCCTGGGCCGGCCCCGGGCGGGGATTACGGGCGGGGATTAGCGGGTGAACCGGGTCTTTCAGACTTTCCGCCAGCGGGCTTCGCACAGGCCATAGACACCGAACGTGAGCAGCCCCAGGGCGGCCAGCAATACCAGGAATTCACCGAACGGCTCGTTGCGGAGCATCAGCAGGGCCTGGTCGATACCTCGTGATTTCGACGGCTGGTAGGTGACCGCCGCCTCGATGACCCCGATGCCGGCCAGCGCGACAATGGCGCCGCGGGCGATGGATCCGGTCACGCCGAGCAGCCTGACGATCCGGCGCGCCCGGGCGCTCATCCGCGAGTTCTGCAGGTAGCGCAGGAACTCGCGGCGGATGCCCTGGATCACCAGGGCCGCGCCGATGATGACGACGATCAGCCCGACGATGCCGGCCAGCCACCGGCCCGCCGGGTAGTGCATGAGCCGTGCCGTCTCATCCTGCTGCCGGCCGGCCTGATTGGGATGCGCGCCTGCGATGACCTGGAATGTCAGGTAAGCCAGGAAGGCATAGACCGCGGCACGGGCCAGCGACTTCAGCCGGGGGCCAGCACCTCTCGGGTCGGGCTCGCCCGCGACACCGAACGCCGCTTGGCTCAGCCGCCAGAGCGCATACGCCACGAAACCGAGGCCGAGCAGCCAGAGCAGGACCGAGCCCAAGGGCTCGCCCGCGAGCAGCATCAAGGCACCCTGCTGGTTGGCCTGACCTCTCTGGTGGCCGAACGCGACCAGGATCGCCACCCAGCCCAGAAGCAGGTAGATGACGCCTCGCGCTGCCAGTCCCACCCGGGCGGTCGCGCGGGCGGCCCGGCTGTCAGAGGCCCGCCTGCCCTTGCCCGCCATGCGGGCGCCGGTTATCGATCGCATGACCGTCTCTACCGTGCCAGCGGACGCGGAAACCCGGCGGGCGGGTGACCAGGCACGACCTAGGGAGACGAGGTCGAAACCATCACCAGGAGGCCCACTTAAGGCTGGGCTCGGGCAGGGCCGGGGGATCCAGGAAAGCGGGCGGGCTGGCGAGGTCCAGTGCGTCCAGCGGCGCCCTGGCCGCGGCGTCCCGCGCGGTGAGCGGCGGAAGGTTCCACTTCTCCTGGACCAGCCTGAGCACGGAGGTGTGGTCGAGGACCTCGGAGCAGACGTAGTCCGGTCGCGCGTACGGGGAGACGATGACGGCGGGCACCCGGAAGCCGTACCGGTCGTAGCGACGCGGTCCCTCGGTCTCCTGCTCCTTGCCCTTCACCAGGCCGGGGACGAGCGGCCTGAGGAACGCCGACAGCCGGGAGCCCGACCCGATGGCACTGCGTCCCTCCACGTCGTCGGGCGGGATCGCGGGCGGCGGCGGCACGTGGTCGTAGTATCCGCCATGCTCGTCATACGTCCAGATCAGCAGCGTGTGCGGCCAGCCCTTGCCGTGCAGGACCCGGTTGATCACCTCGGCGGCGAAGCTTTCGCCCCTCCTGATGTCCTGCGGGTTCTCCTCGGAGTAGGTGTCGAAGTCCGGGTCCACGAGGCTGAAGGCCGGCAGCGTGCCGTTGTCCGCGTCGGTGAAGAACTCCTCCGTGCTGCGGACGTGCCCCATGTACCGGCCGATGCCGAACGGGAACACATCGGCCGTGAACTGGATGTCTTTCTGGACGTCCCGCGCGGTCGCGGGGAAGTACCGGGCCAGGGCTGACCTCAGACGTCGCCGGGTCATCTTCCGCCTGTGCCGGGCGTAGTGCCTCCAGCGGGACTCGTCGTCCGCGGGTGCGCAATGGTAGTTGGCCCAGGAGATGCCGTGCCTGCTCAGCATGTCGTAGATGGTCCCGGCCGGCGGGTAGTCGAGCAGGTCATAGGGGGAGTCATCGATGAGGCCGTGGGCCGTGCCCGCGATGAGGAAGCGGCGGTTCGGGAACGTCGGTCCCAGGCACGAGCTGAACCAGCGATCGGCCAGCGGGAACGTCCGGGCCAGGCCGTAGTAGAACGGCAGATCCTCCTCCGTCCAGTAGCCCATGGGCAGCGCCTCCGCTCCGGGTGCGGCGTCGACCCCGGGCCCGTCCGCCGCGAGCACGGCCTGGGCGCTGGTCACGAACCCGTCGCACTTCCCCTCCCCCCACTGCTGGTGGGTGGCGTGCCAGCTCTGCGAGGGCACCCCGCGCCGCGTGAGGGTGGACGGCAGGCGGAAGGCGCGGATGACCTCACCGCCGGTCCCCGTGTTGGTCACGCCGGGTCGCCGGTCATCGCCGAGCGGGAAGCCATCGCCCCGGCCGCGGAGCATGCCCAGGTAGTTGTCGTAGGAGTGGTTTTCCATCATCAGCACCACGATGTGCCGGATCCGCGGCAGCAGGTCGGTGGCCGGGGGCAGCTCGGGGCGAGGGCGCGGTCCCGGCTCCGACGTCCGGCGGCGATCCAGGCGCCGCAGCTCATAACGTTCGATCAGTTGCCACATGGTCTCGCTCTTTCCCCGGCAGGCCGTTACGATGCGGACCCATGCGTAATGTAGGGCGTTCCTGGCGGCTGACCGCGCTTGTGACCTCGATGGTTTTCGTTGCCGCGAGTGCCCCCGCCCTGGGGGCCACCCGCCCGGGTCCGTCGGACGGCGACGGTGGGTTCTCGCTGCGGCCCGCGTACCGGGCGAACGACTTCGCCGCGGGCCAGGCCAGGTACATCCTGCCGGCCGGGGAGAACGGGCTGGTCAACCGGTGGCAGGCCAAGCGGTTCTTCCTCTCCGGCCAGCGACCTCCTAACAGCCAGGACCAGCTCGCCCCGTACGCGAGCCTGCAGTTCGGCTACCCGTCGCTGACCAGCGCCACGCTTGGCCGGTATTACCTCGACGAGTCGTTCGGTGTGGCACCCGGCCAGATCACCCGTACGGAGCATCCCTCCCCGGCGGTCCCCGTGATCATCTACCGGGACAAGCACGACATACCCCACGTCTACGGGGCCACCGACCCGGCGCTGGCGTTCGGCGCCGGCTACGCCCAGGCCGAGGACCGGCTGTTCCTGATGGACGTGCTGCGGCACTACGGCGCCGGGACCCTCACCTCGTTCCTGGGCCCGTCCTGCGCCGACGAGCAGATGGACCACGACGAGCTGCTGCTGGCGCCCTACACCACCGCCCAGGCGAACGCGCAGGTCAACAACCTGCCAGCCGAGTACGGCGGGCAGGGCGCGCTAGCCCTGGCCATGATCCACAGCTACGTGCGGGGCATCAACGCCTACATCACCCGGGCCATGACGCACCCGGCGATGATGCCGGTCGAGTACCTCGCGTTCGGTTCGCCGAAGCCCTGGACGGCTGCCGACGTGGTCGCCGTCAGCAGTCTCATCGGCGGCATCTTCGGCGACGGGGGAGGCGGGGAGGTCCGCAACGCGGCCTTGCTCCGGTACCTCCAGGGCCAGCTCGGTCAGCGGGCCGGCGCGGCAGCGTTCGTAAATTTCAAAGAACAGAACGATCCCGCGGCGCCGGCCACGGTGGTGGACCGCTCGTTCCCCTACGAGATCCCGCGCCACGTCAACCCGGCGACGATCGCCATCCCCGACCACCCCGGCGCCCCGCTGACCGGCGGGCCGGTGGACACCACACCGGGCTGCAGCGGCACGCCGCCCGCGGCCAAAGCCGGGCTCTCGGTCATCGAGTCGCTGCTGCGGCTGCCCGCCCACATGAGCAACGCGCTGGTCGTGGCGGCGAGCCACTCGGCTAGCGGGCATCCGATCGCGGTCTTCGGCCCGCAGGTCTCCTACTTCGCCCCCGGCATCCTCATGCAGGAGGACCTGCACTCGCCCGATTACGCCGCCGAAGGCGCGTCCTTCCCCGGCACCGGCTTCGTCGAGCTCGGTCGCGGCGTGGACTACGCCTGGTCGGCTACGTCCGCGGGCAGCGACTTGACCGACCAGCGGCTGGAGCTGATCTGCAACCCCCGCGGCGGGCCGCCCAGCCGGACCGGGACCTTCTACCTGTTCCGCGGCAGGTGCCGGCCCATGGTCAACGAGCAGTTCCCGGATGGGACCGGGCTGGTCCACAAGATCCACCTGACCGTGCACGGCGTGGTCCAGGGCTGGACCACCGCGCTCGGCGGGAAGCCGGTGGCGGTGGTCAGCCAGCGCTCCACCTACGGCCACGACGTCGACTCGGTGATCGGCTTCATGCACTGGGGCGAGCCGGCGCTCACCCACGACGCCAGGTCGTGGATGGCCGGAGCCAGCCAGGTCAACTTCACGTTCAACTGGTTCTACGCCGACAACCGGGACATCGCCTACTACGTCAGCGGCCTGGACCCGGTGCGCCCGCCGTTCGTGGACCCCAACCTGCCCACCTGGGGGACCGGAGGAGCTGAGTGGCTGGGCTTCCTGCCCGCCGCGCGCCACGTGCACGAGATCGACCCGAAGCAGGGTTATTTCGTGAGCTGGAACAACAAGCCCGCGCCGCTGTTCTCCGCTTCGGACGGCGAGTACGGGTACGGGCCGGTCTACCGGTCGCAGATGCTCACCGATCAGATCCGCAACCAGTTCGCCCGGCACAGCGGGAAGATCACCCAGGCGGATCTGGTCCAGGCCATGGAGACCGCGGCCAGCCAGGACCTGGACGGCCTCACGATCCTCCCGGCGCTGCTGGACGTGCTGCGCGGGCGGCACGAGCCGGCCGGGGTGGCCCAGATGCTGGCCGTACTGAAGACCTGGTACGCCAGCGGCGCCCACCGGATCCTGGGCTCGCCCGGCGCGACGCAGTACCAGCAGGCCGCGGCCGTGGCCATCATGGACCAGCTCACGCCGGCTTTGATCAAGGCGGTCTTCGACCCGCTGTTCGCACCGGGCGGCACCAGCTCCGGCGGGTACAACGTCTTCCCGATGGGCTTCGTCAACGAGCCCTACAACGGCGGCGCCCATCTCGGCAGCGCTTACGACGGCGGCTGGGAGGGCTACGCGGTCAAGGCGCTGGACCAGATGATGGGCCGCGGCGTCGCCCAGCCGTTCAGCCCGGCGGTGGCCGCCAGGCTGTGCGGCCCCGGCGGCCTGCACCAGTGCGGCCCGGCCCTGGACGCCGCGCTAGCCGCTGCCTACCAGGCGCTGGTCACGGCCAACCACGGCTCGACCAGCGTGGCTTCCTGGACCGCGGACGCCAACACGGTCGCCGCCGGGCTGACCATGCCGGAGTACGACGCCATCGGATTCCGCGTGCTGGGGCTCGTCGGCCAGCCCAGCATTCCCTGGCAGAACCGGCCCACCTTCCAGCAGGTGGTGTCGTTCCCGGCACACCGTCCTCGCTGACCGGCAGGCGCTCTCCTCCATTTGGGCCTATTTTGGCCTCTACGCGAGGTGAATGTTCTACAGTCTTGTAGAAGATTAGCGGCCCCGGAAACGCCACCGCGAAGGGTTGAGATGTCACACCTGACCTATCTGGAGGCCGGCGTCGTCGGCCTCATCCAGGGCGTCTCGGAGATGTTTCCGGTCTCCAGCCTCGGTCACAACGTGCTGATCCCGGCCCTGGTCGGCGGGCAGTGGGCCAAGGATCTCAATGTCTCCGCCCCCGAGTCGCCCTACCTGGCCTTCATCGTGGGCCTGCACGTGGCCACCGCGATCGCGCTGATCATCTACTTCTGGCGGGACTGGATCAGGATCATCGGCGGCCTCATCACTTCGATCCGCGACCGCGAGATCCGCACCGTCGACCAGAAGCTGGCTTGGATGATCGTGCTGGCCACCATCCCGGTCGGCCTGGCCGGTCTGGCGTTCGAGCACACCTTCCGGGTGATCTTCGGCCAGGCCAAGTACGCGGCGGTGTTCCTCATCCTGAACGGCATCATACTGATCGCGGGGGAGCGCTACCGGAGCCGGTCGTCGCTGGTGGCTGACATGGCCAGTGCCAGGGAGCGGGAGCGCGCCGAACTGGTGGCCGTGGGCAGGCACACCTCGTCCGAGACCCGCGCGGAGCGGCTGCGCGAGGAGGCGGCGGTGGCCGTGTCCGACCGGCGGCTGTCCACCCTGCCGTTCCGCCCGGCGATCCTCATCGGCTCCGCCCAGATCCTGGCCCTGTTCGCCGGCATCAGCCGGGACGGGGTCACGATGGTCGCGGGCATGGTGCGCGGGCTGTCCCGCGAGGACGCGGCCAGGTTTGCCTTCCTGCTGGCCACGCCGGTGATCCTGGCCGCCGGGGCGCTGAAGATCCCGGATCTGTTCGGCCCGCTCGGCAACGGCATCCGGGGCCAGATCTTTCTGGCCAGCATCCTGTCCGGAACCGGTGCCTATTTGTCGGTGCGGTTCCTGGTGCGCTACCTACGCACCCGCACGCTCACCCCGTTCGGGGTCTACTGCCTGGTGGCCGGCGTGCTCAGCCTGGCCTACCTGACGCTGGTTCATCGCTGACGCATCCCCGGCGATTCCGGCCCCTGGGGTTTGACCGGCTTCTCCCGGGTAGGCCGATGCGGATTGCCGGCTAGCGATCCTCAGGGAGGAAGCAGATGAAGACTGGTCGCCTGCTGCTCCGCCTGGTCATCGGCGGGCTGTTCATCGGCCACGGGACCCAGAAGCTCTTCGGCTGGTTCGACGGTCCGGGGCTGGCCGGGACCGAGGGAATGATGGACAAGCTGGGCATGCACCCGCCGCGCCAGCACGCGCGTGCTGCCGGGATCACGGAAGCCGCGGGCGGCGCGCTGCTCGCTGCGGGCCTGGCCACGCCGCTGGCCGCAGCGAGCCTGATCGGCGTGATGATCACGGCTATCAGGAAGGTGCACGCGTCCAATGGTCCCTGGGTCTCCAAGGGCGGATACGAGTACAACCTGGTGCTCATCGCCGCGCTGCTGGCCCTGGCGGACGGGGGGCCGGGGCAGCTCTCCCTGGATCGCCTGATCCACCTCGACGACACCGGCCCGGGCTGGGCGCTGGCCGCGCTGGCCACCGGGGCCGCCGCGTCGGCGGCGACCGTGGAGCTGGGACGGCGCTACGCCGAGGCGGCCCATGGCAGCCGCGAGGAGGACACACGCGATCCGGAGAACGCGGCCGCCATGGCCGCCGCGCCGGGGTAGAAGGCCCGAGCGGGGACGGGTGAGCGTGCCGCGGCACGACGAGTACCGGGGCCGGCCGCCGGTGCTCCCCGGCGGTGCTCCCCGGCGGTGCTCCCCGGCGGCAGCCGGCCGGGAGCGTGAGGTTACGGTGGTGACAACGATCCACCCTTCGGCCGTGCTGCGGGCGGATGACGACCGCGTGGCGGTCTACGCGGGCCTGGTCGCGGATCTGCGGGTAGCCGCGTCCGGGCTGTCGCGTCCGGGCCGTCGCGTCCGCGCTGCCGGGCCGGGCCGCTGGTGAGGGGAACGAGACATGACCGAAAGCAGCAGCTTGCACGGGCCGCGCGAGGACGACGAGCTGAAGCGGGAGACTCGCAGCGAGGTACAAGCCAACCGGGACACCCGGAGCGAGGAGTGGCTCGACCCGGAGCCACCCGGGGACGATCAGCCGGACGCCACCTGGGCGCTGCAGGGCCGGCCCGGCGGCGCGCCGCCAGGGCTGGGACAGGAAGGCGTGGAGATCCGCTCCGACCTGGCGCGCTACCTCGACCACAAGGCCTTCCCGGCCAACCGGGCGGCCCTGATCAAGACGCTCGAACGGCATAACGCGCCGCAGCGGGTGATCGACATCGCGGCCGGCCTCCCCGGGCGACAGCATTTCACCAACCTGCACGAGGTGCTCGTCGCGCTCGGCCTGCCCCCGGAAACCCGGCAAACCGGATAATTCGTCAGGATCATCGCCGTCCTGGGCGGCGCCTTCCAAGATCGATGGGGACTTTCTATTAATTCAGTACATAAAACTCCCCGTCGATCTTGAAGCCGGACCGGCTCAACGTCCAGGGACCCGGCGCAGGATGCGCAGCAGGTACTCCTTGCGGTCGAGTGGGTTGTCGTCGGAGCGCGGCCGCGCCGGAGGTGGCCCCACGACCGGCTCGTAGCGGTCGAAGGCGGCTTCCAGCAGGCCCTCGCCCCGGGTCAGTCCCGGTAGCAGCCGCTGGAACTGGTGCACCTGGGCGGCGGGGATGTCACCCTCGACGAGGCTGGACGCGCCGCGTGTGACCGAGGTGCGGACGACGGCGCGCAGCCGGGCCGCCGCGGGCAGCACCGCTCCGGCCGTGTCTGCGGGGATCTCCAGGCAGAAGCGGTGGACGGGCTCATGCACCCGGGTACCCGCCTGCCGCAGCGCGCTCATCAGGACCAGTGGCGTCAGCTGGCGGAAGTCCCCGGCCGTGCTCGACATGCTCTTGTCGAAGTGCGCGTGCGCGTGACTCTGCCGCGGGTAGTAGCCGGAGTGCGTCATGACCACCGCGCAGTCGATGACCTGCCAGCCGAAGAGCCCCTGGGCCAGGGTCTGGTGCACGGTCTCCTCGACCGCCGTGAAGAACGCGGGTGGCATCGTGCCCAGCAGCGCGGGCTCCAGCCGGAAGCTCACCCCGGCTGTGGCGCCGGCTGTAGGGCCGGCTGGGGCGCCGGCTGTGGCGTGGGCTGGGGCGTGGGCTGGGGCGGGCTCGACGCGCAGGCCGACCGTGGCCAGGAACGGGTTCGAGGGCTGCTTGAGGAACTCGGCCGCCGCGCCGGTGCCGGCCGGCCGCTCGACGCAGATCGTCGTGCTCTCCCTGAAGCCGGCCTCCAGACCGAAGTCGCTGGCCAGCGTGGCCTGGATGACCTCCTTCTGCACCTCGCCGTAGAGCGAGAGCAGCAGCTCCTGGCGCGCCTCGTCCTGCCGCAGGTTGATCAGCGGGTCCTGCTCGGCGAGCCGGGTGAGCGCGACGTGCAGCGTGCCCCGGTCGGCTGGGCGGCGGGGTTCGACCACCGTCTCCAAGGTGGGCGGAGGGAAATGATCGCTCGCCGCGCCGGGCCGCGTGACGTCCCCGTCCAGCCCGCAGATCGTGTCGCCGATCTGGATGCCGGGCAGCCCCCACAGCTTCCCGATCTGCCCGGCCGCGACGGACGAGGCCGTGGCGGACGAGCCCGTGGTGGTCGAGCCCGTGGTGGTCGAGCCCGTGGTGGTCGAGCCCGTGGTGGTCGAGCCCGTGGTGGATGAGCCCGTGGTGGTCGAGGCCGTGGTGGTCGAGCCCGTGGTGGTCGAGCCCGTGGTGGTCGAGCCCGTGGTGGACGAGCCCGTGGTGGACGAGCCCGTGGTGGACGAGCCCGTGGTGGGTGAGCCCAGGGAGAAAACGCTGACCGCGGTGACCTTCCCCTCGCCGCTGCGGCCCGGGGCGCCGAACCGGACCCGGTCCCGCGCCCCCACCTCGCCGGAGAACATGCGTACGTAGGCGACCTTCTCCCCGGCCGGGCCTCGCTCGACCTTGAACACCACGCCGGACGGCGGGCCGTCGGCGTCGCCCGCGGCCGCGGGCAGCAGTTCCCTGATGCCACCGGTCAGCGCGCCGGTGCCCGCGCCGGTCATAGCCGAGCCGAAGAACACCGGATGCACCAGCGCGCACCGGGTCTGTGCCACGAGCTCGGCCCGGAGCCGCTCGTAGCCGACCTTCGTCTCGTCGTCGACGTAGGAGGCCAGCAACGCGTCATCCTGGTCGGCCAACCGGTCGGCCAGCAGGGCCGGGAACTCCGCGTCGCTCGCGTCGCAGGCGATGAAGTCGCCGCGCCGGGTGCCAAGCCCAGCCACCATCCCCATCGGGACGATCGCCGGTGTCAGCAGCGTGGAGATCTCCCGCAGCACGCCCTCGTACCGCGCGCCGAGCCGGTCGATCTTGTTCACGAAGATCAGCGTGGGGATGCGCAGCCGTCGCAACGCCCGCATCAGCACCCGCGTCTGCGCCTGCACGCCTTCGACGGCGGAGATCACGAGCACGGCGCCGTCGAGGACGTTCAGCACCCGTTCCACCTCGGCGATGAAGTCGGGGTGGCCGGGCGTGTCGATCAGGTTGACCGTCAGGTCGCCGATGGCGAACGAGACGACGGCGGACTTGATCGTGATACCGCGCTGCCGCTCGAGCGCCAGCGAGTCGGTCTGGGTGCGGCCGTCATCGACGCTGCCGATCTCGTCGATGACCCCGGCCGCGTACAGCAGCCGCTCGGTCAGGGTGGTCTTACCGGCGTCGACGTGCGCCAGGATCCCCAAGTTCAGCGTGGTCACGGAGCGTCATGTCCCCTGGGTAGGCGGTGATTCCCTGATAGCTGGAAATCAACGCGGCAGGCATGTCGCTCTCCTGTGGGATCGGCTGCTGCAGGAAGTACAGCAAACGGCCGCCCGAAAGCGCAACCGGATTTCGCGGGGAGACCGGGCCATCGGAGTCCGCGCCATCGGGGTCCGGGTCATCGGGGTCCGGGTCATCGGGGTCCGGGTCATCGGGGTCCGGGTCATCGGGGTCCGGGTCATCGGGGTCCGGGTCATCGGAGTCCGGGTCATCGGGGTCCGGGGCGGCGGGGTCCGGGGCGGCGGAGTCCGGGTCATCGGGGTCCAGGGCGGCGGAGTCCGGGCCAGCGGAGTCCGGGGGAGTCCCGCGGCAGGCGCTACCCGGCGGCGGAAACCTCGTCGATGCGGCGCAGGAAGACGACCAGGGAACGCCCGGCGACCGGGAAGGCCTGGCCGCTGTCGAAGACGCTTCCCTCCCGGCGCGAACCGGGGTCGCGCCCGCCGTCCGCGGTGTCGAGCACCACTTCCCAGAGACGGCCCCACTGTTTGGGCAGCGTCCAGTCGATGGCCTCCGGGTGGGCGTTGAACAGCAGCAGGAACGATTCGTCGGTCACCCGGTGGCCGCGCGGGTCGGGGTCGGTGATCGCGTCACCGTTGAAGAAGACGCCGACCGAGTTGGCCGGCCAGCCGGTCCAGTCCTCATCGGTCATCTCGGTGCCGTCCGGCTTGCACCAGCCCAGGTCCACGGTGCCCCGGATGGAGTGACCCTGGAACCAGCGCCGCCGGCGCAGCACCGGATGCGTGATCCGCAGCAGGATCAGCCGGCGGGTGAAGTCCAGCA
>DASZAD010000082.1:0-10047 GCA_035945415.1 Streptosporangiaceae bacterium
CGACATAGATCACGAAACCCCATGATATCGCGGAAATCGCGGCCACCAGCGATATCACCGGTACCCCGGCCAGCTTGGCCCGGGCCCAGCGCGGGCCTTGCGCGTGCAGATGGGGCCGTCGCCAGGGGGTGATCAGGCCGGCCAGCGAGACGATGATGAACGCCACCCCCATCACCGCGATCACGTTCAGCAGATAGTTGCCCAGGCCCTGGTAGATGTTCAGGTAGTTGAGCAGTTCGACCACGCAGCCGACGACGATCGTGGCGATCACCGGGGTGTGGAAGCGGTCAGAGACCGTGGTGAGCTTCTCCGGCGCCAGCCGGTCGAAGGACCAGGCGAACATGTTCCTGGTGCCGAGCATGAACCCGGTCGGCGTCCACCACAGGATGGACAGCACGAAGCAGAGCGCGATGAAGACGAGCAGCCACTGCGGTCCCGGCAGGAAGTTCACCAGGGCCGGCAGGTAGGGCAGGAACGCCAGGTGCCAGTGAGACGCGCCGCCGCCGAGCCCCATGAACACGGACGCGCCGAAGAAGTTGAAGCCGTAGTACTTGTAGATAAGCGCCACCCCGAGCACGTAGCCGATCGCGGCGAACAGCAGGCCGCCGAGGATCGAGGTCCTGGCGGTGCGGCCGACGTTGCGGATCTCCCCGGCGAAGTACCCGGTCCACTGGAAGCCGGTGTAGACCTGGAAACAGTAGATCATTCCGAACAGGGTGGCGCCGATGGCGATGGGACCGGCGGCGCTGAAGCCGAGGTGGCCGGCCTGGGAGATGATGCTGGTGTAGTGGGCGCCGGACTTGGCGTTGAACTTTGTGACGAAGTGCGAGTGGCTGCCGACGGCCATGGCTATCAGCCAGGCGATCATGCCGATCCAGACCACGGCGAAGGTGATCAGCATGTACCGGGCGACCACCCGGACCCCGAAGATCATCAGGATCGTGAACAGCGCCGTGAGCACGGTCGCGATCAGCATCAGCTCGCCGTGGCCCGGTGCGGTGAGCCAGCTGCCGTGCCAGCCGCCCACGTACGCGGCGGCCGGCCCCATCACCGACAGCATGTAGGTGAAATTGAAGGCGATCCAGGTGAGGAACACGAACGTGAGCGAGAAGTTCGTGAAGAAGCCGAAGAACGGGCTGAGCGTCCGCGAGACCCAGACGTAATCTCCTCCGGATCGCGGCATGATCACCGTGAAGTAGAGGTAGACGAGGCCGCAGGTGGCGACCAGGGGGGTGGCTAGGAGGAACGACACCAGCATGTTGGCGTGGGGCCAGAACGTCGGTGTGAACGCCATCACCTCGGTGATTCCGACCGGAATCAGCACCGCCGAGAAGACGAGGTTGAATGCGTCGAATGCGTTGAGTTCCCGGACGAGACCGGTCGCGTTCCGCACGAACAGGTTCCTGCTGCCACCGGGTGGCTGAGCGTGCCGTGCTCCGATGGTGGTCACTGACTCCTCCTCTTAGGTGCGTACTCACGCCCTGATGAGCACCAGGCCCGGCTGCGCGCTGGCGCAGCAACCGTCGCCATGGCCACAAGTGTTAGGCAAGAGAGCCTACACGTCAATATCCGGCTTTTTTGCGCATATGCGATAATACTTGTCGAATGGCGAGGGAGATCTTTGCGCGATTACAAAGCTGTAGTGCGGCTTCCTCCATTCGCCAGCCGAGGAGAACGCTTGCGGCCGGCCGCTGGCTAAGCGGGCGCCGGCCGCCGGTCCACGCGGGCCGGAATGGGGCGTTCCAGACCGGGCGCCGAAGCTAGCGGGTACGTCCCGGCCGCCGGCGCCGCTCCGTACGTTCCGGTGGCCGCCTTCCGGCCCGCGGGAGCCGGCCTGCTGGCCAGGACGTGCTCCACCAGGGTGATCAGGACCTGCTTGACCGACTCGCGCTCGCGGGCGTCGCAGGCCACCACCGGGACGACCAGATCGAGGTCGAGCGCGACGCGCACGTCCCTCGGATCATAACGAGGCGCGCCATCGAAGCAGTTGATGGCGACGATGAACGGCAACTGGCACTTCTCGAAGTAATCGACGGACGGGAAGCAGTCGTCGAGACGGCGGGTATCGGCCAGGACCACGGCGCCGAGCGCGCCGTAGGAAAGCTCGTCCCACATGAACCAGAACCGCTCCTGGCCGGGTGTGCCAAAAAGGTAGAGCACGAGATGGTCATTCAGGGTGATGCGGCCGAAGTCCATCGCGACGGTCGTGGTCGTCTTGTTGCCGACCCCGCCGAGATCATCGGTTGCGATGCTCCCGCTGGACAGGGTTTCCTCGGTGCGCAGCGGCCGGACCTCGCTGACGGCCCCGACGAGCGTGGTCTTACCGGCCCCGAATCCGCCCGCGATGACTATCTTGAACGCGGCCAGCAGGCCATCATCGCTGCTGTTGCCCGGGGCATCAGAGCGTGCGGAGCCCATGCAGCACCTCCTTGAGCAGATCGGCGCTGGGTTGCCCGCCGGGGGGCCGTTGCTGCAGCACGCCGATCCGGTCGCGCGCGATGAGGTCGGCCAGCAGCACGCGGATCACGCCGAGAGGCAGGGCTGTAGCCGAGGCTATGTCGGTCACGGTGACTGGCTTGAGGCACAGGCCGAGAATCCTGCGGTCCTCGGGGGTGAGGTCGATCGAGTCGTTCTCTCGCTCGGCCGGCTCGGTGGTTGCGACAATGGCGATCAGGTCAAGCACCTCGCCTCTGGCCGGAGCCGTCCTGCCGCCAGTAAGCGCGTAAGGCCGGACAACCGGGCCAGCGTACCTGTCCGACCACTTGTCGCCGCGCGGCATTCCTGGCTCACTCGACTGGTACTTGGATCGCCGAGAACCGTGGCTGGGCCGAGAGGTGCGGTCCGGCCCGTTTCACCAGCATCGCCATCTCGTAGGCGATCAGGGCCGGATCGGCCTGGGCGGAGCACAGCACGGCCAGGCAGCTCCCCTGGCCTGCCGCCGTCACGAAGAGGAACGCCCGCTCGAGCTCGATGATGATCTGTTGGACGCTACCGCCGCCGAAGTGCGCGCCCGCGCCGGTGGCCAGGCTCTGCACCCCGGCGGCCAGCGCGGACAGGTGCTCGGCGTCCTCGCGGCCCAAGCTCTTGGAGGCGGCGACGGTGAGTCCGTCCCGAGAGAGGATGACGGCTTGCCTCAGGTGCTCGACCCGGTCGCTCAAGTCGTCGAGCAGCCAGCCAAGATCGGGTCCACCGCCAGCCGCGCCGCGCTCGTCCATCACGCCTCCTCCCCGTCCCGCGCCGCGGAGTCCTGGGGCATGGCTGGTTCCGCTCCGGTCTCCTGGTCCGGAGCCGGATCGGTAACCTCACCGCTTTCTCGCTGCCATCCGGCCCGGAAGGAGGCGACGACGTCGCGGGCCCGCTCCGGAGTGAGCTCGGGTGCGGGCTCCGCCGCTGGTCCCCCCAGTGGCGGAACATCGGACGACGGGGAACTGTCTCGCAGGTGCGGGGACAGGCTGGCCTGCCGGACCCGGCGCGGGAGGCCCCGGTAGGTGCCGCCCGTAGATCCCGTAGATCCCGTAGACCCACGGGTGGGCAGGGGATCGCCGGAGGTGCCGGGACTGGCGGAGCCGCGGAACGCGCTGCCGAGGCCGAATACGTCGGTGTCGTCCGGCGCACCGGAGCCTGGCTCGCGAGTGCCGGCCGCGGTGCTGCCATAGCGGTCGCCCGGGCTGAAACGTCCGGTGCCGAAGCGGAACATGGCGCCGGACTGGTCGTCGTCCGGGCTGCTCAGGCTCTCGGTACGCGCCGTGCCCTCGATCCGGTCGCTCTCGCCGGAGCCGGACGGGCTGCCCGGCACGCCGCCGTAATCCGGATCGAGCGAGCTCCCGATCACTTCGGCCTGGGCGGAGCGGATCGGGTCTCCGGCCGGACTGCTGGCCGGGCTGCCAGCCCAGCTGCGGTCGCTGGCGGAGAACCGGCTTCCCGGCCGGTCCAGGTCGTCCGGGCTGAACGAGCTTCCGGAAGCGAAAGAGCCGGAGCCGGACGAGCCGGGACCGAGCGGGCCGCCGGAGGTGCCCGGGGGGAGAAAGCTGTCACGCGGGCTGGCCGTGGTGTCCGCGTGACGTCCGGGTGTCTCGGCATGCCCGCTGGTCAGGACCAGCGCATCGGCGGAGCGCCAGTCCAGCTCGACGGGCCGGCCGGGCGGTAGCACCGCCTCGGACGGCGCGCCCGCGCCGGTCTGGGTCGTGGGCAGGACGACGTTGTGAGGTACCAGCGCGACCGCCGTGGTGCCGCCGTAAGGAGAGGGATTGAGCGAGACCCTGATCCCGTGCCGCCCGGCCAGCCTCCCCACCACGAACAGGCCCAGCCGGTCGGGGTCGGCCAGGGCGAAGTCGGGCGGGCTGAGGAGCTGCCGGTTGATCTCGGCCATCACCGTCGGCTGCATGCCCAGGCCACGGTCTTCGACCTCGATCGCGAAGCCATTGGCCACGCGCTCGGCTCTGACCTCGACCCGGGTGTCCGACGGGGAGAACAGGGCCGCGTTCTCGATCAGCTCGGCCAGTAGGTGGATCATGTCCGCGACGGCCGACCCGATCACCGCGTCCTGGGTCCTGGTGACCACCCGGACGCGCTGGTAGTCCTCCACCTCCGCCAGAGCGCCGCGGACCACGTCGATGACCGGCACCGGTTCGCTCCAGGTACGCCCGGGAGCGGCACCGGACAGGATGATCAGGTTCTCGGCGTGGCGCCGCATACGGGTGGTGAGGTGGTCGAGCGAGAACAGGTCGGCCAGCGCGGCGGGGTCGGTGGCCTTCTGCTCCAGCGCGTCGATCAGGCGTAGCTGCCGCTGCAACAGCGACTGGTTCCGCCGGGCCAGGCTGACGAACACCTGGGCGATACCGTCACGGAGGCTGATCCCGTCCGCTGCCGCGGCGACCGCCGACTTCCGCAGGCCGGTCATGGCCGCCGCGGTGCCGACGACCTCGGCGGTCCTCCCGCGCGGCCACGCGATGCTCTCCGTCCCTGTCCCCCGCGTCGTGGCGGCTTCCAGGCTCGCGCCGGTCTGCGGCAGCGGCTCGCTGGCCAGGCGGCGGGCCATGGCCTCCAGATCGGAGAGGTCCTGCGACAGCCGCCTGCTGAACGACCCCATCAGCCACACCGCGAGGATGACGATCAGGATGCCGCCGCCCGCGTAGAGGGCGACCTGGGCCAGATCCTTGTGGCCAGGCGAGAAGAGGCCGTGGCGCACGAGGGCACCGCCGGGCGTGAAGCTCACGGCCACGAGCCAGAGCAGTACCAGGCAGACGACCGGCACCACCACCGTCGCCGCAAACGTGGACCGGATCGATCGGCGGGCTGGGTACGGCCGCTCCGGGCGGCCTGGTGAGCTGGATACGCCCATATGGTCACTCCCCGCTCATCCGTGGCTTCCCGCTGTCACAGGCGAACCGCACGTCGCCGAAGCATCATCCTGCGTCATCGGCGAGCAGATGTCATAGAAATTCACAAAAAGACGGCAAAGGTTCGAACTGGTTGAAGTGGGCTATCCAAAGCGACTGCGGGGGCTGGGACAGGTGCCCGCTCCGCCGGCCGCCGGCAAGCCGGACGCCGGCTCCGCGGCCACCTGCCCCAGCCTGGGCATATGGGCGCTGAGGAGCATCGGGACGAGTGCCCGGAGCCGCCCTTTTGCTGGGGAGAAGGAGGCAGGGCTGGGGTTGTGGCCGAGGCGGCGCAGAGCGCGGGGGAGGGGGCTAACGGGTGAGGGCGCTTTCGGGGGCGGACTGGTAGAGTTCGGCGGCTCGCCAGCAGTACCAGGCGACGACCGAACGGTAGGGGCGGTACGGGTCGCCGAGCGGCTCCAGCCGCTTCGGGGTGGGCGTGGGGATGTGCCAGGCCAGGCCGAAGCCCTTTCTGACGCCCAGGTCGCCGGTGGGCCAGACGTCCAGGCGGCGCAGCTGGAACATCAGGAACATCTGGGCGGTCCAGGTGCCGATGCCGCGGACCGCGGACAGGCGGGCGATGACCTCGTCGTCGCTTTCGGCCCGCAGGCCGGGCGGGTCCAGGACGACGGTCCCATCGAGGACCTTGGACGCCAGATCTCGGAGTGAGGCCGTCTTGTTGGCGGACAGGCCGGCCGCACGCATGGTCTCGTCGGACTGCGCCAGCAAACGCTCGGGTTCGACCGTACCGAGCGCGGCGACCAGGCGGCCGTGGATGGCGGCGGCGGCCGCCCCGGCGAGCTGCTGGTAGACGATCGCGCGGACCAGCGCCTCGAAGTGGGTGTCGGCGGGCGGCCGCACCCGGGCCGGACCGGCTTCGGCGACCAGCCGGCGCAGGACCGGGTCCCGCTCGGCCAGGATGACGGCCGCCGCCTGATAGCTGCGCGCGCGGCGGGACGATGAGGGTGAGCTGGACACGCCCTCAGTGTGCCACCAGGCATGCTGGACAGATGGGCGAGCCCGGGACCGAGGTGCGGGCCGGGCGTTCGGGAAGGGTGGCCTCATGGCGCGTGGCAGCCGGGAAGAATGCCAGAAGGAGCGCCAGATGGAACGATGGCGTCGCTACTGGGACAAGTCCGCGCCCAGATATGACCGGCAGCTGGGCTTCTGCGACCGGAACCTGTTCGCCGGGTGCCGGGAGTGGGTGTGCTCCCGGCCGAATCCCCTGGCAGAGGCGACTCCTTGACGGCATAACGGCTGGCAGGAAGCATGGCGGGGGAACGGCCGGCCTACGCCGGTCGCCGTTATGTCCGGAAGAGCCTGCACGTAAGACACGCCGGAACAGGAGACGGGTATATGACCTATCGCGAGGATCTTGCGAAGGTGATCGCCGACGTGGTGGAGCCGGCGGCGGAGCAGGTGGACCGGGAGGGGAAGTTCCCGCGCGACGGGGTGACCGCGCTCGGCAGCGCGGGAATCCTGGGGCTTACCGTGCCGCGGGAGCATGGCGGGCGGGGGCTCGGGCTGGCCGAGGCGGCGGACGCGGTGGAGCAGGTCGCGCAGGCGTGCGGATCGACGGCGATGGTGCTGATGATGCACTATGCCGGCACCGCCGTGCTGGCGGCCCACGGGCCCGCGGGCACGCTGGCGGAGATCGCGGCCGGGAACCATCTGACCACGCTCGCCTTCTCTGAAACGGGATCACGCAGTCACTTCTGGGCCCCGGTCAGCAGCGCTACCGCCGACGGGGACTCGGTGCGCCTGGATGCTCGCAAGAGCTGGGTGACTTCGGCGGGGCAGGCCGACAGCTACGTCTGGTCCAGCCGGCCGCTCGCGGTCGACGGGCCGATGACCCTGTGGCTGGTGCCCTCGACCGCCACGGGCCTGTCCATCCCGTCGGCGTTCGACGGGCTGGGCCTGCGCGGCAACGCCTCCTCCCCGGTCACCGCCGAAGCGGTGCGGGTCCCGGCCAGCTCCCGGCTGGGCGAGGACGGCGCCGGCCTGGACGTCGCGTTCGCTACTGCGCTGCCGTTCTTCCTCGTCCTGAACGCCGCCTACGGCGTGGGGCTGATGGAGGCGGTGATCGCCCGGACCGCGGCCCACCTGAGCGGCACCAGGCTGGTGCACCTGAACCAGACGCTGGCCGAGCAGCCCGCCGCCCGGGCCGGCCTGGCCCGGATGCGGCTCACCGCCGATCAGGCGCGGACCCTGCTGAACGACGCGATCGCCGCCCTCGGCGCGGGTCGCCAGGACGCACAGCTACGGCTGCTGGAGGTCAAGGCGGCGTCGGCCGAGGCCGCCATCGCTGTCACCGACCTGGCCATGACCGTCTGCGGCGGCTCGGCGTTCCGCAAGGACCTGGGCATCGAGCGCCGGTTCCGTGACTCCCGCGCCGCCCGGGTCATGGCGCCGACCACCGAAGCGCTGCACGACTTCATCGGCCGGGCGCTGACCGGCCTGCCCCTGATGTGAGGATGCCAGCATGACTCTCCTCATGGGCGCCGTGGTTGGACCAGGGCCGGCAGCGGCGCCTGGTTCAGCTCGGATTCGGCTCCGACGAGGCCGCCGAGGTCTCCGGGCTGCACACCCGCAACTTCATGTAACCCGTCAGGTTGTGTCCCGCGCCCGGGCACCAGCCGCAGGCAGGCCATCCCCGGACGACAGAGAGAGGCGATATGCAGGTCATATCCCCGAGTGCGGAGCAGCTGGCCGGCTGGGTCATCGATGGCTGCGAGCGGACGCTGGAACTGGTCGCCGACCTCGACGACGAGCAGATGATCGGCCCGCTGCTGCCGACGGTCAATCCCCTGCTGTGGGAGATCGCCCACCTCGCCTGGTTCCAGGAGAAGTTCGTCCTCCGCCAGGCCTGCGGCCGGCCGCCGATCCTCGACTACGGGGACGCGCTCTATGACTCGGGTGCGATCCCTCACGACACCAGGTGGCGGCTCGCGCTGCCGTCACGCGAGCAGACGGCCGGCTACATGCGGGAGGTGGCCAGCCTGGTCGCCCGGGAAGTGCTGCGTCCCGACGCCACCGATGTGGTCCTGCATTTCGCCCGATACAGCGTGCATCACTACGACATGCACACCGAGGCGCTGACCTACACCCGGCAGACCCTCGGCCTGCCCCCACCGGTGCTCACGGGCGTGATCAGCGCCGGCGCGCCCGGGGCGGGCGCCGACGGGGGAGCGCTGCCGGGCGATGCGGCGGTGCCGGGCGGCAGCTTCCTGCTCGGCGCGCTGCGGTCAGATCCGTTCGTCTACGACAACGAGAAGTGGGCACACCGGGTCGAGGTCGCCCCGTTCGCGATGGCCAGGGCAACGGTGACACAGGGCGAGTTCGCCGCGTTCACCGACGACGGCGGCTACGCCGACGTCAGGCTGTGGCCGGACGGCGGGGCCTGGCTGGGCGACACCGGGGCGAAGCACCCGGTGTACTGGCGCCGTGCGCCAGGCGGCGGCTGGCAGCGGCGGCACTTCGACCGGTGGCTGGACCTGGAGTCGCACCTGCCGGTGAGCCACGTGTGCTGGTGGGAGGCTGACGCGTACTGCCGGTGGGCGGGACGGCGGCTGCCCACCGAGGCGGAGTGGGAGTACGCCGCCACCGGCGGCGGTTGGCCGAAGCCCGTCTACCCGTGGGGCGTGGACGAGCCAGAGGCCGCCCGCGCCATCACCGACTGGCACGGAATGGGCCCGGCCGGCGTCGCCGCCTGCCCGGCGGGCGACAGCCAGGCCGGCCTCCGGCAGCTGATCGGCGGGGTGTGGGAGTGGACGGCCAGCGACTTCGTCGCCTATCCCAACTTCGAGCGCGACGCCTACCACGAGAACTCCGAGCAGTTCTTCGGCCAGCGCAAGGTGCTGCGCGGCGGCGCCTGGGCCACCCGGGGCCGGCTGCTGCGGTGCACCCTCCGCAACTACTTCACCCCCGAGCGCCGGGACGTCATAGCCGGCTTTCGCACCTGCGCGGTCTGAGCCGGCCGTGCGCATCCTGCTCGTCAGCCCAGCCGCGGCGGACAGCGACACCGGCAACGGAGTGACCGCACGCCGCTGGGCCGCCCTCTTGCGCGAGCTTGGCCACCAGGCGGAGTCCAGCGTCGGCCTCAGGGACGAGTACCGGGGCGGGTATGACGCGCTGGTCGCGCTGCACGCCAGGAAGAGCGCCGGGGCGGTACGCGCCTTCCGCACCGCGCACCCGCGCGCGCCGGTAGTGCTCGCGCTGACCGGAACGGATCTCTACCCGGACCTCCGCAGCACCGGCGTGAATCCCGCGGTGCTGGCCATGGCCAGCCGGCTGGTCGTCCTCCAGCCGCGCGCACTGGACCAGCTCGACCCGAAGACCCGGCAGCGGGCCCGGGTGATCGTACAGTCGGTGCCGCCGATCCGCCGCCAGGCGCCGCGGGACGACTGTTTCGAGGTGGCGGTCCTGGCTCACCTGCGGCCGGTGAAGGACCCGCTGCGGGTGGCCGAGGCGGTCAGGGAACTG
Source organism: Streptosporangiaceae bacterium (assembly GCA_035945415.1). Taxonomy (GTDB): domain Bacteria; phylum Actinomycetota; class Actinomycetes; order Streptosporangiales; family Streptosporangiaceae; genus PALSA-505. The sequence goes on from DASZAD010000082.1 coordinate 9,861, forward strand.
CCCGCCAGCTCGCGGATCCGGGTCACCCACCTGGGCGGAGCGCTGGACGATGAGCTGGCGGCCGCGGCGGCCGCCGAGTCGGCCGCCAGTCCGCGCTACGACTGGCTCGGCCCCCGGCCGCGCGGAGAGGCTCTGGATCTGCTGGCCCGCAGCCGCCTCCTGGTGCTGACCTCACGGCACGAAGGCG
>DASZAD010000083.1:0-2083 GCA_035945415.1 Streptosporangiaceae bacterium
CGGGCAGCCCGTAGTACGGCTGGCCGTACGAATGCACCCAGAGGAACGGCTCGAGGATGGCGTTGATGGCGGCCAGTTCGGCAGTCGCAGGATCGGCGATCTTCACCGGTCCAGCCTAGCGGTCAGGCGGCCCCGTCCTCGCCGCTGCTCTCGTCCGGGTCGTCGTCGCAGATGCACTCGTTCACCGGGCGTACCGGCATCCTGCACTGCGAGCAGACCGTGGCCATCGGGGTCAGGCTGGGGGTGCGCCGAGCGTGGTCCGCAGCACGGACGCCCCGTTCTCGGCCAGCTCCACAGTGAACGAGTCCCCCAGCGAGTCCGTCGCCGACGCCACCTGGAACCCGGACCCCGAAGATTGCAGGACCGGCAGGTCCAGTTCGCCGGATACGGGCGTGCCGTCGGCGAGGGTGACCTGGACGGCGATCTTCACCGTGCCGGGCTGGAGGACGACGACAGTGACAGCGAGCGGGTCGCCGTGCTGGTACGGGCCGGTCTTGTCCGGGGTGAGCACGACCACCGGAGGCTGAGGATCGGACACGGGGGCTCCTAAAGGTTGGTTCAGGGTTCAGGCGGCGAGCGGATCAGCGAAGTTCGGCCGGGCCCGCGCGTCGGTGCCGGAGGTGCGGATCGCCGCCTCTCGCGCCCGCTTCTCCGCTGCCGCGACAGCCGAGAACGCATACAGGCCGGGAGCGGCTTCGGGCAGGTAGCCGATCCGGACCCACCGTCTGATCGCCGGGGGTTTGCGGCCCATCGCCTGGGCGGCCTGGGCGGTGGTCAGGTAGATCTCGCCGTCCGGGGCCGGGTCGGGCAGCAGCATCCGCGCACCCCCCGGATACGCAGATGCCCCCGCGCCGTCTGAGGCTACGAGGGCATAGAAACCGCTGTCGTGTTGACATCGAATATCGCTGGCCAGAGCCGCTTTGTCAAACAGGCTCATGCGGCCGGGCGCGTCGGTGCGCCGCCGACCGCCTTAGTGTGCGCGGCGTCCTGTACCACGGCCAGGCCGTCGAGCTCGTCCATGCCGATCAGCCGACCGCACGTCCCGCCTTTCCCCCGGCACTCCGCATGATCATCACCCTCAGTCCAGAACACCGCGTACTCGTCACAGCGCGGGCAGCGGACCGGCTTGTGCTGCACACCGACCCCTGCGCTGGTGAGCTGTTTCAGCGTCCGCCGCCAGCGGAGGATCTCCCGGCCGAAATCAACGGCGAAATCCGGGTGCAGGATCGCGTCGTCGAAATGCGTCACCAGCCACGAAATGCTGGTGGTGGTCTCCGTGGCCAGGAAGCCGCGGCGGGCCAGCGGGTCCGTGCCGCGGGTCGCGGTCTCCCAGCCGTGGATGTCATGGCGCAGCTCCTCGAGCAGATCCCCCGTCGGGGACGGGGACGGCGCTGCGGACTGCCTGGAGCGGGACAGGCGGGTGCCGGGGCGGCGGCCGCGGTGCCCGTCGGCCATCGCCCCGAGAATGGAGGCGAGGTCGTCGATCTCGGCCAGCTCACGGCGGATCTGCGTCTTGCACCGGCCGCACCACGGGTCCCCGTACACCGGGTACAGATCCGGGGGCACCGGCCGGGACTGGGCCGGGTCGAGGGGGTCATAGCCGGCGAGAGCCAGATCGAAGGCTTCGCGGGCTTTTCGCCAGTGCCAGTTGCACGACCCAACGCACGGCTGCTCGGCCACGGCCTCGATTTCCCCTCGCTCGCTGCGATCTTACGATGCACTGGAGCCATGATGGAGCCGGCGCGGAGCCAGCGCCAAGCCGGGCCGGCTCTCCTGGCCGTCACAGTCCGGTCACGCGGCTAGCCGGGACCGTCTAAACTCACGCCGCAGCGGCCATAAGGTCCGGCTCGTCATCGTCCCGCGGAGCGTCCTCCTGGACATGCTCGATCACATTACCGGGAGGGTCATCGCCTGCGAAGGCGCACAAGACGGGGACGAGGACCACGGCGGCGATAAGAAGCCAGATAGCGAGCATGCGGAAGCGCACCGTTCAAGAATTGCAGCGACGAGGGGAGGTGTGACGCGAAGCGCCGCGGATAGCCTATCGGTGCGTCAGGGCGTCCATCGCTGTGCCTTGGCCCAC
>DASZAD010000084.1:0-14100 GCA_035945415.1 Streptosporangiaceae bacterium
CAGCGCACTGAGCTGATCGCGGGAGCCCAGGCCCGCTGGGTGGCCGCACTTACCGACCTCGGCGGCCGCAACACGCTGCTCTACTACAAGGACCGCCGGGCCGGCACGCTGGACCTGGCCGCCGCCGAACCGGCCGCGCTGGACCGGTTCCTGCGCACCGGCTCGGCCCGGCTGACCCGGCTGTTCCGCGACGTGGACATCAGGGCCGACGCCATCCGCCGGGTGCAGGTCATCTACCGCAAGGCCCGCGAGCTGCAGGAGGAGCGCGGCATCAAGGCCGGCTACCTCGCCACCGGCCTGGCCCGGTGGGACGAGCTCTTCCTCGAGCCCGCCGCCCCCGTGCTGCTCCGCCCGCTGACCATCAGCCCGACCCGCGCCCGGTACGACGACTTCGACCTCACCCTGGACGAAGAGACCGAGGTGAACCCGGTCCTGCTGCACAAGCTGGCCACCGTGTTCGACGCGGCCACCGAGCAGCTCGCCGGCGAGCGAGGGGGGCAGGTCTACGACCTGCTGCACCAGGCCGCGGCGGCGGCCGAGGTCCCCGGCTTCGAGATCCAGCACCGCCAGGTCATCGGCACGTTCACCTACGCGAAGCTGCCCATGGTCAGGGACCTGCAGGCGGCGGGTGATCTGCTGGGCGACAGCGACGTGGTCGCGGCCATCGCCGGCGACATCGACGCCCAGGAGCTGCTGGGCTCGGGCGAAGCGGCCGAGCCCGTGCTGGATGCGCCCGAGCACGACTACTCGGTTCTCGACGCCGACTCCTCGCAGCGCACCGCCATCGATGCCGTGCTGTCGGGGAACAGCCTGGTGATCCACGGCCCGCCGGGCACCGGCAAGAGCCAGACGATCGCGAACCTGATCGCCGCCCTGGTCGCCCGGGGGAGGAAGGTGCTGTTCGTCGCGGAGAAGCGGGCCGCCATCGACGCCGTCCTGTCCCGGCTGAAGGGCGTGGAGCTGGGCGAGGTGGTGCTCGACATCCACGAGGGGACGCGGGACCGGCTGCGGATCGCCCGCGACCTGGGCGACACCCTGGACCTGGCCCAGCGCACGGCGAACCCGGAGGTGGCCGGCCTGCACCGGCGCCTGGTCGACCGGCAGCGGCGGCTGAACGAGCACGTCGCGGGGCTGCACGAGGCGCACCAGCCCTGGGGCCTCACCCCGTTCGACGTCCAGTCCGCGCTGCTCGGCGTGCCAGCGGAGGCGCACACCCCGGTCCGGCTGGCCAGCCCGGAGCAGATCACCCCGGACTGGGCCGACCGGATCCGCGATGAGCTGCGAGAGTTCGCTCACCTGGGCGGATTCGTGCTCCGCCCGGACAGCACGCCCTGGTTCGGCGCGTCGCTGCGCACCGCCGAGGACGCCCGCCGCGCCTGCGGCCTGGCCGCCCGGCTCAGCACCCACAGCCTGCCCGTGCTGGTCCACCGCTGCGGCCGGGCCGCCGAGGAGACCGGCCTGAAGCCGCCGGCCGGCTACCGCGAGGCCGCCGGGCTGACGGAGCTGTTCGCCGCGGTCGCGCGGACGCTGCGGGTGCTCGCTCCGGCGGTGTACGAATCGTCGCCGCGGCGGCTGGCCTCGGCCTGCGGCGACGGGGCGGGGCTGAAGCTGTTCGAGCGGCACGCGCTGCGCAAGCAGGCGCGCGCGCTCTGGCGGCCCGCCGTCGAAGCCGGCCCTTTGCCGCCCGCCGGCGAAGCCGGACCGTCGAAGCCGCCCAGCCAGAGCCGGGCCCCGTCCCGCGAGGAGCTGGCGGCGGCCCTGACCGAGGCGGCCGGGCAGCTCGACCGCTGGCAGGAGCTCCGCACCGGCGAGGGCCTGCCCCGGCTCCCCTCCGGCCTGGCTGAGCTGACCGCTCTGCTGGAAGAAGCCAGGGGACAGCTCGCCGCCCTCCGGCGCCACGTCCGGCTGCCCGAGGACCCCGAGCAGCGGCTCGAGGAGCTGGCGGCCGACCAGGAGACCGCCTGGAAGCTGCCCCGGCTGTACGAGCTGGCCGCCGGCTTCGACGAGGCTGGTCTGGGACCGCTGCTCGACGACCTGGCCCGCCGGGAGGCGCCGCCCAGCCTGGTCGCGGCGGCGTTCGACCACGCCTGGTACTCCTCGATCCTGGACCAGATCCGGGTCAAGGACTCCCGGTACGGCGCCCACCACGGCGACGCCCTGGACGAGATCGCCAGCGACTTCCGCGCGCACGACGTCCAGCACCTGGCGGCCAACCGGACACGGGTCCGCCGCGCCTGGGCCCAGCAGTTGTTCGACGCCCAGGACCGGCATCCGCTGCAGGCCCGGGTGATCCGCAAGCAGGCCGCGCTGCGCCGTGGCCACCTGCCGCTGCGGCGGCTCCTCGACCAGGCCAGCGACGTGCTGTTCGCGCTCAAGCCGTGCTGGGCCATGTCGCCGCTCATGGTCAGCCAGGTTCTGCCGCCGGCCAGGCTGTTCGACGTGGTGATCTTCGACGAGGCCAGCCAGATCATCCCGGCTGATGCCATTCCGTCGATCATGCGCGGGCACCAGATCGTGGTGGCCGGAGACGACCGGCAGCTTCCCCCGACCAACTTCTTCCGCCAGGTCGGTGAGGAGTCCGAGGAGATAGGCGAAGACGAGGCCGCTCCGCTGGACCTGGTCTCGTTCGGCACCGGATTTGAATCGGTGCTCGACGCCCTGCGCCCGCTGCTCCCGACGTGGCCGCTGGCCTGGCATTACCGCAGCCGGGACGAGCGGCTGGTGGCGTTTTCCAACACGCACATCTACGGGGGGGCGTTGACCACCTTCCCTGGCGTGCTGCTCGACGACTGCCTGCGCCACGTCGTGGTGGCCCAGGGACCAGAACCCGGCCAGGAAGTGTCGGTGACGGCCGAGGTCCGGCGAGTCGTGGAGCTGATCCTGGAGCACGCCAGGACCAGGCCCAGCGAGTCGCTGGGCATCATCGCGCTCGGCATCCGGCACGCCGAGCGCCTCGATGCCGCCTTGCGTGCCGCCCTGGCCGACCACCCCGACCTGGAGGAGTTCTTCGCCGAGGACCAGCCGGAACCGTTCTTCGTGAAGAACCTGGAGCGGGTGCAAGGCGACGAGCGCGACGCGATCATCCTGTCGGTCGGCTACGGCAAACATCCCGACGGCAGGATGCGCTACCAGTGGGGCCCGCTGCTGCGCGTCGGCGGCGAGCGCCGGCTCAACGTGGCCGCCACCCGGGCCAAGCGCAGGCTGACCCTGGTCAGCTCCTTCTCCAGCCACGACATCGACCCCGACCGGGTGACCAAGGCGGGTGCCCGGCTGCTGGCCGGCTACCTGGACTACGCCAGCTCGGGCGGGACCACCCCCGGCGCCTCGGGCGCCGATCAGCTCAACCCGTTCGAGGCCGACGTTCGCGACCGGCTGGCCGAGTATGGGATCACCGTTGTGCCGCAGTACGGGGTGGGTGGCTATCGCATCGACTTCGCCGCCGCGCACCCGCGGGACTCCAGCCGGATGGTGCTGGCCATCGAAGCCGACGGCGCGTCCTACCGCCAGTCGCGCAGCGTCCGCGACCGCGACCGGCTGCGCGGTGAGCACCTGCGGCGGCTGGGCTGGAGCTTCCACCGCCTGTGGTCCACCAACTGGTTCCACAGTCCGCAGGCCGAGCTGGACAAGCTCCGGGAGGCCTACCAGCGCGCGGTCATCGCTGCCGATCAGGCGGCCGGTGAGCCGATGGCGTCACCGGCGGCGAGCGCCGGTGAGCCTGCTGCTGAGCCTGCCGCCGGTGGGCCGGCGCCGGCCTCCGGGCCGGGGGCACAGCTCAGTGTGCGGCCGGAGCGCTCTGCTGGGGTTGCCCGCGAGACACCGCGGTAGAGGTGACCGCGACGGCTGGCGATCTCACGGATGGCTCTCAGCGTCAGCGGGCAGCACGCCAGTGGGCAGCATGTCGGTGGCAGCGGGTCAGCGGCAGCGGGCAGCGGGTCAGCGGCAGCGGGCAGCGGGTCAGGGGAGCGGGTCAGCGGCAGCGGGCAGCGGGTCAGGGGAGCGGGTCAGCGGCAGCGGGCAGCGGGTCAGCGGGCAGAACTGCCGTTCACCGGCGGTGAGCCCGCGCTGGGCGTGGTGAGCTGGACCCGGAGCGGGCCGGCCTCGGGCGCGCCGAGGCGGGTGTAGAGGGTGAGGGCTTGGTGCCAGTGGTGGCGAGCCTGGCCGGAGTCACTCATCGCCTCGAAGGCGTGGCCCAAGCCCTGATGGGCATTGGCCTGCTCGTGCTGGTCGCCGATCTGGATGGCCAGGGTGAGAGCGGCGGCGTGCTGGCGACACGCTCGGCGGGGCTCGCCGAGGGCCAGCGATACCTGGCCGAGACCGTTGAGAGCGTCGGCCTCACCCGCCGGGTCTCCAGACTTCCGGAACAGGGTCAGGGCCCGGCGATGATGCTCGGTAGCCTCCTGGTAATGGCCCTGCCGCAGGTCGACATCACCGAGGACCTTGTGCGCCTCGGCCTGGCCAGACGGGTCCCCGGTCTCGATGAACAGGGCCAGGGCCAGGCGCAGGTGAACGTCGGCTTGGCCGAGGCTGCCCTGCCACAAGCCGACCACGCCGAGCCGGTACAGGGTCTCGCCCTCGCGGACCCGGTCGCCGGTCTGGCGGAACAGGGTCAGGGCCTGATGCTGGCGGTCGGCGGCCTGCTGGTAGCGGCCCTGCCGGCGGTCGATGACGCCAAGACTGCTGAGCGCCCTGGCTTCACCGTGCCGGTCGCCCACCGCCCGGTACAGCGTCAGGGCCTGCTGCAGACGGCCGTGGGCTGGCTGGTAGCGACCTTGCTGGAGGTCGATGCTGCCCAGGCCGTACACCGCTGACGCCTCGCCGGCCGGGTCGCCTACGCCGCGGAACACCCGAAGCGCGCGCCGCAACTGGCCGCGTGCCTGCTGGTATCGGCCCAGGGCGCCGTGGGCCAGGGCCAGATGGGTGAGAGCCACCGCCTCGCCAGCCCGGTCCGCGTTGTGGCGCGCGGCGTAGCAGGCGTGGCCGTGGATGCTGATGGCTTCGAGATAGCGGCCGGCGTCCAGGTAGCTGAACAAGGTCGCGGCCAGGCGGATGGCGTGGCCCGGCCAGCCGTGGCCCGACGTGTGGACCGAGACCGCGATCAGGGTCTCCCGTTCCGCATCCAGCCAGGCGAGGGCCGAGGCCGCGCCGGCCAGCGGCGGGGCCGGAGTGGTCGTCCGACGGGCCTCGGGCCGCCGGTGGCGCTCGGCGGGAAACCCGAGGTCCATCGCCTCGCGGACGGCGTACAGGTACCAGTCGAACAGACGGGTCAGCGCCGCCTGCCGCTCCTGCTCACCATCCTGGCTGGCGACCTGTCCGGCGGCATAGGCGCGGAGCAGATCATGCATGCTGTAGCGGCCGGTCCCGGTGGCCTGGATCAGGTGGGCGCGGGCAAGCTGGCCCAGCGCGCGGCTGGCGTCCTCGACGGAGCAGCCGGTGAGCGCGGCAGCGGCGTAAGCGTCCAGGTCGGAGCCGGGATGGAGGCTCAACAGCCGGAACGTCCGCGCGACGGGTGCCGTCAGGTGCCGGCACGACCAGGAGAATACCGCCCGCACCGCCGTACGCGGGTCTCCCCCGCCGTCCAGCAGATCCAGTCGCCGTTGCTGGTCGGCCAGCTCGCTGACCAGTGCCGCGAGCGGGGCGGACGGCCGACTGGCGGCGAGCTCCGCGGCCATCCGCAGGGCCAGCGGCAGCCGCGAGCACTGGGCGGCCAGCTCCGCGGCGGCCTCAGGGTCGGCATCCACCCGCGGGCCGACCAGTGCCCGCAGCAGGTCGATCGCCTCGCGGGCCGGCAGCAGGTCCAGTTCCAGCCGCCGGGCGTCGTGCCAGGCGGCCAGCCCGTTCAGCGCATCGCGGCTGGTCACGACCACCGCACAGGCCGGCGTTCCGGGCAGGAGCGGGCGGACCTGCTCGACTCCACTGGCGTTGTCCAGTATCACCAGGACCCGCCGTCCGGCCAGCAGGGTGCGGTACTGTGCGGCGCGTTCGTCTTCGGTCGGCGGGATGTCCTGGCCCGGCACGCCGAGGGCGCGCAGGAACCCGGCCAGCGCGTCCGCCGCCGCCACCGGCTGGTCTGGGTCATAGCCGCGCAGGTTCACGTATAGCTGCCCGTCGGGAAAGCGGTCCGCGACCAGGTGTGCCCAGCGCACCGCCAGCGCCGTCTTGCCCACGCCCGCGGTCCCGCCCACCGCCGAGATCGCCACGGCACCCCCGGTACCGTCCAGCTCGCCGAGCAGGCGGGTCAAGGTGGCCAGCTCGGCCGCCCGGCCCACGAAGTGGCGGATTGTGGCAGGCAGCTGACGCGGGACGATCCGCTGCGCGCTGGCCCGCTCCTGGCCGGCCCGCTCCTGGCCGGCCCGCTCCAGGCCGGCCCGCTCCAGGCTGGACTGCTCCTGGCCGGCCCGCTCCTGGCTGGACTGGGCGGCCGTCTCGGCGACCTGGCCCTTAACCGGGGAGCTCAGGCGCAGTGTCCGCTCGAGCAGCTCCACGGTGCTCCGCCGCGGGCGGGCGGTGCGGCCCCTTTCGATGTCGCCGATGGCGCGCACGCTCATCCCGGTCCGCTCCGCGAGCTCCTCCTGGGTCAGCCCGGCGGCAATCCTGTGGTCGCGCACCACCGCTCCGAAGCCGTGGCTGGCGGACCCCGCCATCCCGCTCACCTCGCCTCGCGTGCGCGGCACAACGCGTGGAAAGTCTGTCATGTCCCGCGGTAGACGCGCCGGTCAAACCGGTGGTTTACGCGGCGTGTGCGACTATGACCTGGATGCGGATGCGCACTCGTGCTCGACATCCTTCAGGTGCGCAGGTGCGTGCACCGGCTTGCCGGCCGCCGCCTGCCGGGACTGACGGCCGCCCCGGCGATGTGCGGCGGACCTTTAAGCGAGCGCCGCCCCCGCCGCGCCTGGACCGATTCATCCGGATCGCGGTTAACCTGATCGGGGCAGCCGGGGCCGGGCTGTTCGCCAAAGCGAGCATCGTGTACTTCCTGCAGACGCACCGGCTCATCGGCGGGCTGTTCGTGATCGAGGAGACCTGGTTCGTGGTCGCGTTCCTGGTCCGGCGGCCCGCGCGGGCCGTCGGCCAGGGCCAGGCGTGCTGGCTGGTGGCGGCCGGGGGAACGTTCGGTGGGGTCTTGTTCCGGCCGGACGGCGCTCATCCGGCCTGGGGGGTGCGGACCGGGTTTGTCCTGCAGCTCATCGGCCTGGTGATCTGCATCGCCTCGCTCTGGGCGCTGGGCCGGTCGTTCGGCTTCGTGGCGGCCGACCGCGGCCTGAAGACCAGGGGTCCCTACGCCGTGGTCCGGCATCCGATCTACGCCTCTTACCTCCTGATCCAGTCCGGCTATCTGCTGCAGGCCATGTCGCTGCGCAATCTCGCGGTCTTCCTGCTGGTCACCGCCTGCAACATCGGCCGCGTCCTGCTGGAGGAGCGGCTGCTCTCCAGGTCAGCCGGGTACCTGGCCTATCAACAGCGCGTGCGCTGGCGGGTGATCCCCGGCGTGTGGTGACCGGCCTGGGGTGATCGGCCTGGGGTGATCGGCCTGGGGGATCGGCCTGGGGGATCGGCCTGGGGATCCGCCTGGGGGGATCGGCCTGGGGGATCGGCTTGTGGTGAATCAGGCGGCCGGGAGAGGCCAGAAGTATCAAGTGGCCAGGAGAGGCCAGCGTGACTGAATAGGCTCGTTTTATCTGGACATCCTTACATAATCCTCGATGTACCCGGGTATCCTCTCGTCGCCACAGGTAACAACGTGAACACCATATGCACACGAATGTCGCATCTGGGACAGAGCCTCCGGGACCGGGACCGGGTCCTGCCGCGGAAAGGGGGGCCGATTTGCAATCGTTCCGCACGCCGTCGGCCAGCGCCAAGGCGCGGCCGAGCGGGCGTCCATGGTGACAGTACAGCGGCCGGTCGCTGTCCCTGTCTTAGCCTTCACTCCTGAACCACGCGGCGCCCCGCCGCCGGTGCTGCGCGCCGACGGCGTGGGTGACCTCGCCCGCCGGCCTGTCGGCGGCGATCCCATGCTTGTCCTGCGCCGCCGCGAGGACGTGCTGCGGTGCCTGTGCGATACCACCCGCTTTGGCATGGCGGGCGTCACCGAGAGCGGGGAGCTGCGCCGCTCCCCGCTGACCGGGGCGGAGATGCAGTCGCCCGACGGCGGCCTGCTCAACATGGATCCTCCACAGCTACGCCGGTACCGGCAGCGGATCAACTACCTGTTCACCCGGCGCGCGGCCGAGTCGGCGCGTCGCGGGGTCCAGGTGCTGGCCGCGAGCCTGGCCGCATCGCTGCGCCGCCACCGCGCCGCAGATGTGCTCGCGCGGTTCGCCGAGCCGTTCACCGCGGACGCGGTCTGCGGGGCGATGGGCGTTCCGATGCAGGATTGGGACCAGGTCCTTGAGTTCTCCCGGGTCGCGTTCGCTGTCGTGCCCAGTGCGGCGGCGGTCCGTGACGTGGCCGCGGCCTGGGGTGACTTGTACCGCTACTACGAGTCGATGATCGCGGTGAAGCGCGCCCGGCCCGACGACAGCCTGACGTCGCAGCTCATCGGGGCGCTCGACGGCTTTTCCACCCGCCAGATCGCGCACGTCATGGGGACCGTCAGCAACGGCTTCGGCGCTGTGCTGCCCGTTCTGGCCACCGCGCTCGCGGAGCTGGCCCAGCAGCCGGACGTGGTCACGGCGGCGTTGCGGGGCGAGCGAAGCTGGGCCTCGGTGGCCGGTCATCTGCTGACCCACCGGACACTGTTCCCCGTCGCGCTGCCGCGAGTGGCCCTGGCCGACACCTGGCTCGGCGGCCATCTGATCAGCAAGGGCACGGTGGTGCTCCCGTCCCTGGTCGCAGCCGCCCACGATTCCTGCGGGCCGCCGCCGTCCACCATCGCGTTCGGGGCCGGCCCGCACTTCTGTCCCGGCGCCGCGCTGACCCGGGTGTGGCTGGCCAGCGCCCTCACGATGTTCTTCCGGACGTTCCCCTCGGCGCGGCTGGCGGGCACTCTGGAGTGGCAGCCTGGAACCCTTTCGGCCCCCCGGGAGATCATCCTGGCGCTGCGCTGAGGTCGTCATGCGCCGTCGCGCGACTGTGCGGCGTATCGTGCGACCGCGGCCTTGATGGCGGCGACCATCGTGGCCCGGTCCCGGGGGAACGGATGCTTGCCGGAGGAATCGGTGAACGTCACATCGTGCACGAGGTGGGCTCGCGCCTCGGTCCACCCGGGGCTGTGCAGGTAGACGGCGCCGGCGTATTCGTGGCGGTTGACGCTGAACCCCGGCCCGGTGGTCACGATCGCGACATCGGAGCCAGCCAGCCGGCTCTTACTGAACTCGGCGGTCACCGGGCCGAGGGGGGTGGTGAGGTCCACGGTGTGCTCGTTCACGGTCACTCCTGATGTTACTATCGGTACTTTTGTTATTACCTCCAGTGACACCTCTCGATGTGGGGATACCCAGGGGTAGGCATGATCACTATCCGGCCGCCGGGGGTACGCCGGGAACCGGCAAAGTACCCCCAGGTAGCCGGGGGTTTATGCTAGCGTCGTACGGCATGGTGATGGCGATCGACTCAGAGACGGACGTGCCCGTCTACCAGCAACTCGCCGCGATCCTCCGGACCCAGATCGACTCTGGCGAGATCAAGCCGCACCGCGCCATCCCCAGCAAGCGCGTCCTGTCGCAGGACTACCATGTGAGCCCCGGCACCGTGGAGCGCGCCATCCAGGCCCTGCGCGCCGAGGGTTACCTCAAGACCGTCCTGGGCCGAGGCCTGTTCGTCCGTCCCCCCGAGGAGCGGAGCCCCCGCTGATGCCCGGTCGGCTTCGCTGATGACTTCGGCCTGCGGCGAACCGTCTGGCTGAGCGCCTGAGCTGAACCCGCTGATCCGGCGGCCTGCTCATGGACAGGTGGTGTGGCTTGTACGCCCAGCTCACCAGCCTGCCCTGGGAGTTCAACCTGGTTATCCGCTGTGCGGTGGAATGGGAATTATGCTGACCAGTACATACGGTTCGAACTTGTGGCTGTCGCGCATCCACCTTTGTAGTGCACGGGTAATTTCGCGTTCCAGCACCGGCCAGCCGCGGACTTCGTCTTCTGCCCATTCTGTCACGTTCTCAGCAGCGATTGCTGCTACCTGTTCCTCATGCAGGCCACTAATCGGAAGGCCGCTGTGTGAAACCACGGGCTGAGCGCGCAACCGCCCGCTGCTCTCGTCAACGGCTACCGCTACATGCAAGAGACCGTCCGTTCCGAGATGCCGGCGCTCACTCAAGGTCTTGGCCCCGACAAGGCCGACGGTTCCCGCGTCGACATAGATTTCGGCGAACTCGTACGCGCCGGTGAGGAATGCCGTTCCCCGGACATAGTCAAGTACCTCGCCGTTTGACATGAGAATTACAGACTCGTCGGCCATCCCGGCCCGGTGCGCCACCTCGGCGTGGGCACGCAGGTGCCGCCACTCCCCATGGATGGGGACCAGATAACGGGGCCTGACGATAGTGATGACTTCAGTGAGATCACGTGCGGAGGCGTGTCCAGACGCGTGAACCACGGCATTCTCCGTGTGCAGTACTCGTGCCCCCAGGCGGTTCAGATCGTTCACCACTTTGAAGACGTCTGTCTCGTTGCCGGGAATAAGCCGGGAGGAGAGGATCACGAGATCATCGGCATGTGGATGTATCTGATGCTGGCCTCGCGCCATACGGGCCAGGGCGGACAGTGGCTCGCCCTGTGAGCCCGTGCAGATGAGGACTATCCTGTCCTTCTCGGCATCAATCGCGTCATTGAGCCGCACCTGGGCACCCGCGGGGATTTTCAGATACCCGAGCTCGCTGGCGATGGTCATGTTACGTATCATTGACCGGCCGATGAAGGCGAACTGGCGATCTGCTCCGACAGCCGCGTTGATCGCCTGCTGCACGCGGTGAACATTACTGGCAAAGCAAGCGAATATTATGCGTCCAGTGGCTTCCGAGAAGAGCTTCTTCAGGATGGGCTGCAGGGTCTCCTCGCCTGGCAACGAGCCCTCGACCCCGGCGTTCGTGGAGTCACTCAGCAAGAGATCGACGCCCTCTGCCCCGATTGCCGCAAAGCCGGCCAGGTCCGTGGTACGGCCGTCCAGCGGCCTGGGGTCAAGCTTAAAGTCACCGGTATGCAGAATCCGCATGCCGCCCACGTCAGCGACGACAGCCAGGCTATCAGGGACCGAGTGAGTGACGGCTAGGAACCGGACCCGGAACTGACCGAAGGAGAGGTCGTCTCCAGCCTCAACCGTGACCGATTCCGCGTTCAGCCGGTGCTCTCGCAGCTTGGGCATGACGAAGGCCAAGGTGAGTTTACTTCCCACCAGAGTAATGTTCGGGTACCGTTGGATCAGGTAAGGGATTGCACCGATATGGTCTTCGTGAGCGTGGGTAAGTATTGCGTGCGTGGGCTCAACTGGCACTTTCTCGAGCAGGCTGAGGTCGGGCAGAATCAGATCTACTCCCGGCTCGTACTCTGACGGGAACATGACGCCGCAGTCGATTATGATGGATTGGGTACCATACGTGAGTACCATCATATTGCGACCAATTTCGCCCAATCCGCCGCACGTGAACAGCCGGAGCGAATTCTCCGGTGCGGCGGGAGGTTCGAGGAGTGTAGATAGCAAGACCAGCGAGATCCTCTCTCTCAGAACGATCACCGTCGGCGACGACGCCGGCCGCCGGCTCCCACGATCTTGGCTAGTCTAACTGTGAGTACATCCGATGCTTGCGCGCCAGTGCGCGGAGACCGCCGTGCAACTGCCCCGCCACTACGCCACTGCTTTCCCCTGGGCCGAACTGGCCAGCACCCTGGCCTAACGGACGCGGGCCTGAGAGCTCATGGCGTGGCGGACGAGGGTGATCAGGGTGGTCTTGGCTGACTCGCGCTCTCGCGCGTCGCACTCGATGACCGGCACGTCCTCGCCCACCGCCAGGGCTTCCTGGATGTTGCCGATGCTGTGCGGGAACTGGCCGTGGAAGCCGTTGATGCCCACGATGAACGGCAGGCCGGCCTCCTCGAAGTAGTCCACGGCAGGGAAGGAGTCGGCCAGCCGGCGGGTGTCCACGAGCACCACGGCGCCGATGGCGCCTTGGATGAGGTCATCCCACATGAACCAGAACCGATGCTGCCCGGGCGTGCCAAACATATAAAGGACTAGCCCCGGGTCCAGGGTGACCCGCCCGAAGTCCATGGCCACAGTGGTGGTGGCCTTGTCCGGCAGGAAGGTCAGATCGTCGACGCCGTCGCTGGCGGTGGTCATCACGACCTCGGTGCTCAGCGGCATGATCTCCGAGACCGACCCGACGAACGTGGTCTTACCCACGCCGAAGCCCCCCGCGACGACGATCTTGACCGAAGCCATCTCGCTGTCCAACGTGGTGCCCCGCAACAGTCCAGAACTCGCGAAGTTCACTCGGTACCCCTTCGAGCACGCCGGGTCCGCCGGCGGCTCAGTTGCCGCCGCCCGGCCGGAGGCTGGCCCGCGTATCGGGCGTGAGCACCCGGCCGGCCCGCTCCACGAGCATTGCCATCTCGTAGGCCACGAAGCCCATGTCGCAATCGGCCGACGCCAGCACGGCCAGGCTGGAACCGTCGCTGATCGCCATCACCAGCAATAGCCCCTGCCGCATCTCCACGACGGTCTGCCTGACCGGGCCGCCCTCGAACACCCGGGCCGCGCCCTGGGTCAGGCTGCTCAGCCCCGAGGTCACCGCGGCCAGCTGGTCCGCCCGGTCCTGGGGGAACCCGTCGGAGAAGGCCAGCGGCAGGCCGTCCGAGGACACCACGATCGCGTGGGCGACAGATGGCACCTGCTCGACAAAGTTCGTGATGAGCCAGTTCAAATCCTGCACCGAGGAAGTCAGGGGGCTCACAAGTTTCTCCTCTCTACGGGCCTGCAACGACCACCTGGGAAGGTGGCATGGGGGCAATCGCGACCTAGTTACCGTCCGCCGCGTCTGCGGGGTAGGACTCATCCCCCGGTGAGTTCGCGCGCGCTCTCCTGATGCCTTGCTGGAAGCTCGACATGCGGTCCCGGGTCTGCGCGGGGGTCCGTGCAGGCGGGGGCGGCGCCAGCGGTGACTGGCCGATGCCGCCGGGTACCAGGTTCGCCCCGGGCTGACGCCGGGGGAGCCCCGACGGGGTGTGACCGGCGGAGACCGGCGCGTCCGCCACCTCCGCGGCCCGCCATCCCGCGTCAGCGGGTGACGACCAGCTGCCTCGCGCCGGGGCGTGGTCGGCGGAATGCTTGCCGCGCCGGAACCAGTCCGACTCCACGGACTCGAAGATGGGCAGCCGTTCCTCCGGTCCCGCGTCCGCGAGAGCGGCCGCAACCGCCGCGCCGTCCGTGAGGGCACTGGCCGGGGCGGGAACCGCGGGGGCGCTGGCCGGGGCGGGAACCGTGGCGGCCGCCTCGGCCGCCGGCGCGCTGTCGGTCACTTCGGCCGCCGGCGCGGCGAGCACCACGCCCGGGTCCGCCGCGGCTCCGGTGAGCGCCTCCGGGTGTGGCAGGCCGCTGAACCGGCTGCGTGCCGCCGCCACCGCCTGCGCGGCCGCCGTCCGTTCGTCCGTCTCACCGTTGGGCGGACCGGTCCCGATCCACCGGGTGGTCAGAGTGGTGCTGTGCGTGATGATCTCGTCGGGCAGCCACACCAGAGCGGTCAGGCCGCCCATGGCGGCGGGCTGAAGCCGGACGCGGATCCCGTGCCTGGCGGCCAGCCGGGCCACCACGAACAGCCCCATCCGGCGGGAGACCGCCACGTCCACCACCGGGGGGTGGTCCAGCCGCCAGTTGGCCTCGGCCAGCTCTTCCGCGTCCATCCCGACGCCCTGGTCGGTGAGGTCCACCAGCGCGCCGCCGCTGTTGAGCAGGTAGCCCGAGACGTTCACCATCGTCTCTGCGGGGGAGAACGCGGTCGCGTTCTCGGCCAGCTCGGCCAGCAGGTGAACCACGTCACTGACCGCGTGCCCGCGCACCGCGATGCCCGCCTGGATGTTTGGCTTGACCCGCTCGTAATGCTCGATCTCCGACACCGCCGCGCGCAGCACGTCCACCAGCGCCACCGGCTCGGTGCGCTGCCTGGATATC